>DAISIZ010000010.1:0-13093 GCA_036821745.1 Aurantibacter sp. | reverse complement strand
ACTTAAAAGTAAGCGCATAAATTCCGAAAGAAAAATTAACCGACGTAAACCAGACTTGGATTAAAAAAATAATAAATCTGTATTTATAATTAAAAAAACTTCCTACCTTTGCAGCGTTCTCAAAAAAGGGGTGCTTTTTTTAGATTAAATTCAATTTAAAAACGGCTGAGATCATACCCAAAGAACCTGGAACAGATAATGCTGTTTAGGGATTTTGTTAATAATGCCATTTTGGCTACACCAATATTTTTATATAAATAAGAATAATGGCCTCTTTTTATTCGATTAATTGTAATCGTAATGAAAAAATTAATTTTTAGTGCTTCGCTATTAGCACTTGGTTTTTCAGTAAATGCTCAAACTAAAGAGCAACAAACAAAAGCTAAAGATTCTACAAAAACTGAAATCTTAGATGAAGTTTTAGTAAAATCTGTAAGAGTCGATGCAGACTCACCTATTACACACTCAAACGTATCTAAAGAAGATTTAGAATCTCGTAACTTAGGTCAAGACATTCCAATTTTATTAAACTTTTTACCATCGGTAGTTACAACAAGTGATGCTGGAGCTGGTGTTGGTTACACAGGGATTAGAGTTCGTGGTATTAGCTCGCAATCTACTAACATTACTATTAATGGTATTCCTTACAATGACTCAGAAAGTTTAGGTACGTTTTGGGTAAATTTAGGTGATTTCTCTTCATCAGTGCAAAGCTTACAACTACAAAGAGGTGTAGGAACATCTACAAATGGTTCTGGAGCTTTTGGAGCGAGTATTAATGTATTAACAGATGCCGTTTCTAAAGAAGCTAAAGGTGAAATTTCTAATAGTATTGGAAGTTTTGACACCAGAAAACATACCGTAAAATACAGCACAGGTTTACTAAATAACCATTTTGAAATTTCGGGTCGTTTATCTCAAATTATATCAAACGGTTATATTGACAGAGCTTCATCTGACTTAAAATCTTATTTTTTACAAGGTGCTTATGTAGACGACAACACCTTAATTAAAGCAGTTACATTTGGCGGACAAGAAGTTACTTACCAATCATGGTTTGGTATAGACCAAGATCAATTAGACGAAAACAGAAGATTTAATCCTGCAGGACAATATACAGATGCTAATGGGTTTGATCGTTTTTATGACAATGAAGTAGATAACTACAACCAAGATCATTACCAATTACATTGGAATGAGAAATTTTCTAATAATTGGTCTACTAACTTAGGTTTAAACTACACTTATGGTCGGGGTTATTTTGAGCAGTACAAAGAAGATGAAGATTTTTCGACATACAACATAAACGAAATTACTATTGGAGGACAAACCATTAACCAAACCGATGTAATTAGAAGACGATGGTTAGATAATGATTTTTACGTTGTAAACGCCAATGTAAATTACAAGGATGATAAATTAAATTTAAGCTCAGGTGTCTTTTACAGCTCATACCACGGTGATCATTTTGGTGAAGTTATTTGGTCGCAATATGCGAGCAATAGTGAAATTAGAAATCGTTATTATGAAAGTGACGGAGACAAATACGACTTTAATGGGTTTGCAAAAGCAACTTATAAACTAAATGACAAATTAAGCTTATTTGGTGATTTACAGTACAGAGTGGTTAATTACGATACTAGCGGAATTAATTCTGACTTAAACCTTTTTGAAATTGATAAAACATTTAGATTTTTCAACCCTAAAGCAGGTGCATCTTATAACTTAAATGATAAAAACAACTTTTACTTTTCTTATGCTAGAGCGAATAGAGAACCAAGTAGAAGTGATTTTGAAAGCAACAAAGACATTAAGCCAGAAGAATTAAATGATTTTGAATTAGGATGGAGATATACTTCTCCTAAATTAATTTTTAAAGCTAACACGTATTACATGTTATATGACGAGCAGTTAGTATTAACTGGTGCTTTAGATGACGTTGGAGCAGCAATAAGAACTAACTCTGGAAAAAGTTACCGTTTAGGTATAGAACTAGAAAGTGCTGTGAAAATATCTAATAAATTCGATTTACAAGCTAACGTTACTTTAAGCACAAACAAAAACGTAAATAAGTTTGCATCTATTGATGGGCAGTTAAGAAACTTAGGTGATACCAATATAGCATTTTCACCAGAAATAATAGCAGGTACAGCTTTAACTTTTAAGCCAATTGAAAATATGAAATTGTCTTTACTATCTAAATTTGTTGGTGAACAGTATATGGGTAATATAGACTCTAAAGTCTCTAAGCTTAACGATTACTTTGTTAATGATTTAAATATATCTTATGAGATTAAAACCAATAAGATTTTTAAATCTATAACATTAAATGCTTTAGTAAATAACATTTTAGACAGAGACTATATCTCAAATGGTTATTACTTTACTTATGACGACGATTTTTCTGTTCCTGGAACGATAACAACTATTGAAGGAACTGGGTATTATCCGCAAGCAACAAGTAACTTTTTAGTTGGAGCTACTTTAAAGTTTTAAAATAAGGCTTTAAACAAAAGCATAAAAAAATGCGACCAATTAATTTTGGTCGCATTTTTTTATATTACTTAAGAGATTATAAATTACTTTTTATTCTCTTCTTGAATATACTTTTTAAGTGCCATTGTCATACTTGGCGTTTCTGGTGTTGGTGCAGCAATATCTACACGTAAACCTCTTGCTTCAACCGCTTTAATTGTTGTTTTACCAAATACAGCGATTCTTGTATCGTTTTGCTTAAAGTCTGGGAAGTTATGAAATAAAGATTCTATTCCACTTGGACTAAAGAATACTAAAATGTCAAAAAACACATCTTCTAGATCACTTAAATCACTAATTACTGTTTTGTAAAACGTTGCCTGAGTCCAATTAATTTTTAAACCATCTAATAATTCTGGTACTAAAGGTTTAACTTTATCGGTAGTTGGTAATAAAAACGTTTCGTCTTTATACTTTTTGATTAATGGAATTAAATCAGCAAATAAACGTTTACCCACATAAATTTTACGTTTTCTATAAACCACGTATTTCTGTAAGTAATAAGCAACAGCTTCAGACTGGCAAAAATAACGCATCGTATCTGGCACTTTAAATCGCATTTCTTCGGCAACTCTAAAAAAGTGATCTACAGCATTACGACTTGTTAATATTATGGCAGTAAATTTTGATAAATCTATTTTTTCTTGTCTAATTTCTTTAGAAGGAACACCTTCAACATGAATAAAAGGTCTAAAATCTATCTTTACTTTATGTTTTTCACTTAAATCAAAGTAAGGTGAATTTTCAACTTTTGGTTCTGGTTGAGATACTAATATCGTTTTTATTTTCATACGTCGTCATTTTTGAACCTTTCGTCGGTATTTATCCCAAATACTTGTATAATAGGACGTAAGGGGCAATTTCAAGAGTGCAAAGATACAAAATAAAATAAAATATATTTTGTCTAAGCAAAATAAAAAATGACTTAACAACAAAAAAGCAATTAATTAAATGTACTCCAAAAACAAAAAATAACACGTACAATGTAGCAGTTTTATGATAATAATTATGATACGTTAACACGGCTAAAATTGGCAATAAAAACACAACCGTAAAATGTCTATAACTATATTTTTTAAATAAGTAACGTTTAATGACTGACTCGATATTAAATATTTTAGCAATTAACAATTCAACTAAAAACTTGAGACCAAAAAAAACAAACAAGCCTGCAAAAATTAATAAATATCTATATAAAATACTAAAATCGGGTAATTGTGTATTTATGTATGGGTAACATAAAACAGTTATGCTTAAAACAAAAACAATATAGAATACTACATTAAAAGCATCGAAAAACTTAATATCCTTCCCATAACGCTTTACATATTTAGTACTATAAAGCAACTCTAAATAGGCATGTAAGCGTTTTGCTTCTGTAAAGCGAGTTAATGCAATTAACAGCAAACAAAAGCATAAAACAACCGTTACGATATCGTTATATAGAAGGGTTCTAATCACGATTTAAAATTACTACTAAAACAATAAATAGTGTTTGTATTTTAAGATAATTTTTAAATTTTTTGTTGGTTTAAAAATGTACATTTGCCACATACACGTATTTAGTATAAAATGAATGATGCCATAGTAATAATTCCCACCTATAACGAGATAGAAAACATCTCGGCTATTATAGAAGCTGTGGTGAATCTACCTAAGCATTTTGACATTTTAATAGTCGATGATAATTCGCCAGATTTAACTTATAGAAAAGTTGAGGAATTACAAAAATTGTATCCTAATCAAATTTTTCTTGAAGTAAGACAGCAAAAATCAGGATTAGGAACGGCATACATTCACGGATTTAAATGGTGTTTAGAAAAAGATTACGACTACATTTTTGAAATGGATGCCGATTTTTCTCATAACCCAAAAGATCTGATAAAACTATATAACGCTTGCCGTAATGGTGCCGACGTTGCTGTTGGATCTCGTTATGTCACAGGTGTTAATGTGGTAAACTGGCCATTAACTAGAGTTATTCTTTCGTATGGTGCATCGGTTTATGTTAGACTGATTACTGGAATGAAAATTCAAGATACGACTGCTGGATTTGTGTGTTACAAAAGAAAAGTTTTAGAAACTATAGATTTAAACAACATTAAATTTATTGGCTATGCATTTCAAATTGAAATGAAATTTAAAGCTTACTTAAAACAATTTAAAATTACCGAAATACCTGTCATTTTTACAGACAGAACAAAAGGTGAATCTAAATTAAGCTCTGGCATAATTTCTGAAGCGATATTTGGAGTCATCACAATGAAACTAAAAAGCCTACTTAAAAAATAACCCAGCCCAAAGTTATGATAGAAAAAACAACATTAATAAAGAACGCAAAAATTGTAAACGAAGGTGAAATTTTTGAAGGTGACATTTTAATTGAAGGCGAAAAAATTTCAAAAATTGAAACTTCAATAAGTTCAAAATCTGCCGATACAATTATTATTGATGCAGAAGGAAAGTATTTAATTCCTGGTGCTATTGATGATCAAGTACATTTTCGTGAACCAGGATTAACGCACAAAGCTAATATTGAAACAGAATCTCGTGCTGCAGTTGCTGGAGGTATTACTTCTTTCATAGAGATGCCAAACACCAATCCGCAAACAACAACCATAGAGAAATTAAACGAAAAGTTTAATACAGCATCACAAAGTGCTTACGCCAATTATTCTTTTATGTTTGGTGGAACCAACGACAATCTAGAAGAAATTAAAAAAGTAGATCCTAAGCAAGTTGCTGGATTAAAGTTATTCTTAGGATCATCAACAGGAAATATGCTAGTTGATAATCCTGAGGTTTTAGAACAAATATTCTCTAGTACAGATCTAGTGATTTCGGTTCATTGTGAAGATGAAGCTACTATTAGAGCTAATACAGCTAAATATGTTGAAGAATTTGGAGAAGATATTCCAATTAAATATCATCCAAAAATTCGTAGTGAAGAAGCTTGTTATATTTCATCGTCTAAAGCGATTGAATTAGCTAAGAAAACAGGCGCTAGATTACACGTATTCCATTTATCTACTGGAAAAGAAACAAAGTTATTCAGTAATAAAAAACCGCTTAAGGATAAGAAAATTACTGCCGAAGTTTGTATTCATCACCTATGGTTTAACGACCAATATTACGGCAAAAAAGGTACTTTAATAAAATGGAATCCTGCTGTTAAAACTAAAAATGATCAAGAACAACTTTTAAAAGCTTTACTTGACGATAGAATTGATGTGATAGCTACAGATCATGCGCCACATACAATTGAAGAAAAAGATAATGTGTACACTAAAGCCCCAAGTGGAGGACCATTAGTACAACATGCTTTACCTGCATTATTAGAAATGCACCATAAAGGCTTAATTAGCATTGAAAAGATTGTTGAAAAAATGTGTCATAATCCTGCAATTTTATTCGATATTGAAAAACGTGGATACATTAAAGAAGGTTATTATGCCGATTTAGTTTTAGTAGACTTAAACCAGCCTTGGACAGTTAATAAAGATAATATTCTTTACAAATGTGGTTGGTCCCCTTTTGAAGGCACAACATTTAAATCTAGAATTTCTCATACCTTTGTAAATGGTCATTTAGCTTATAATAATTTTAAGGTTAATGACGTTAAAAACGCAAAGCAGTTAACTTTTAATAGATAATTTTGAAAAAAATAGGTGTTACCATATTTATGTTATGCTTTTTTACATCATGCTATGATGTAAAAAAACCTGATATTCCTGAAAATTTATTGACTAAAGAGAAAATGTCTCATATCATTTTAGACCTTGCCATTGCATCTGCTGCTAAAGGTGTCAATAAAAAATTATTGGAAGAAAATTCAATTATGCCAGAAGATTTTGTGTTCCAAAAACACCAAATAGATTCAATAACATTTGCTGAAAGTAATACTTACTATTCTTATAATCTTAAAGACTTTAATCTTATCTACAAAAAAGTAAAGGATAGTCTTTTAATTTTAAAAACCGTCGCTCAAGAACAGAGCTACATTAAAATTGATAAGAGTCAAGAACAAAAAATGAAGAAAAAAGGATTAAAATCTACCTTAATTTCTAATTAAAAAATCTTGTAATCTTTTTTAAATAAAAGTGATGTTTCTTCAATGGTTTTAGAAAAACGCCTGAACTTAAAGTTTAATTGCTGTTTTACTTTGTCAGAACTATAATTGTGATGACTTATTAAAGTATTAGCTAAAGACTTTGTTATTAATCTTGGTGATCTTGTCACTAAAGATTTAAACCAATCTAAACGCCATAAAACTTGTAACACAATAGAAGATAAAAGTTTTTTTGGTGGTTTAACACCTAAAGCATTAGCAATTTCGCTACCCAAATCTTTATAACTCGTATTATTAGACACTAACACAAAACGGTTATTACTTATATTGCTATGCATAAGCTTTGTCATAACCAAAACAACATCTAACACATCTATACAAGCCACAGTTCCATTTGTTGTGTAACGCAACCCTTTGTTTATACGACTAAAAATCTGACCACTACCAGAATCCCAAAAGCCTGGACCCAAAATAACACCAGGATTAACTATAACGGCATTTAAACCTTCCTGAATACCTCTCCAAACTTCAAGCTCTGCATCATATTTTGTAATACCATAAACCGAGTTTACTGCTTCACTATTCCACTGACTATCTTCGTTTGTTATTTGCTTATTTAAATGAGTTCCTAAGACTGCAATACTGCTAACGTAACATAATTTCTTAATGTTTTCTGACAAACATAAATTAACAATATTTGCGGTACCCTCAATATTTATTTTTTGAAGCTTATTAAAGTCATTTGGATTAAATGAAATAAAAGCCGCACAATGATAAACATAATCAACATCACAAAAGGCCTCAATTAATGACGGAACATCATTTAAATCGGATTTAAACCATTCTATTTGGTCAAAAAGTGAAGCTGCATCATCACTATAATAAGTAAATACTTTTTTTACTTTTAGCTTAGAAGCATCAGTTCTATATAATGCTCGAACAGGCTCATTATTTGAAACCAACTCATATAATAAATGAGAACCTACTAAACCCGTACCACCAGTAACTAAAATCATAAAACTAAATTAATTAATTATCGGCTAAATAAGGTATTGTTTTTATATTTGTTGCAGAAAAAAAACATAACAATGACAACAAATCCTTTTGTAGAAGAATTAAGATGGCGCGGTATGATACACGATATTATGCCAGACACAGAGACACAACTTAATAAAGAGATGACTACAGCTTATATAGGATTTGATCCTACTAGCGATTCACTTCACATTGGTAGCTTGGTACCTATTATTTTATTAGTTCACTTAGAAAAAGCCGGACACAAACCAGTAGCTTTAGTTGGTGGAGCTACCGGAATGATTGGAGATCCTTCTGGAAAAAGTGACGAACGTAATTTATTAGATGAAGCAACACTCAACCATAATGTAGCAGGAATAAAAAGTGTATTATCTCGCTTTTTAGACTTTAGCTCTACAAAGGAAAATGCACCAGTTTTAGTAAACAACTATGACTGGATGAAAGATTTTAGTTTTATAGATTTTGCTCGTGATGTTGGTAAACGTATCACTGTAAACTATATGATGGCTAAAGACTCTGTAAAAAAACGTTTAAGTGGAGACGAAGGAAATGTAGGAATGTCGTTTACAGAATTTACGTATCAATTAATACAAGGTTACGATTTTTACCATTTACACAAACACCTTAATTGTAAATTACAAATGGGTGGAAGTGATCAATGGGGAAACATCACCACAGGTACTGAGTTAGTAAGACGAATGAATACAGGTGAAGAAAAAGCTAAAGCTTACGCTATGACTTGTCCCTTAATTACTAAAGCCGATGGATCTAAATTTGGTAAAAGTGAAGGTGGAAATGTTTGGTTAGATGCTAATAAAACTTCGGTTTACAAGTTTTACCAATTTTGGCTAAATACTAGTGACGAAGATGCAGAAAAGTATATTAAAATCTTTACATTTTTAGATAAAGCTACAATTGATAATCTAATTGAAGCACATAAAGCTGAACCACATTTAAGACAATTACAAAAACGTTTAGCTGAAGAAGTAACAATATTTGTTCATAGCAAAACCGATTTAGATAATGCTATAAAAGCCTCAACAATTCTATTTAGCAAAGACTTTAAAGCAGACATTAATGCTTTAGATGAATCTTTGTTTTTAGATGTATTTGAAGGCGTAAAAACAGCTAAAATCAGTAAAGATAAAATAGAAAATGGTCTAGACATGATTGCTGCACTTTCTGCTGAAACACAATTTTTAGCCAGTAACGGAGAAGCTAGACGTGCTTTAAAAGAAAACTCAGTCGCTGTTAATAAAGAAAAAGTAAAGGAAAACTACACCATAACGTTTAACGATTTAATTCACAATAAATACATTGTAATTAACCGTGGTAAAAAGAAAACCTTTATTATGGAGTTAGTTTAAAACTTAACTAATAAAAACAAAAAATCCAGTAAATTATATTTACTGGATTTTTTTTATGGAATATATTTAAATATTAGTTAACTAAAATCTTTTTAGTTATTTGGTTTTCTCCATCATTTACACTTACTAAGTAAACACCAGATTGAACACTACCTAAGTTAATATTTTCATTTAAGCTACCTTGAGTTTTGAAAGCATTGTCGTAAATTTTACGACCTCTTAAATCGTGAACATTTACAGTTACTTTATTAGATTTTGTTTGTTTTAAATTAACTGTAAACTCACCATTGTTAGGGTTAGGATATATACCTAAATTGTCTTCAAAATTAAATGATTCTGTAGCTAAAATTGGAACAATTTCACTAAAACAAATATTCAATGTAGCAGAATTAAGTGTTAATCTATCTCCATCTCCAATATTAATATCTGTAATAAAAAATAACCATTGACCTTGAGAGTCTCCTCCATTAGCAACATTAAGAGCCTGTGCAGGCGTCACATTATCATTGGTATTAGTACTAGCACAATTAATCGCTCCGCCAGCATCATCATAAGTAACTACTAAATCCTGCGGCCCAATACATGAACCAGAAACCATTCTCACTTGTGCCCCTACCGATGGTGGAACAACTGCTATAAATATTGAACCACTGGTATTATGACTAGCATCTACACTTACATTTAGATCAGTTATAGTGAATGAGTCTGGAACGTTAATTGGAAATGAAGAAAACGACATAGAGTTCTCATCAACTAACGCATTAGGATTAATAGTATAGTCATTACAACCTTGGTTTACTTGATAAACATAGTTACCAATAGCAATGTTTTTAGTATTGATATTAAAAAACGCATTAGTTGCAGCTTCAACCATAATTCTACAATTTGCTGCTTGTACATTTGGCACAACTATATCTTGACTACCATCATTAGGAACATTTGCTATTAATGTTGTTGTATAAGTCAAACCATTATCTGTAGATAATAATATATTTACGTTTGGTGATCCTGCAGCACCATTATCAGTGTTATTAACGTCCCAACTTATCGTTTCTGTATCACCTGGAGTCCATACTAATTGATCTATATTTTGAGATGTAACTCTAAAAGGGCCAGAATTGTTTAAAAAATTAACTGTTACCGGAGATACAGCAGTTTGTCCACCTCTAACATCATTATCTCTTACCGTAAGTCTAAAAGACTGAGATCTACTTACTGATGGTAATTTTTCCCAAGTAGTAGAATTCCCATTAGACTCCTTTAAGTCTGATAAATTTGGGATAAATCTTACCGGATTACTTGTACCCTCAAAAGACCTAACCATTGGCCCAACATTATTTGCTTCTAATGGCAAACCTGCTGGCCCTAAATCATATTGTTCCCAAGTAAAAGTATGCGTTGCAGTTCCATCTTGGTCAGTTGAAGAACCAGTTAATTTATAAGGTGTAGAAATAGGCAATGTAAGAGCGGCTCCAGCATCTGCTGTTGGCGCATTATTTCCAGTATTTGTATTATTACTACATCCTCCACCAAAAGCAGAACTAACAAATGTAAAAATTCGATCTAAACTTTTTTGATGAAAATAAGCATCACTATTACCTTGAACATTATCACCTGCACAAATACCTGCATAAGCCATAATAGTTGTTCCACTTCCTACTTCGTAAGCATCATTATCTCCTCTTGAACCAGTAGTACAATTACCTTGAGTACCGTTCCATGTATGTGGTGCTCCAAATTGGTGTCCTAACTCATGGGCAACAAAATCAATATCGTATGGATCACCTACTGGATTTGGTCCTCCAGTAATACCTCGTGCCTTACCATTTCCACAAGGCGAACCTAATTGGGCTAATCCACCTCCGCCGGTACTAAATGTATGTCCTATATCATAATTAGCTGAACCAATAACATTGTCAATTTCGGTTTGACTTTGGTTAATAAGAATTTGTGCATTATCGTTATTAAAGTTGTCATTATCAATAAACACTATACTATCGTTATTTCCAACTAAAGTCATTGTTATAGACAACTCACGTTCATAAATAAAATTATTCCTGGTGATAGTCACTATAATAGCTGCCATTACTGCTGCACGTTTATCAGCTATAGGAGATCCAGCATTTAAACCAGCTGCTGTCCAATGAAATTCAGAATATTCTATTGTTGTTGCTACAGCTAACCTATAATTTCTCATCATTCCATCATTAGCATTTAAAGAAGTTAATGAAGTTGATGAATTTGTAAATCTTTCGTTATCCGCTTCTGTATTAACATATTGACAATCTAAACCACCTTCAAGAGCAGGCAAATCTTTTTTATTATAAACAATATAGTTATTACCAAGTTTAGAATATGGATCTACATAAAAAGTCCCATCTTTAGGTGATGACCCCATAACGTGAAGTCCTTTATTTGTGATAGAAAATCTTAATACAGTTCCCGGATTATTAACACTTTGTGCAGTATATGAACGAAGTTCAGGATATCTAGCTTGAAGCTCACTTGCCATAACAGATGCTTCTACAACCTTAAAAACTTCTAATTTCCCGTTAGGTGCAGGTAATGTTATATTAAGATTAGAATTAACATTTAAATCCTCACGTTGCGGCGCATTAACTAAAACTCGTTTTAAAGCTTCAAGATTCAAATTATAAAAAGTAGCTTTTATTGGTTCTGTTTTCCTAAAATGCAACTCTGAAGACGACGCTTTACTTTTGTCTATTTCAGTCCAAAATGAATTACTTTGTGCTACTGATACAAATGCTGAAAACAGCATTAGAATTGTACAATAAACTAATTTTGTGTATTTTTTTTTCATAACAAATCATATTTTACGTAAAAATACGAGTTTAAAATATGGAATCAATTTGTTAAATGTTAATTTTTAAAGAAAGCAATACTTAAAAACAGTATGACTCTCTAATTTTAAACTCAAAAAAAGCCTATGAAACAAATTTCATAGGCTTTTTAATTGGTAAGCAAATTTACAACAAGTGTAATTAAGCGTTTTTATCAATTACAAAATCTTCCATAAATTTAGTGGTGTAATTACCAGCAATATAATCTGGATGATCCATTAATTGTCTATGGAAAGGAATCGTTGTTTTAATTCCTTCAATAACAAACTCATCTAAAGCACGTTTCATTTTACTAATTGCTTCTTCTCTAGATTGTGCAGTAGTAATTAACTTAGCAATCATAGAATCGTAATTAGGTGGTATAGAATACCCTGCATATACATGCGTATCTAAACGAACTCCGTGTCCACCTGGCGCATGTAAAACTGTAATTTTACCTGGCGATGGTCTAAAGTCATTAAATGGATCTTCAGCATTAATACGACATTCTATAGAGTGTAATTGAGGTAAATAGTTTTTACCTAAAATCTCTACTCCTGCAGCTACTAAAATTTGCTCACGTATTAAATCGAAATCTATAACTTGTTCAGTAATTGGATGCTCTACTTGGATACGTGTATTCATTTCCATAAAGTAGAAATTCCTATGCTTATCTACTAAAAACTCAACAGTTCCAGCGCCTTCATATTTAATGTATTCGGCAGCTTTTACAGCAGCCTCTCCCATTCTTTGACGTAAATCATCTGTCATAAATGGCGAAGGTACTTCTTCTGTTAATTTTTGGTGACGTCTTTGTACAGAACAATCCCTTTCTGATAAGTGACACGCTTTCCCTTTAGAATCTCCAATAATTTGAATTTCAATATGGCGAGGCTCTTCAATAAGCTTTTCCATATACATATCATCATTTCCAAAAGCCGCTTTAGATTCAGCACGAGCAGATTCCCATGCGTTTTCTAAATCTTCTTCTTTCCAAACAGCACGCATACCTTTTCCACCACCACCAGCAGATGCTTTAAGCATTACTGGATAACCTGTTTCTAAGGCTACTTTTTTACAGTCTTCAAACGTTTCAATAACACCTTCACTTCCAGGTACACATGGTACACCAGCAGCAATCATAGTAGACTTAGCATTTGCCTTATCTCCCATACGGTCAATCATTTGGTCCGAAGCTCCAATAAATTTAATATTGTGCTCTTCACAAATTTTTGAAAACTTGGCAT
>DAISIZ010000009.1:0-27575 GCA_036821745.1 Aurantibacter sp. | reverse complement strand
TTTGATCCTAAAATATATTTTGGTGGTGATAATGTTATTTTCTGGGGTCCATTAGCTTGGACGGTTATTTATGGTTTATTCATTGCAACCTTCTTAACTTTAGTCGTTGTTCCAGCGTTATTCTATTTAAGTATGCGTTTAAAAATGTGGATGCGACGTAAGTTTAATTCCGAAGAAAATAGTGAAGATAAATTAGAGTTTGAGAATCCAGACCAAACTGTGATGATAGATTAATAGAATAATTTAGATGAAAAACTTATTCAAAAAAATATTCGGCAAGAGTAAAAAAATTGAAAGTGATGATTTTCTGACCATTTCTGATAATGATTTAAACATTCCTGAACGTTTTTCGAAATGGATTAAAACCATAGAATCAAATGATTTACGAAGCAAAGACATTAAAGGTTTAAATTTTGGACTTTACGAAACTTCCGAATCTTATATGATGTATTTAACGGGAGCAAATCATTTTGACCAAGACAACGAAAACTGGGCTTGTGAAATTGATTTTGAACCAAAATATAAATATTTAAGCTTAAATGACTCGACATTAAATGATGCTAAATGGGAATATGTTTTAGACTATTCTACTAAGCTTATAAAAAGCTATTTAAAAAATAACGACAGCTTTTTAAATAAGACTGAAAACATTACAACTGGTTTTGATGATGGAAATCTAACAAGAATAAAATAATTTAGAATTATCAATAATTGAAAAGCTTCAAGATTAATTTCTTGGAGCTTTTTTTTTTAAAAAACTTAGATTCTACGTCGGAGCACAGAATGACAAAAATTGAACTTTAGTTGAAATAAACATATAATTGAACCAAATCCCAACTATGAAAATCCACTGTCACACTGAGCGCAGTCGAAGTGCAACATAACTCAAAGCATAAATCCATTTCAGCAAGAAACTTTCATTAATCACTCAAAACCTAATGTGTGATTTCTCCTATCGTCGAAATGACTAAACAGTAAAGAATACAATAAAATTCAAACACATAAGCAAATAACACACCTACAAGGTTCTAGAAACCTTGCAGGAAAACTAAAATTGAAGTGCAAAACACAACTATAAAAACCTACTGTCACACTGAGCCTTTCGTCTTCGCTCAAGACAGGCTCTGTCGAAGCATTCTTGATTACGAAAATCCCAACTATGAAAATCCACTGTCACACTGAGCTTGTCGAAGTGCTATTGAAGCACAATTCAATATAATTTCAACAAAAAACCCCAATACAAATTGCAGTCAAAATATTAATATTAAATTTGCAGTTCAAAATTACAATTATGTACAGAAGTCACAGTTGTGGTGAATTAAGAGCATCACATATAAATACAGAAGTTACCTTATCAGGTTGGGTTCAAAAAAGTAGAGATAAAGGATTTATGGTTTGGGTAGATTTACGCGACCGTTACGGAATTACTCAGCTTATTTTTGATGAAGAACGCACACCTAAAGCAATGATGGAACAAGCGCAAAAATTAGGTCGTGAGTTCGTTATTCAAGTTAAAGGAACTGTGATTGAACGTGAGTCTAAAAACAACAATATTCCTACGGGAGACATTGAAGTTTTAGTGACTGAATTAAACATCTTAAACGACGCTAAACTACCACCATTTACTATTGAAGACAAAACTGATGGTGGCGAAGAATTACGTATGAAATATCGTTATTTAGATATTAGACGTAATCCTGTTAAAAACAACTTAATCTTTAGGTCTAAAGTTACTCAAGAAGTGCGTAACTTTTTATCTAAACAAGATTTTATAGAGGTAGAAACACCTTACTTAATTAAATCTACACCAGAAGGTGCTCGTGACTTTGTTGTGCCTTCTCGTATGAATGAAGGTGAATTTTACGCTTTACCACAATCCCCTCAAACCTTTAAGCAATTGCTTATGGTTGGTGGAATGGATAAGTATTTCCAGATTGTAAAATGTTTTAGAGATGAAGATTTACGTGCTGACAGACAACCAGAATTCACACAAATTGACTGTGAGATGGCGTTTGTAGAGCAAGAAGATATTTTAAACGTTTTTGAAAACTTAACACGTCACTTATTAAAAGAAGTAAATGGTGTTGAAGTAGAGAAATTCCCTCGTATGTTATACGACGATGCAATGCGTTTATACGGAAACGACAAACCAGACATTCGTTTTGGAATGGAGTTTGGCGAGTTAAACGAAGTAGCACAACATAAAGACTTTGGTGTTTTTAATAGCGCCGAATTAGTCGTTGGTATTGCAATTCCTGGAGGAAACAGTTACACACGTAAAGAAATAGACAACTTAATTAAATGGGTAAAGCGTCCACAAGTTGGTGCTTTGGGTATGGTTTACTCACGTTGTAATGACGACGGTACTTTTAAGTCTTCGGTAGATAAATTTTACGACCAAGACGATTTAGCAAAATGGGCTGAAGTTACCGGAGCAAAACCTGGTGATTTAGTCGCTGTATTATCTGGTGACACAAATAAAGTACGTGCACAATTAAGTGCTTTACGTATGGAAATTGCAGAACAAAAAGGTTTACGTGACCCAAAAGTATTTGCACCATTATGGGTCATTGATTTCCCATTATTAGAATTAGACGAAGAAACTGGACATTACCACGCAATGCACCATCCGTTTACATCTCCAAAACCAGGACAAATAGAATTATTAGACACGAAACCAGGTGAAGTAAAAGCCAATGCATACGATTTAGTATTAAATGGTAACGAAATTGGTGGTGGTTCTATTCGTATTCACGATAAAGAAACGCAAGCCATTATGTTAAAGCATTTAGGCTTTAGCGAAGAAGAAGCCAAAGCACAATTTGGTTTCCTTATGGATGCTTTCGAATATGGTGCGCCACCACACGGTGGATTAGCTTTCGGTTTAGATAGATTAGTTTCTATTTTAGGCGGACAAGAAACCATTAGAGATTTCATTGCGTTCCCAAAAAACAATTCTGGTCGCGATGTTATGATTGATGCGCCAGCAAAATTAAACAACGAACAATTGAAAGAGTTAAATCTTCAATTAGATATAGAAGCTTAATTTAAAAATCCTGCAATTGCGGGGTTTTTTTTAGCCTTAAACTAAAACTATGTTTAAAAAGACACTTAAAGTTATTGCAATTATACTTGTCGCGTTAGTACTCATTCTTGCCTCTGCTTTTGCCTATTTCTATTTTCAATATAAAGACGCTTACGACACAGAAGGAAAGCCTTACCAACAACACATTGGTTATATAGACCAAGACAAAGCACTTATAAACGACACCTATAAACTTTGTGGCAGAGGTTACATACAACGCACTTATAACGGATCTGCTTTAGATGGTTATGCGGTTAATAAAAAACACTTTAGAGATAACGTCACTAAAGCATTCAATAACAATTCCTATAACGATACTGGTTATTTAAATTTTAGATTTTTAGTAAATTGTAAAGGAGAAGCAGGTTGGTTTGAAATTATTGAAATGAATCTGAATTTAGAAGAACAACCAATGAATCCTGAATTGGTAGATCAACTTTTTAAAATCACCGCCAAACCTGAACATTGGAATATTCTAAGGTTTAAAGAAAACAACGAAGCTTACAACTATTATAACTACATTTCATATCGTATTGAAGATGGAAAAATCACTGAAATTATACCTTAGTCTACTTATAACTTTAGTTAGCATATCGTCTTGTGTAAACGATACAGACTTAGATAAAAGAACGATTGCAGAAAAACTTTACAAAGACGCTATTCAACATATGCAAGGTTCTACAGCGTTCCAAAATGGTATTGCCGAAGCTGTAAACATTGACCCAACCTATCAAGAAGCCGTTTATGAACTTTCTGTAGCCGATTTAAAAAGAGGTTTACCGCATAAATGGTTACCACAATATAACAAAGCTGTGAAGCTAAATCCAAAGTTAAGAATTCCTTGGCGTGGTTATTTATACTTATGGTTTTACAGAGATTACAAAAAAGCCATTGCCGACTTTGACGCTTCAGACGAGCTAACAACTTACATTGACAATCCACAAGGTCACAGTGTAGATTATTGGCGAGGTATTGCCTATTTAGGGTTGAAAGATTATAAAAAATCTCAAGCCTATTTTAAAAAAGATATTGAACGTCAAACTAAAGAATTTAGCGAAGATTACATTGACAGTTCTACGTTTCTTTATTATGGTATTGCTTTAATGGAAACTCAAAATTACAACACGGCATTAATCAATTTAAATAAAGTTTTAACGTATTCTAACAACACGAGTTCGGATGCTAAATATTATAAAGCGCTTATTTTTAAAGCACAAGGAGAATTAGCAAAAGCCAAAACAGAAATTAGCAACGCTATCATTGACTTTAATAACGGCTACTATAATCAAAGAGCTTACGTCGAAGCGCTTAGACAATTATACGCACAAGATTTTGAACAACTAAAACAAAGCTTAAACTAAAATGCCAAAACACTCACGTTTAAAACGCTTATTAATTTGGAGATATAAACATATTTCCGAAACTAACTTTGTGTTTATTCTAAGTGCTTTAGTTGGTGTTTTTGCGGGATTAGCATCGGTAACTTTAAAAAACACAACGTATTTTATAGAGCGTTTTTTAGGCGATAGTATTACGTTTTCTAAAAATCAGTTGTACTTTATTTTACCAACCATAGGTTTAATTTTAGTGTATTTACTCATTAAATACATTACTAAAAAACCAATACCTCACGCTATCCCTTCGGTTTTACATAAGTTATCCAAACATCAAGGTATTATAGAGCGCAGTAAAATTTATATGCCATTAATTGCCGCACCATTTACGGTAGGTTTTGGTGGTTCGGTAGGATTACTTGGACCCGCAATCGCTTCAGGATCGGCAATAAGCTCTAATATTGGACGCTTATTTCACGTCAATAGAAACACCAGAACCTTATTAATTGGTTGTGCGGCCGCAGGCGCCATTTCATCTATATTTAAATCGCCCATTGCCGCTATTATTTTTGCCATAGAAGTCTTTAGTTTAGACTTAACGTTCGCTTCACTTCTACCGCTTTTAATCGCATCGGTTTCTTCGGTGTTAACCTCATATTTCTTTTTAGGCGACGACTTATTATTCAACTTTAATTTCTCCGATAAATTCATTTTAAAAGACACTTTATTCTATGTCATTTTAGGTGTCGGCACAGGTATTGCCTCAATCTATTTTACTAAAATGTATTTCTTCATTTTAAAGCTTTTTGATGTTTTCAAAACCCGTTTCCAAAAACTATTGGTCGGCGGATTAGCCATAGGAATAATGCTCTATTTAATTCCGCCATTGTATGGTGAAGGTTTTGGGTTTATCAATAATTTATTAGAAGGCAATCATTTACAAGCCATAGGAAAAACACCTTTTGACGCGCATATTAATAACATTTGGATGGTTATTGGTTTACTTATCGGTATTACCATTTTTAAAGCCATTGCAATGACAACAACATTCGCTGCTGGTGGCGTTGGCGGCATATTTATTCCAACTATGGTTATGGGAAGTGCTTTAGGAAATGTGGTTGCCAAAATTATAAACAACTTAGGATTTAATGTTTCCGAAACCAATTTCACTTTAATTGGAATGGCTGGTTTAATTGCTGGCGTTTTACACGCGCCACTAACTGCCATTTTCTTAATTGCCGAAATTACTGGTGGCTACGAACTATTTATTCCGCTAATGATTAGCGTTGGAATTTCTTTCGCCATAAAAAAGAACGCTATAGACTTCACCATTTACACCAAAGAATTGGCCGAAAAAGGTGAACTTCTAACCCACGACAAAGACCACAATGTCTTAACATTAATGTCTTTAGACAGTCTTATAGAAACCAATTTTAAAACCGTTTCTATGGATTTAACTTTAGGCGAATTATTAAACACCTGCGTCGCAAAATCTACCCGAAACATCTATCCGATTATAGACCATAAAGAACGCTTTGTTGGGATTATTTTATTGGACGACATTCGTGAAATGATGTTTAATCAGGATTTATACAACAACACATTTGTTAAAGATTTAATGACCAATGCGCCAGATATTATTGACGCCACAACCGACAATATGAAAGCCGTAATGACAAAATTCCAAAACTCATCGGCTTGGAATTTACCCGTCGTTAAAGACGATAAATACATTGGTTTTATCTCAAAATCCAAATTACTAACCGCTTACCGCAGACAATTAATTAACTTTACAAAAAACTAAATTCAATGAAATATTTCCTGTGGCTAAGCTTTATTGCATCAATAACAAGCATCGTTTTAGGCTTAACATTAGACCTAAATTATACCGAAAAACTTATAGGTTTCGGCACTTGCGGTCTGTTTTTTGTCTGGATTCCACTATTTATTTACCAACATTGGAAAGGAAAAGACCCAAAAGACTATATGCTAACGCAAGAAAACTTAGAGAAAATGAAAAATTCTCAAAAGAGAAAATAAGCCGATTTATCATTTTTATGGCGTTACCATCATTTTAAGAAAAATAAAATGAGGTCGCGCTTTCCATTATATCTTTTTTTAAGCTGAATTTATTTCAGCTTCTGCAAATCACAAGCTCAATCTTCGCTTTGTAACCTATAACATAAATGTTAATCAAAAAAAGGATGCCATTTCAATCGCTAACGCAAACCTTACTCTAATTCAAATTACGCTTTTCAATAAAAAAACGTTTTAATAAATCACCACATTCTTGTGCCATAACACCTTGAACAACCTTAGTTTTAGGATGTAATTTTGTTCCCATAGCTTCATAACCACGGTCTAAATCTTTAGCACCGTAAACAATTTTAGTAATCTGACTCCAATACAAAGCACCAGCACACATTTGGCAAGGCTCTAAAGTCACATACAGCGTACAATCTTTAAGATATTTTCCGCCAATACTATTAGACGCCGAAGTAATGGCTTGCATTTCGGCGTGTGCCGTAACATCTATAAGTTGCTCGGTTAAGTTGTATCCTCTTGCAATAATCCTATCGTTTGCCACAATAACAGCGCCTACAGGAATTTCCCCCATATCAAAAGCGTGCTGTGCTTCTTCCAAAGCTTTTTTCATAAAATAGGTGTCGTCAAAAGGATTTATCATATTAATTAATTGAAAGTTAAACGAGTCTAAATGATGTTTTGTAATTTAGTACAAAATTAAAAAATGACCTATAAGCTTTTAAATAAAATCAATTCTCCCGAGGACTTAAAAGACTTATCGAACGCTAATCTTAAAGATTTAGCTTCAGAAATTAGGCATTTTATTATCGATATTGTTGCCGCTAAAGCCGGTCATTTAGGCGCAAGCTTAGGTGTTGTGGAATTAACGCTTGCTATTCACAAAATTTTTAATTGTCCAGACGACAAATTGATTTGGGATGTAGGTCATCAAGCTTATGTACATAAAATTATTACAGGCAGAAAAGAACAATTTCACACCAACCGACAACTTAATGGGTTAAGCGGTTTTCCAAAACGCGAAGAATCTATTTTTGACGACTTTGGTGTTGGACATTCCTCTACCTCTATTTCGGCAATTTTAGGAATGGCAATTGCTTCGAAACTAAAAGGCGAACATAACAAACAACACATTGCAGTTATTGGCGATGCTTCAATTGCCAGCGGTATGGCTTTTGAAGGCTTAAACCACGCAGGTGTTACCAAGGCAAATATTTTAATTATTTTAAATGATAACGCTATTGGTATTGACCCAAGTGTTGGTGCTTTAAAACAATACTTCACCAACGTAAAAAAGGGCATTTCTAATCAAGATAACATTTTTGAAGCTTTAAACTTCTCATATTTTGGTCCTATTGATGGTCACGATATTGAGTTATTAACGGCAACGTTAGAAAAAATGAAGACTATATCTGGTCCAAAATTTTTACACGTTATCACCACAAAAGGAAAAGGTTTAAAACAAGCCGAAAAAGACCAAGTCACCTATCACGCACCAGGAAAATTTGATGCAAAAACGGGCGATTTAATTTCGACTGAAACTAAAAATGAGCCTATAAAATTCCAAGACGTTTTTGGGCATACCATTTTAGAATTAGCACAACAAAACGAAAAAATTATTGGTATAACACCAGCAATGCCTACAGGAAGTTCGTTAAAATATATGATGGAAGCACTTCCAGAACGTGCTTTCGACGTTGGTATTGCCGAACAACATGCGGTTACCTTTTCGGCTGGAATAGCAACCCAAGGATTTATTCCGTATTGCACCATTTACTCTACGTTTTTACAACGTGCCTACGACCAATTAATTCACGATGTCGCTTTACAAAAGTTACCAGTAATATTTTGTGTTGATCGTGCAGGTTTAGTTGGACAAGATGGCGCAACACACCACGGAAATTTCGACTTAAGCTATTTAAACTGTATTCCTAACCTTATTATTTTTGCACCCAGAAATGTTATTGAATTACGTAACATTCTATACACCGCACAATTAGGTTTAGACTTACCTATTGCGATTCGCTATCCAAGAGGAAAAGGTACTATTACCGACTGGAAACAGCCTTTTAAAAAGATTAAAATTGGACAAAACGAGCAATTAAAAAGAGGAAAAGACATTGCCATTTTAAGCATTGGAACTATTGCTCAAAATGTCACACAAGCCATAAACACAATTAAGGATAATGATCGCATTAGTCATTACGATATTCGTTTTCTAAAACCTTTGGACGAGACTTTAATAAACAATATTCTTAGTACTTACAAAACTGTAATTACTATAGAAGATAATGCTATGATTGGTGGTTTAGGCACGACTATAAGTCAATTTGCCTCAAAAAATAATCACCACACAAAACTAATTCATTTAGGAATTCTTGATGAATTTATTGAACACGGAACGACTCAACAACTTCAAGAATTATGTGGTATTTCTGTTCATCAAATTCAAAACACTTTATCTCATATTTTATAACAAAAAACCCATAAACATAATGTTTATGGGTTTTTATATTAGCTTAAGTGATTAATTAATTCTTAATCACTTTCTTAACTGTTCTGTTATCTTGAGACTTAATTTCTAAGAAATAAGTACCTGAAGATAAGTTAGACATATTAACAGTCATTCTATCTTTAGATTGTGCATTAATCGTTACGTTATTACTTAACACACGTCCCATAATATCAATTACATTAATTGTAACATCTTGTAATTGTTGTAATCCACTAATAGTAACACTATTGTTAGTTGGATTAGGGAATAATGCAATTTGACTTAAAGCAAAATCAGAAACACTTAACGCAGCATCTATATCAATAATAAAATCAATAGACTGAGGTGCGAATGCATTTCCGCAATCGTTAGTAAAAGAAACTTGCGCATTCCAGTTCCCTTCAATTGCAGGATCACCATCAACAATACTAGTAAAGCTTACTGAATTGTTTGAGTAAGTAGTACCATTTGGACCTGTCCAAACAATTGTTCCATTAAATGATGCATTAGGAATTCTTAAGTCTAAATCAACATCATCAGATACAATAATCGTTTCGTTATTTGAAAATGATGTAAAGTTAGCACCATTGTTTGTAGAAAATTCAGTATCACCATCAGTTAAATCTGGGTTTGGTGGATTAACCACTAAACTTACAGATTTACTTTTAGTCGCATCTCCTCCAGGGATAACATTAATTGGGAATGTTCCTATTGCATTTGCTGGAATTCCAGTAACAGTCATTGTAAACAAACCAGTATCTCTCATTGTAGCAGGAGAGAAAGTCGCAGTTGCTCCAGCTGGTAAACCAGTTGCTGCGAATGGTGTATCTACATCAAAACCATTTTGCTCGTAAAAAACAAAATCATAAGTTGCACTAGTTATACCTTGACAAATATTACTTATTGAACTATCTCCATTATCAATTAAAAAGTCTGGATTACAAGCTAATCCAGCTGGTAAAGTAAAGTCTGAGTTACCGTCAGAAGTAGAATCAGCACTTGAAGACCTAGGTGAATCTACACCTTGACTAGCGTTAGCTCCTAAACCTCTACGTGCAAAAGCACTCCAAATAACACATTGATTAGCTCCCGTTTGAGAACCAGCAACACCATTACCATATAAAACATCATCTGCCTGTAAGATAGCATCTCTACCATCTACAAAACCAGGACCACATACTGTTAACTTCATTGCTTCTACAACTAAATTCAATGCGATTGTATTACCAAAACCACCATCAGAATCATATATATCTTCAGTAAATCCGTGGATTGCAATTAAATCCCAAGTTAAATCCCAAAGCATTCCTGCCCAAACAGCACCTACACCATGAGGAACAGTATATGTAGCATTGGTTGGATCATCTAATAAAGACTGGTAAGTCATTGGGTTATTTCTAATATCTCCTGAATATGCAGAAGGACGAATTCCTTGTCCATCTGGTGCTTGCCCAACTACAAATGTACCTACACCACTAAACGCAATACCATTATCTATATTTTTTAAAGCTAAAATCTTACCAATAAAATCTGCCCATCCTTCACCCATCGATTCACGAGCTCTTACACAATTACTGTTTGCTCTACCTCCAACAAGTCTAGTGTTTACACCATGACCATATTCATGACCAACAACACCATTATCAAAATCTCCATCAACATTTACAAATGTTGGCGGTGGTGTTGGTGGATTAAAGGTTGCATTTACAGTTTGAGTTGCCATTGCAGCAATTAAAGCTTCTCCATCAACATTATTAAGACTATAAGCAGGTATTGTTATAGATGCGTCTGCACCAGACATATTAATATTACCAGCTACATTATTAATAATTAAAACAGCTACAGCTCCAACGGTTTGTGCTTTTAAAACTTTAGATGCAAACGAACAATCTCCTCTTCTTATAACTGCAATATTACCATTCACTGCTGCTCCATTCGTAATATCAGTACAAGCATCAGAATTATCTGGTGTACCATCATCAGCTAGCACTAAATTAGCAGTAATAGGATTAACTGGAGTTACATTACCAGGATCAAACACATTGTTAGTTGCAGCATAACCACCAGCAACTGGACTATCATTAACAACTAATAATTGTAATGCATTCGGATTGTAGGCACCTTGATTCCATAAGAACATTTGCATTCTTGCACTATTTCCATCTCCTGGAGTAGAAAAATTAGCATTATTTACATTACTTCCATCTTGAACATCGGCATTTACAGGATCTCCTGCTCCTGGTGCACCAGTAAAATTAGTTCGTTGAAAATTTCCTGAAGCCTCATCAAAACCATATCTGTAGTAAACATCATGTACAATATTACTCATATAAAATAATTGAGTAGCTGCAGCATCAATATATGTACTGGCTGCAACACCTGGCCCACCATATGGATAATCGAAAGTTAAACCTGCACCACTTTGACCAGTAAGTGGCCCTAAAGTTTCATTTCTTCCATCTTGATCATCTCTAACAATAACATTATTACCTCTTGTAGTTGTGTAAGCTGAAACACCATCGTTGTGCCATCCATTAGGTGATGCAATCGCATCATCTGGATTAGCTACTAATTCAAAATCTCCATGATTAGGACTTTCTACATAATAAGGTAATACTCTATACGCTCCTGCTAATATAGATTCGCTTTCTTGACTTTTAAAAATTGAAGTTGAAAAATCAACTTCTTTGTTAAATGAAGATGCGTGTTTGTGATTATGCTCACTTACGTTAGACCAGTTACAAGACACAACCCAGTCATTATCTGAAACAAAATCTCCAGTAGAAGCATCTATTCTTGATTCAAACCAATGACTTCCATCTTTATAATCTAAATTAACATTCCAAGTTAATGTTACCTTTCCATCTTTAGTAGGTTCGTACACTAATTTTACTTTAATATCACTTTGAAGATCATCTGTTTTAGCAAAAGTAATAACACCTGTAGCAGTATTATGACTCATCTGTTTTAAATCGAACTTAGCCTTTAAACCATAATGATTTAAAGCTTTTAACACGGCTAATTCTGGATTTAAACTTGGAGACTGAACATTAATTCTAGACTCTAAGTTTTTTACAAACCTTGAATTGACCACATTAAATTCACCATTATTCTTAGTAACAACAGCAATACTATTTCTTACTGGAATATTGTTATGCGTTTGGACAACATAATAATACCATGAGTCTTTATTTCTAGATGACGCATCACTTTGCACCATCCAAGAATCTAAATCAGACTCTAAGAACTGGCTTTTAAGTTCAGAGCTCAAAGCTTTTTGAATCTCTTTTAAATCTTGTGTTTTATCTGTTTTTGAATTTTGCTGTGCATTAAGCAAAATAACCGAAAACATAAAAAACAATTTAAGTAGGTAATTTTTCTTTTTCATAATCAATTATAATTTTTCTCAGGCTAAAGATATGAATTATCGAAAATTACACAAAACATTACACCATTAAATAAAAAAAAAGACTCGATAGTTGAATTTTTCACAAAATACACAAAAACCACCCTGAAAATCAAATTATTAGATAATCTGACCTTTTATCTTAGAAAAACGCAACGTTGCTTTAGTGTCTGACAGTAGTGATACAAAATGACATACATTCAGTAGTCGTGAATACAATGAAGTTTGATTAAAATTAATGGTATCAGGTAAATCCATTAACAAGAGTTTATCGTAAGTTGAAGCCTCATTATTAAAACTATTATTTACCGCATTTGTATAAAGTGAAATTAAAGTGGTTAACACTTGAAATCCTGCAATTTCTTTGTCGATAACTTCTTTGCTATGATATACTTTTTCAACACTTAAACTTATAATATCTTTTATTTGAGCTTGATACTGACTTAAATCTAAAATAGATTTACTAAACTCTCCTTTTAAAATAGCCTCTTCATTTTTAATAAAAATTTGTGAAGCTTCATTAATAAGTGTATTGATAGCTAAGGCACGCAAATAACTTAAACGGTCTTGAGTATTATTTAACGTATTGTATTTTTCAGTGTTAATAGAATTACGAACTAAATTAATTAGATATTCCAATGCAAATTCTTCTTGAATTAGACCTAAGTTAATACCATCTTCAAAATCTATTATCGTGTAACAAATATCGTCTGCAGCTTCAACTAAAAAAGCTAAAGGGTGTCTTGAATAACTACTTTCGCCACGTTTTAACAATCCTAATTCTTCTGCAACATCTGTAAACGCGTCTTTTTCAGCTTGAAAAAAACCATATTTTTTGTCTGCAATATGATTGGTAGGCTTTTTAGGCAATGACGCTTTTGGATACTTAGTAAATGCACCTAATGTAGCATAACTTAATCTTAAACCACCTTCGCGTCCTTGTCTGCTTTGTGTAACAATTTTAAATCCATTAGCATTTCCTTCAAAATCGCATAAATCTTGATATTCTTCTGGTTCTAATTGTGCTTTATATTTAACACCTTCGCCTGATTTAAAAAAATCACCAATGGCTTTTTCACCACTATGTCCGAAAGGCGGATTACCAATATCGTGCGCTAAAGCTGCAGAAGCTACAATAGCACCAAAATCGTTTGCTTGATATCCTAATGCATCTTTTAATTGTGGATGCTTTTTCAAAACTTCTTTCCCAACAATTCTACCCAAAGATCTCGCAACTACACTTACCTCTAAACTATGTGTTAAACGTGTGTGTACAAAGTCCGTTTTAGACATTGGTATCACTTGAGTTTTATCTTGAAGACTTCTAAATTCCGAAGAAAAAATAATACGATCATAATCTACTTCAAACCCTAAACGTGTGTTGTCTTGCTCTTTTCTTAAACGCTTATTCGTATCTCCAAATCGCTTTAAAGACAACAACTGCTCCCAATTCATCATAATATATTATTTCCAAGTTATAGATTCCATAATTTGCTTGATATCCTTTTTAAGGTAATGAGCTGCTGGTAATATAGAATCGTAATTAGGCTTTGCATAAAAATATAGCGAACCTGTTAAAAAATGTTTTGTACTATCGGTTACGTAAAACTGTGATTGTGACGCTGCGTTTCCACCAACTTCATAAAACATACCATAGACTTTACGTTCTTTATTTATATATGGTTGTTCTGCAATTTCATCTGCAATTTTAGTGTGTTCTTGCGTAAAATTTTGTGCATCTATTAAATACTTATTTAATACTAAACTATCAGCCACAGGTTTATAGGTTAAATAAATGGTGCCTTTTAATTTAGAATATTCAATATTTAACCCTAAACTATTAGCATCTTTCCTTAGCTCTGTGACTTTAAGCGTATCGCTTAACGTATTTAAATCAAACTGAAAAGGTAAATTTGATCCTGTTGTTTTATAATTAGCCGTAGGATAAGACAAACGTAATTGTGCTTTAGGTTTTGGTACAAAGTTTTCGTCGCACGAACAAAAAAGTAATAAAAGTAAAAGGCTTAAATATTTCATTATATAGGCATTAAGGCAAGGTTACTTTTAGACGCTTTATTCTTTTTTTATCTAAAGCTTCTATAGTAAAAACGTAATTATTGAATTTTATTTTACTGTTTCGTTTAGGAAATTTCCCAGATATCTCTAAAACAAAACCTGCTAAGGTTTCGGCTTCTCCTTTATTGTCTTCAAAAATAGCGTCGTCAGCTAACTCAATCACTCTATAAAAGTCTTTAAGTGCTGTTTTAGCTTCAAAAACATAATTTTTTTCGTCTATTTTAGAATAAATCACATCTTCATCATCAAACTCGTCACTAATATCTCCTACAATTTCTTCAATAACATCTTCTAAAGATACTAATCCGGATGTTCCTCCATACTCATCTACCACAACTGCTAAATGCACTTTTCGCTCTTGAAACTCTCCCATTAAATCATCCAGTTTTTTGTTTTCTGGCACAAAAAATGGCTCACGTAATAAAGTCATCCAATTAAAGTCTTTGTTTGTAATATACGGTAGTAAATCCTTAACATATAGAATCCCTTTAATATCATCTACACTTTCAGCATAAACAGGAATTCGCGAATAACCACGCTCTACAATTTGCGGTAAAATGGTTTCTAAGGTTTCATCTAAAGCAAGCGCAAAAATATCTATTCGTGGTCGCATTACTTGTTTAGTATCTGTATTTCCAAAAGAAACAATACCTTCTAATATTTTTTGCTCTTCTTCGCTGGTATCTTTTTGGCTAGTTAATTCTAAAGCTTGCGATAACTGATCGACACTTAAATTTGCTTTTTGTTTCCCTAATTTATTATGTATTCCTATAGTAATAGCTCGCATTGGCATACTAAGTGGCGAACATAGAACATCTAAAACTTTTAAAGGAAATGCCATAAATTTAGAAAACTTAATACTATTTCTACTGGCATAAATTTTAGGTAAAATTTCACCAAATAATAAAATTAAAAAAGTAATTACAAAAACCTCTAACACAAACTTTAAAACCTCACTTTCAATGGTTTTAAACAAAATATCCCCTAAAAAAGCAAACAGAATTACTACAGCTATATTTATGAAATTGTTAGCCACTAAAATAGTAGCTAATAGTTTTTTTGGCTTTTCTAATAGTTGAGATATTAATGCTAAGCGTTTATCATTTTCGGCATTTTCTAAATCGGTTTTAGTTAATGAAAACACAGCAACTTCTGCTCCAGAAATTAATGCAGAACATAGCAGTAATATGAATAGTAATAAAAAACTTAGCAATGTGGTAATGCTAAATAAAGGAATAAGTAAACTTATGGGTTCGGGATCCAAGATAATGTGGTTTTATTTAAAAGGGTAAATCGTCGTTTTCCGACGTTTTTGGTTTTTCAGTTGGTGTTACTGGCGCACTTTTAGGCTCCTGCATAGCATTAGGATCTTTTTTAGTACTTAAAAAGGTAAACTCACTCACTTGTATTTCGGTTGAATAACGGTCGGCACCAGAATCGTCTTTCCATTTTCTGGATTTAATACGTCCTTCAACATACACCTTATCACCTTTGGTTAGATATTTTTCACAAATTTCGGCTGCTTTATTTCTAACTACAACATTATGCCATTCGGTATTTGTAATACGCTCGTTAGTTTGCTTATTTACGTAGCTTTCGTTTGTTGCCAAAGGAAAACGTCCAACACAATTTCCTCCTTCAAAATAGTGCATTTTAACTTCATCTCCTAAGTGACCAATAAGCATCACTTTATTTAACGTTCCTGACATACAATTTGTGTTTAAGAATGGGCTAATCTACCAATTCATTTTAATAAAATTACAAAAAAAAGAAGTACAACACATTAAAAATTAAACGCATCCGTAAAATTACTTATCAAAACAGGAACAGGATATTTTTTTAAGTCCTTAATATGTATCCAATTTAAATCCTTTTTTTGAGTCTTTACAATCCAAAAAGTGGTATTTAAATGTTGATGGGATAACTTATGAATTACTGGCACTTCATTATATATGTAAACATCAGGATTTTCTTCATTTAAAACTGAACCTACATAACCTTCAATAGCATTAAGGTTTTCTGAGGCTTTAGTTTCTAATAAATGGAACTGATACATATTTTGCCAAATGCCTTTTTTTGTACGCTGTTCTAAGACCACTTGATTTTCATCATTTATAAAAACTATAAAATTGAAGAATTTAGAGGTTACCTTAGTTTTCTTCAACTTAACAGGTAATTCGTTTACTTTATTTAGCTGAAGTGCTTTACAAGTTGAACTGAAAACACAGTCGTCACATTTAGGCTGTTTAGGTTTACAAACTTGCGAACCGTAATCCATAATTGCCTGATTAAATGTTGCTGGTTGCTTTGTATCTATTAATTCTTGAGCTAAAATTTTAAATTCTTTAATCCCTGGCATACTATTAATAGGTGTATCAATACCAAAAATTCTTGACAGCACTCTATATACATTACCATCTACAACAGCAGTCGCTTCGTTAAAGCTAATACTAGCAATAGCACTTGCCGTATAATCACCAACACCTTTTAATAATTTTATAGTCTTATAAGTACTTGGGAAAACACCATTAAGTTCATTAGCGATAAATTTAGCTGAAGCGTGTAAATTACGTGCTCTGGAATAATAACCCAAACCTTGCCAAAGGTTTAAAACGTCTTGCTCTTTTGCGTTTGCTAAGTCAAAAACTGACGGATATTTAGTCACAAATGCCTCATAATATGGCCAACCTTGTTTCACTTGAGTCTGCTGAAGTATAATTTCGGACAACCAAATGAAGTATGGGTTGGTGGTATTACGCCATGGCAGGTCGCGTTTATGAACTGAGTACCAATTAATTAGTTTTTTTGAGAAATTCATTCGCTATTTAAAAAATGAATTGTAAATTTAAACGTTTATCACATTAAATTTTAATGAATTAGGTTTGAAATATTGAATATTAATTACATATATTTGCAGGCCTTATAATTTTAATAACCCAAATTTTAAATAAAATGACTAAAGCAAATTTAGTATCTATAATTTCAGATAAGCTAGGAATCGAAAAAGGAGATGTTCAAGCTACCGTAGAAACTTTTATGGAAGAAGTAAAAACTTCTTTAGAAGCTGGAGACAACGTTTATCTTAGAGGTTTTGGAAGTTTTATTATTAAAACAAGAGCAGAAAAGACAGGTCGTAATATCTCGAAAAACACGACGATTAAAATACCTGCACACAACATACCTGCGTTTAAACCTGCAAAAATATTTGTAGAAGGTGTAAAAACTAACGTAGAAGTAAAATAAAACGAATTATTAATTTTAAAACCTATTGATTTATGCCCAGCGGTAAGAAACGTAAAAGACACAAGGTTGCGACACACAAGCGTAAGAAAAGAAGACGCGCTAATCGTCACAAGAAGAAAAAATAATTCAAAAAAGTAGTTGCAAGACTACTTTTTTGGTTTATTAACAAAACAGTTCTTTGAAATAGAGTTCTATAGCATTTACAACCTTTATGCCTATAGAAACTCATTGGATTTATTAAATCCTGTGAAAGAAATAATGTATAATCCATCTGTACTTAATTGTATGGATAAAAATTAACGATTATGGAAAAAGAGTTGATTATTCGATCTAATCCTGAACATGTTGATTTTGCCTTATTAAAAGATGGAAAACTTATTGAATTACACAAAGATGAAGACAGTAACAACTTTGCCGTAGGTGATATATTTATCGCCAAAATACGCAAAGCTGTTCCTGGACTTAACGCGGCATTTGTAAATGTAGGCTATGAAAAAGATGGCTTTTTACACTACCACGATTTAGGTCCTAAAATTGCTTCAACTTTAAAATTCACAAAAGCTGTAAGCACAGGTAAACTTAAAAATTATTCTTTAAAAAATTTCCCATTTGAATCAGACATTGCTAAAGACGGAAAAATTAGCGATGTTCTAAAATCTAACCAATCTATATTGGTACAGGTCGTAAAAGAGCCTATATCTACAAAAGGCCCTAGAATAAGCTCAGAGCTTTCTATTGCTGGTAGATATATTGTTTTAGTTCCTTTTTCTAACCGTATTTCAATTTCTCAAAAAATTGAAGACAAAGAAGAAAAAGATCGTCTAAAACGTTTGGTTAAAAGTATAACTCCACAAGGATTTGGCGTTATTGTACGTACTGTAGCAGTTGGCAAAAAAGTTGCCGAGATTGACAAAGATTTACAAAATTTGTTAGCACGTTGGGAATCTATGTGTAGTAAATTACACAAAGCCAATCATCCTACCAAAGTATTAGGTGAGTTAAGTAAAGCCTCTTCTATTTTAAGAGATATATTTAACGATTCCTTTACTGGTATTCATGTTGATGATGAAACCCTAGCTGGACAAATTAAAGAATACGTGCAAAAAATTGCACCAAAACAAGAATCTATTGTAAAACATTACAGTGGCAACGCACCTATTTTTGAAAAATACGGTATAGAAAGACAAATTAAAACTGCGTTTGGTAAAACAGTATCTATGGCTCGAGGTGCCTACCTAGTTATAGAACATACCGAAGCGTTACACGTAGTAGATGTTAACAGTGGTAACCGCTCTAACAAAGCCAACTCTCAAGAGGACACAGCTTTAGAAGTTAACCTTATCTCTGCTACCGAAGTCGCAAGACAATTACGTTTACGCGATATGGGTGGTATAATTGTAGTCGATTTTATTGACTTAAATACTGCCGAACACAGAAAACAGCTTTATGATCATATTCGAAATGAAATGAAAGATGATAGAGCAAAGCACAAAATTTTACCGCCAAGTAAATTTGGATTAGTTCAAATTACTAGGCAACGTGTAAGACCAGAAATGAATATTAAAACACGCGAAGCTAATCCCAACGGTACTGTTGGTGAAGAAGTAGAAGCTCCAATTGTTTTAATTGAAAAGATTACACAAAAATTAGAACAAATTTTAAAAAATGGAGATCATAAAAAAGTGACGCTTAGTGCGCACCCTTTTATTGCTGCATTTTTAACTAACGGATTTCCGTCTATCCGAAACAAATGGTTTTTTGAACACAAAAAATGGATAAAAATTTTACCACGTGATGCTTACACCTATTTAGAATATCATTTTCATGATATAAATGGCAAGCACATTAATTAATTAAAAGCGCCTTACTTGTAAAAGTATGGCGCTTTTTTTATGCTTAAATTTTACACAATAAAAAAGCTTTATTGAAACATCAATAAAGCTTTTTTATTTATTTACAAGTACTTTAAACACACGCTCCTTGTATTTCTATTGTGATCCACCGCTAACTATTTTAAACTCACTACGTCTATTAATTTGACGTTCTTCGTCTGTACATTTTTTACAATCTACTTTAGGTTGTGTTTCACCATAACCTTGACCCGTAATTCTAGAAGCATCAATTCCTTTAGAAATTACATACTGCACAGTACTTTGTGCCCTTCTTTCGGATAAGTTTAAGTTATACTTGTCACGACCAATATTATCGGTGTGAGAACCAGCAGCGATTACCATATTTGGGTATTTAGTCATAATAGCAACTAACTTATCTAATTCAAAAGCACCTTGAGCTGTAATATTAGCTTTGTCGAAATCGAATAAAATAGGATTTAACACTACTTCATCTTTAACAATAATTTTCTCTATTGGCTTTAACATAATTTGAACTTCATCGGCATCTTTTTTTGGCGATGTGTAACTTTGCATAGCACTTTCGTAATCATCTTTCTTAGTTACGATATTAAGTGGAGTTTCTTGTAAAGGTCTGTATGAAACTTGACCTTTATCGTTAGTTTTTTCTGTTAACACCACAACACCATCTTTATCTTTAATTTCCACTAAAGCATCTGCAACAGGTTCATTTGTTCCTGAATTAACCACTGATACCAACACATCTGTGTATTGAGGAATGATTCTTTGAATTTTATAAATATCAAAATTTCCTTTACCGCCATCTCTATTAGAAGACACAAAACCTTCTCCAGACTCTTCTTCTACTGTAAAAGCTAAATCGTCGTTAGCAGAATTTACTGGCATTCCTAAATTAGTAACTTCACCATCTTTAAGTTGAAACACATCTAAACCTCCAAGTCCCGGATGACCTGTAGAAGAAAAATATAATGTATTATCACTACTAATATATGCAAAAGCCTCTTGACCTTCAGTATTTACTTCGTTTCCTAAATTTTCAGGATCACCAAAAATACCATCAGCTAGAACACTTACTTTATAAATATCATACTGTCCAAAACCATTTGGCATATTAGACTCAAAATACAACGTAGTTCCATCTGGGCTTAAGCTAGGATTTCTAACAGAATATTTATCTGTATTAAAAGGTAAACTTACTTCGTTACTCCATTTATCGCCATCTTTAGTCGCCATAAATAACTGTTGAACGCTAAACTTTGTTTTAGAATCACCTTCAATTTTTTCGTATTGATTATTATAAAAGCTTTCTCTTGTATAATAAACCGTATTTCTATCAGGACTAAATGTTACTAATCCTTCATGGTACTTTGTATTTAAACTCTTTACCACTTCTGGCTCAGCAGATTCATTAGATAAATCTAATTTATAAACATCTAAAAATGGTTCTTCTTTGTAACCATATTTTTTTCTTGACGTATTACGTGCAGAAGAAAAATAAAGCATGTTTTCATTTACCGTTCCTCCAAACTCAGTGTACTCATTATTAAATGGTAAGCTTTCTAAACCATAACCAGGTTTTGCTTCTAATAATAATGTTAAGTAATTATTGTTTGCATTAAATGTTTTTGCACGTTGATCTCTTGGCTTTAAACTTGCAAATTTTTCCATTTGCGTTTTTGAAGCATCATACTTTCCGTTAGCTTTTAACATTTGAGAATAGTTAAAGATCATTTCTGGATCAGAACTATTATCTATTGCTTTTGCATACCAACGTTCAGCTTCTTCGGTATTAAATACCTTAAAATTAGCTTCAGCTAACTGACCGTAAACATAGGCATCACCTTCGCCTTTTTCTACCAACTTATTATAAGCTTCAATGGCATCAACAAATTTTAATTTTTTATATAATTTATCAGCTTTTGCAGTGCTTTTGTTTTGTGCCATAGCACTAAAACTAATTAACACTAAAGCCAGTATAGTTATTTTGATATCTCTCATGATGAAATTTTAAATTTTAGCTATGTTATTAATTAGAAATAAAGAGGTGAACGTGAAACTTTAGATGGAATACTAATGTCAAACTTCAAAAATATCTCGTGTGAAGATGATGACACAACATTTAAGTTTGATTGAATAGCATCATAAGCATAACCAATTCTTAAGCTTTTTGACACCATAAAATTAACCATTCCACTAAATGAATCATCTAAACGATAACCAGCACCAACTTCAACTAAATCATACATAAACAAGTTTAGGTTTACATCGAAACTGATAGGCGCATTACTGGCAAGTTTAGCAAATGTATGAGGCTTAAGTTTAAAGTTTTCAGATAAATCAAAAACATAACCAGCAGCAGCAAATAAGTGCTGTACTTCCGACCCGAATTTATTACCATTTACATCTAAATGTACAGAGTTTAACATATTTGGCATAGATGCAGATATGTAATATTTATTAGGCTTATAAAAATATAAACCTAAACCTACGTTAGGTGTTGCTTCATCAACATTCTGAGCAAAAAAAGCATCTCCAACATCTGTAACATCTAAGGAAGCTAAACCAATTTTATGAAATGTTACACCAGCTTTTAAACCAAAAGCAAGTTTAGTTGTTTCTCCAATTGGTAAAGTATAAGAAAAATCTGCATAAGCATTAGTCTCTTCAATAGGTCCAATTTTATCACTAATAAAGGATAAACCTAAACCTACACGGTTACCTACAGGCGAATGCAACGCTATAGTTCCAGTACTTGGCGCACCTTCTAAACCAACCCACTGACTTCTATATAAAGCACTAATTGAGGTGGTTTCGGTAGAACCAGCATATGCTGGATTAATAATATTCATGTTATACATATACTGTGTATACTGCGGATCTTGTTGCGCTTTAGCAATAAAACCAATTAGCAAGAGTATAATTATTAAATACGATTTTTTCATTATTGTCGTTTAGTTTTATTGGTAAAATTATCTATTAATGTATATGTATGAAGCCTTAACTTGATTTCCTCTATATTTCATAATATAGTAGTAAGTTCCTGTTGGTAATTCATCACCATCATCCGTTTGTCCAAACCACTCATCTTTATACCCATCGCTTTTAATAAATACTTTTCTACCGTTTCTATTAAATACTTCTAAAGACTGTACACTATAACTTGATAAATCAAATCTATCATTTAAACCATCATTATTTGGTGAAATTCCTTGAGGAATAACACACGAAACTAATTCAACTACATTTACAGTACTTGATGCTGTACAAGTTGTTACATTATCTGTAACAGTAATAGTATAATCTCCTTGAAGTAACACAGAGTTAATAGTTAATGCATCTTCACCATTAAGAACAGTTCCATCTAAATCCCACTCTATAGTAACATCATTAACATTGAAGTTTAAAGCTTCTGCTGTTATAGAAATTGGTTCTGTTGCGTTAGGGCAAACTTCATATGGAATACTAGTGTTTATGTTAACTAATGGCGAAACAAAACTGTTTATTATAAACTGTTCCGTTTTAGAGCAACCGCTCATAGTATTAACAACACTCACATAAATTGTTTGAGTATTTACTGTTGTATTAGTAAATGCAGTTGGAGTTGCTATAGGGTTGATATTAGAATCAGCATCAGCTTGTGTTAAGTGATATGTTGCAGTGACTCCTGTTTGACCATTAAATAACTCCATTTCTACCTGAGTTAAATCAAATGTAGAAAACCCATCATTATCATTGTCACAAACATCTAGACTAGAAGGCGCAACACTGGTAACTGCTTCAGGAACAGTAATTGTTACCTCATCAGATACAGTAATATTTGGACCAGCACATTGGCTGTATGTCATAGTAGCAGTATAAGTGGTTGTTTGTGTAGGATTAACAGTAATCATTTCATCACTACTTAAAAATATACCATTATCATCATACCACTCAAAAATATAGTTAGGCGTAGTACTTTGTCCAGGAGAAAATCTATAAAACTCATCTGTTGCAGACCAATCTCCTGTATTTCTACCTACTGGAGAAAAAGCAATATCACCTGCCATATTTTGAACACCAATAACTGCACTTCCACTATTCCAATCACATTGTGGCTTATTAAACACATTTATATCAATATTATTAGAACCTTCATAAAGAATAACTTGCATAGAAGCTAATTGTGTTGTACAACTAAATTGACAAACCTCATTATAATTAATAACAAATTGTCTACTTGGAGCAGATCCTAAAACTGAAAAATTCACATCACCACAAGTTTGTGGGTTAATATCATGATAGGCAGCAAAAATATTTACATTAGCTAATGTATTGTTAGAATTATTTGGAATTTGCTCATCAAAACTCCATCCAGAAGATTGACCAGCATTAGATACATCAAATGAAACACCTCCATTTGCTCCAACAATTAGTTGATTATATGTATCACCAAAGAAACAGAAATCAAAGCCCATATCTATAGTATCTGACCATCTATCATCAATCTCTAAACTTGTTGGAGCACCTCCAGCAATTGGTGGTGTAGGACAGCTACTTAAACCATTAATTTCATACACATTAAAATCTTGTCCAGTTAACTGAAAACTTGCATCTAGATTAGCAGTACTTACATCACAAGCTAAAGTTTGATCGTCTCCAGCAAAAACCATAGAACATTCATTAGGAGGAGAAGGACAAAGAATAGTTAATGCATCACTAAACTCAATACAATTAACATCGTCTGTACTAACCTCTATGATTACATCTTGCCCTGCAGGGTAAGGTCCAAAAGTTAAAACTCCAGGTCCTGTTGGTAATTGACCAACACCTCCTTGATCATCAACGACTTGAACTGTTGTTACAGTTCCGAAATCAATAATATCAACATCTATAAAAAACTCTGGCGCATTAGGATTTGCAGCACAATCTCCATAAGCATTAAACGTCACATTTGGTTTCACACATGTCTGACAAATAATTGTTGCATCTATTGGCATAATATTAGCACTTGATGAACAACTTACAGAACCATCAGACTGAATGGCTATTGTTATTGTATCTCCAGAAGATGTATATGATAAACCTGACAAATCTCCATTATTACCATAATAGTTTGCAGGCACTAATAATGTACCATCCGTATCTCTTACAATTAATTCATCAAAATTATTTTCTACATTTCCAGAATTAAAAGTAAAAGTTAAAGGAAAGCCAGTATCTGACGTAAATGTAAACACATTAGTATCATTCGCAGTATAACAATAATTAAAACTTTGTGAACCTGCCGAACAAATGATTGTGTTATCTAGACAAATCTCTTGAGTTAAACCAGCACTAGTGATAACACAATTAGAATCGTCTTGATTTAATACTGATATAACAACATTAGTGTTATTTGGATAAGGTCCTAAACGTACCGTTCCAGTAGCAGTGATACCCATTTGAGAATTACCTTGATTATCTTGTATAGTAATGTTTGTTGCAGAACCTAAGTTTGTAAGATTAGTATCAACAAAAAACTCTGGTCCAACCGAACAGTTTGATACAGTTGCAAATGTTCCTGAAGGATTAACACAAGTCGCACAAGTTACTGTAACGTCTATTGGATTAATAGTTGCTCTAGTCTGACAATTTACTGAACCATCAGAATCTACAGTGAAAGAAATAGAATCTCCAGTAGATTGGAATGTTATCCCTGCTAAATCACCAGCATTTCCGTAAGGATCTGTAGCATTTAAGTTCGTTGTTCCGTCAGAATCATAAACAATAAATGCGTCCCATCTATTTTCTACATTACCCGAATTAACGGTAAAATTTAGCGATGATCCATCCGTGCTTGTAAACACATAAGTAGTCGTGTCATTATCAGTATAACAATAAGTAACATTTTCGGGACCAACTGCACAATCTACACTAATGTTTGTTTGAGAGAGTCCTAAGAAAGAACACATAAACATTAGGATTAAGTGTATTTTTTTCATCATTACTACTTTAAATTATTTATTTCATAATCTAAAATAGCAATTTAAAGAGATTGAGATAATAAAAAGTTCAGTTAATAGATAAAATGTAAAAATTAACCTATAAACAACGCCTCGTAGTACGACACTATGATTTTTTACAAGCTATTTAACAAAATAATCGCAAATATCACTGCAAAAAAGGGTAAAGAAAGAAGAATTCTTATACTGTATTTTGGCTTTACTATTTTAGCATACTTAGCGTTTAATTCTTTACGAGATTTACCTCCATAACCCATCCAATTTGCAAAGTGAATTATGATACCTAAAATTACAAAAACGGTAACGGCTTTATTTAAAGTCATAAAGCGGACATGCATTTGATTTAAAAATACAGCTAAAAATACACCTGAAAGAAATACGAGGCTAATTTGTAATATTGAAATATAAACCAAAGCAATGCTATTAGCATTTTGTTTGTATTTATCTTTATATACTGAAAAAATATAAAGGTAGAGTTTATTAAAAATCGTCATAACGTAAAAAAACAAACCCATTAGATAATTCTAATGGGTTTGCTAATATATTTATTTTAAATCTTAGTTCGCAGTAATCTCAATATTATCTACGTGATACCTTGTTGTTGCAGAAGGATCAGAACCTTTGTAAACAAAAGCAAAATTAACCGACCCGTCTAGACAAGAAATATTAATTGGTCCTGCAGCTTGTAATCCTGAGAAGTTCCCTGAAAATACTGATACAATGTTAGCGTCAACTTGAGTCCAAGAAGCTGTAGTCACATCACCTGTAAAGTCCTCAGAAACAAAAACTGATAAGATCTCTTGATTTATAAATGCAGCCTCAGCATCAAAGTTTAACTGCTCACCTGTTGAAGCATCTAAATTGATATCTGGTGTTACTAACCATACCTCAGCATCAGCTTCTCCTGATCCAAAGGCAGAAATTCTTGAATAAGTATTCCCTCGAAATGAGCTTGTAAACCAATCTACTGATCCACCATCTACATTTGTCATCGTCCAACCTTCAGCAGTGTAACCACCAAAACTTTCAAAATCTTCGCTGTAAACTACAGTACTTCCACCATTAGCTCCAGTACATTCTAATAACACAGGATCACATACATTAGGATCGTTAAAGTTTACGTTTTCTGGTGAGTTAATAACTAATACATCAAAATCATCTCTAAAATCTCTTGAGTAAATACCTGAAATTGTTCCTTTCCCTTGTGGTAAAATAACACTTTTAAAATCTGCAAACGTACTTGTTTGTAATGTAATTGAAGCATCTGTATCACAGTTTGTAACTGTTCTAAAACCATCAAAATTATCAGTAGGTTGCCCTGAATAATCTAACATTCTTTGGTTTTTTGTGAATTGAGAATTTCCAAATTGCACTAATGTATTTTCATCCATTTCAGTTAAATCTTCAATAGCCATCATTTTAGGTGTAATTGTCGCTGTTTGAGGATCTCTTAATACAAATTTTCTGTATTCCGCATCTTCTAACTGCACTAAACTATTACCATTAGCTTTCCCTAATGCAAACACACCATTAGATAATCCAATAGCTAAACCATTAAGCTTAATGACCACCTAAGTCTCTTGCATTAATTTCTACTTTAAATCCTCTTCTAACATCATTTGATGGATCTGAAGCATCTGTAGAATTTTGAACTACAATTTCTTCAAAAAAGTTACCGGCACCATCATCTGACACAACATAACCTGTAATATATAGAGGTCTATCGTTCTCTACAGAAAACACACCTACTTGATCACCATTAGCAACTGCCGTATTGTAACGTGCTACTACATTTGAAAACGTAGTCTCCTCTCCTAATAAAGCTAAATTAACTGGTGTAACTGATAAATCTGGTGTTGCAAAATCATCATCTTCAACACAAGAACTAATAAAAAGCACAGATACTAACGCGAATCCTAATGCTAAAAATTTATTTGTTTTATTCATAATCTTAAATTTAATAAATATATTTTTCTTTTAAAAATTTTTAAAATCTAACGTAACAGTTTAAGAAGTAGTTAGCACCTCTTCCAAAGAAATAT
>DAISIZ010000008.1:9579-29320 GCA_036821745.1 Aurantibacter sp. | reverse complement strand
TATCATCTTTCATGCCAATTAATGAAAATGGATGTTCTTGACGTATTATTTTCAGAAGAATGTTGTCCTTCTTCCAACTCTAAACCTTGTCTTTTGTATGCAGGAACTTTTTCTATATCGTCTATTTTAGAGTTGTTGAATTTGTAATTAAACAACTTCATTTTTTTACGACGTTCGTCTGCTCTACTTTTAAGTAATTCAGAAATTGGTGTATTTAAAGGATCGATTTCTTCTTCAACAACTTCAGCAGATTTCACCAATTCAATAGTATCTTCATCTTGCTTTAAAACAATATCAAAATCCTCAACCACTTCTGGTTCTGGCTCTGCTACTTTTTTATTCATAGACGATTCTTCTAACTCATAATCACCTAAAGCGTAACGAATTTCACCTGTATTTGTCGTTTCAGAAACTGGAATGATTTCAATTTCGTCTTTCACTTCAATTTGCTTTTCTTCATCTGTTAATTGATGAATAATTGGCTGAACTGTTTCAACTATAGGCGCTACAATTTCTTCTTCAACTGGAGTTACCTCTGCAATAACTTCTTCTTCCTTTTCAACAAACTCTACTGGCTCGTTAAAAGGCATATCAAATGTTAAGGTGATTTGCTCTTCTTTTTCCTCTACAATAGGTTCAGGTGCAATTGCTTCAACTTCTGAAGTAATCACGAAATCATTTAAGTCTTCAACATTAACTGAAACCTCATCGTAAACCACATCAATATTTTTAACCAACTCACTTGTTGGAATCAAATCTAATTGTGGTGCTTGTGGCTCAATTGATTCAACTGGCTGAACAGATTTTGTATTAACATTTAAACTATTAATGCTTAAATCTTCATCTAAATCTAAAGTATGCTTAATAATTGGATCAGGTTTTTTCTCAACAATTTGAATAGGCTTAACTGGTGTTGGCACAACAGCTTCAGTCTTTAAATTTTGTTGTAAACTCTGATTATCTTCTAACGAATGAATCACTTTCTTCGTTTCAATATTCGTGATTTCATTTTGCTGTTCTACATCAAAACCTGTCGCAATAATAGTTACAGAAACCGATTCGTCTAAACTTTCGTCCTCACCAACTCCCATAATAATATTCGCGCCGTGTCCAGCTTCCGATTGAATATGGTCGTTAATTTCACCAATCTCATCAATCGTAATTTCTTGTCCACCAGAAACGATTAGCAACAATACGTTTTTGGCTCCAGTAATTTTATTATCGTTTAATAATGGCGAATCTAATGCATTAGAAATAGCTTCTTGTGCTCTATTTTGCCCTGATGATGTTGCCGATCCCATAATAGCAGTTCCGCTATTACTTAAAACCGTTTTCGCATCACGTAAATCAATATTCTGTGTGTAGTGATGTGTAATTACCTCGGCAATACCTCTTGATGCGGTTGCTAAAACTTCATCGGCTTTAGAGAAACCAGCTTTAAACCCAAGATTACCATAAACTTCACGTAATTTATTGTTGTTAATCACAATCAAAGAATCGACTTCTTTACGTAATTTTTCAACACCTAATTGCGCTTGTTCGTTACGCATTTTACCTTCAAATTGAAAAGGAATCGTTACAATACCAACCGTAAGAATATCTAATTCTTTCGCCATTTTTGCAATCACTGGCGCAGCACCAGTTCCAGTTCCTCCACCCATTCCAGCAGTGATAAATACCATTTTAGTATTGGTATCTAACATACGTTTTATTTCCTCGAAACTTTCTACAGCAGATTGCTCTCCAACTGATGGATTTGCTCCTGCTCCTAAACCTTCGGTTAAATGAACTCCTAATTGTATTTTATTAGGCACACCACTGTTTTGAAGTGCTTGCGAGTCTGTATTACAGATTACAAAGTCTACCCCTTTAATCCCTTGCTGGAACATGTGATTAATAGCGTTACTACCGCCGCCACCGACGCCAATAACTTTAATGACATTCGATTGATTTTTTGGTAAATCAAAAGAAATACTTTCGAATTCGTTGTTGCTGCTCATAAATTCTAATTTTTGCTGGTTTGAACCCTTTTATGCTTTTCTCTAAATATGTTATTCTGCGTTATCTAAAAAGTCTTTTACACGTTCGGTAAGACTATCTAAAAACGATTTTTTCTGTTTTTTTGGCTCAGATTGTTTTACCTCTTCAGGCGCTTCAACTGTTTCTTCATTTGCTGTTGCTTCTTCAAAAACACCACCTTCATTTGCCACAACTTGTTCTTCTTCAGCCACTTCCGTTTCTTCTTCTGAAGCTAAAAAGTTATCCGCTGCTTCTTCTCTTTTACGTTCCTGGCGTTTTAAACCATTCATAACTAAACCAACAGCCGTTGCAAATAATGGACTGGTAATTACCTCGTCACTATCGCCAGCTAAATGTTCATTTGGAAAACCAATTCTGGTATCCATTCCCGTAATATATTCTACTAACTGCTTTAAATGTTTTAATTGGCTTCCTCCACCAGTTAATACAATACCAGCAATTAATATCTTTTTTTGTTCTTCGTGTCCGTAGTTTTTAATTTCTACGTAAACCTGTTCTATAATTTCCACCACACGTGCGTGAATAATTTTAGACAAGTTTTTTAAAGTGATTTCTTTTGGTTCACGACCTCTTAAACCTGGAATAGATACAATTTCGTTATCCTTATTTTCTCCTGGCCAAGCACTACCAAATTTTACTTTTAATAATTCCGCTTGCTTTTCTATAATCGAGCAACCTTCTTTTATGTCTTCAGTAATTACGTTTCCTCCAAAAGGAATTACTGCCGTATGACGAATAATCCCATCTTTAAAAACAGCTAAATCAGTTGTTCCGCCACCTATATCAATTAAAGCAACACCTGCTTCTTTCTCTTCTTGACTTAACACTGCATTTGCCGATGCTAAAGGCTCTAAAGTGATACCTTCTAAATCTAAATTGGCACTTTTAACACAACGTCCAATATTTCTTATTGATGACACTTGCCCAACAACCACGTGAAAATTAGCTTCTAAACGTCCGCCGTACATTCCAATAGGTTCTTTTATTTCGGCTTGACCGTCAATTTTATATTCCTGTGGTAAAACGTGAATAATTTCTTCACCTGGCAACATCACTAATTTATGCACCTGGTTAATTAAACGATCTATATCATCTTCATCTATAACCGTATCGCTGTTGTTACGTGTTATGTAATCGCTATGTTGCAAACTTCTTATGTGTTGTCCTGCAATACCAACGGTTACACCTTCAATTTTCTCAGAAGCGGCGACTTCTGCTTCTTGAATAGCCAATTGTATAGACTGTATGGTTTGCGTAATATTATTTACAACACCACGATGTACACCAAGACTTTTAGATTTTCCAATCCCTAAAATCTCAACTTTACCATATTCGTTTTTACGACCTATCATTGCCACAATTTTTGTGGTTCCGATATCTAATCCTACTGCAATGTTTTGTTCCATAACTTAAACTTTGGTACAAACAACTTGGTTATCAAATTGCAAATTCACTAATCTATAATTTCCTAAAGCGTTATCTCTTGACGCTTTCACGTAAAAGGCTTTTAGGTTATTTATTTTTTTCTCTAATTGTTTTAATTCACCTAAACGAACTTCAAAATTAGCTTCTCTTAACTTTAAACTAATTTCTTTAAATTCATTTTGATGAATTTCTACGACTTGTTTCGTTAAAAACGCATCGGTTTTAATAAACTGTGCAATGGTAAACACTGCCGACAAATCGTCTTTTTTTACAGTTCCAGTTACAAAAGGCACACGTTCGGTATAATTTTTAGACAAAGGCATAAAACCACCTTCGCTATCTACATAAAACTGTGACGTACCCACAACGCGAGCAATAGGTTGTTTTTGCAAAATTTTTGCACTTAACGCACCTTGCGTATTCACGTAAACCTCTGCTGATGAAATCATTGGGTTTTTCATTAAAGACTGCTCTAAACTATTCAAATCTAAAGCTTCTTTTGTAAGATTTTTAGCTTCTTTCTGTTTTTGTATTAACAAGTTACTAACAGTTTCACTGGTTATAAACAGATTATTAGGACCTACAAATTCAATATTTGGCTTACTCACCAAACGTTTTTTGTTTTTTGAGGTCGAAAATGAGCAAATTACTACCATAAAAATAGCAAGAAGGCTGAATTTTATGTAGTTATAATTAATCTTCATACAAAACCTGTTTAATTAATTCTACTTCTGCTCCAATATCTCCAGCTCCTAATGTTAAAAGCACTTTAGCTTTAGACGCTTTAAATGAATTTGCAATCTCTTTTTTATCTATAATTCGGCTATTTTTAAGCGTCATTAAACTTTGTAACCATTGTGAGGTTACACCTTCAATAGGCAATTCTCTTGCCGGATAAATATCTAATAAATTCACCTCATCAAATTGCGATAAACTATTCGCAAATTCCTGAGCAAAATCTTGTGTTCTTGAAAATAAATGAGGCTGAAATGCTATCGCTACTTTCTCATCAGGATACATTTCTCGCACCGCTTGATGCACTGCATTTAATTCTTCAGGATGATGTGCATAATCATCTATGTAAACCAAATTATCGGTTTTTATTTGATACGAAAAACGTCGCTGAACACCTTTAAAATCTAATAATGCTTTCTTTAATTTTTCAACATCACAACCATATTCTAAAGCCATTACAAATGCCACTAAAGCATTTGACAAATTATGCCTTCCTGGTAAATTAAAACTCACGTTTTTATGAATCGCATCTGGTGTTTTTACATCAAAGACATAAACACCATTTTCAATACATACGTTTTGTGCTGAAAAATCGGCATTATCTTCAATCCCATACGTCAAGCCTTCAATTGGCAAACCATTTTTAACAAACAGCTTTCCGTTAGGCTTTATTTTTTTAGTAAAATCTTTAAATGATTCGTGCAAAGATGCTTCATCGCCATAGATATCTAAATGGTCTGCATCCATTGATGTAATGCAAGCCAAATCTGGAGATAATGTTAAAAATGAACGATCAAATTCATCAGCTTCAATCACACTTACTTTTTCGCCATTTAAGATTAAGTTAGAATTATAATTCTCACTAATTCCACCTAAAAAGGCCGTTAATTCTACATCACAAAAACGCAATAAATGCCCCAAAATTGTTGATGTCGTAGTTTTACCGTGTGTTCCTGCAACTGCTAAACTGTAGGTATTATCCGTAATTAAACCCAACACTTCGCTTCGCTTTAAAATATCGAAACCGTTATTTTTAAAATACGCTAACTCACGACAATCTTTAGGAATTGCTGGCGTATAAACCACCAATGTGCGCGCGTTGTTATAATACTTGCTTGGTATATTGCCTACCGAATCCTCGTAATGTGCTTCAATCCCTAAATCCTCTAAAGATTTGGTTAATTTTGTTGCCGTTTTATCATAACCCGCAACATTTTTACCCGTAGCCTTAAAATAGCGCGCCAAAGCACTCATACCAATACCTCCAATACCCAAAAAATAGATGTTAGCATATTTAAACTGACTTGTATGTGTTTGTGTCTGACTCATTATTTATTTAATAATTGCTCAACTTGGTCGGCAATATTTTTAGTTGCATTTACCAATGCTAATTTTTTAATATTTATGCTTAATTCTTTCTGTAATTCTTCCGAAGCTAACAACTCCGAAAACTTAGTTTTAAACTGCGTATCTAAATCTTTTTGCGGTATTAAAATCGCCGAAGATTCTTCTACTATCGCTTGTGCATTTTTAGCTTGATGATCTTCTGCCACATAAGGCGAAGGAATAAACACCACCGGTTTCCCAACAATACATAGCTCCGAAACCGAACTTGCACCAGCACGAGAAATAATCATATCGGCACCAGCGTAAGCTAAATCCATACGGTTTAAAAACGTATGTACCTGTATATCTTCTGAATTGCTATAGGTTTTAAAACGTGATTCGTACAACTTACCACATTGCCAAATCACCTGAACATTATTAGTTTGAAAATACTCAATATGACTTTCTATCAATTCATTTATTGCTTTTGCACCTAAGCTTCCACCTAAAACTAAAAGCGTTTTTTTATCTTTTTTTAAGCCGAAGAATCTCTGAGCTTCTTCACGCTTATTAGAAACATCCAATAAATCTTGACGCACTGGATTTCCTGTTTTTATAATTTTTTGCTTCGGAAAAAAGCGTTCTAAACCACTATACGCGACACAAATTTTATCGGCACGCTTACTTAGTAATTTATTCGTAATTCCCGGATACGAATTTTGCTCTTGCACCAAAGTTGGCACACCTTTTAAATTCGCTACTTGCAATAATGGTCCGCTGGCAAAACCACCGGTTCCAATCGCAACATCTGGTTTAAATTTTAACACAATGCGATACGCATTATACAAGCTACTTAATAGCTTAAACGGAAACATTAAATTCTTTAAGGTTAGCTTTCGCTGAATACCCGTAATCCACAAACCTTTTATATCATAACCTGCTTGAGGCACTTTTTCCATTTCCATACGGTCTTTTGCACCTACAAACAAAAACTTAGCATTTGGAAAACGCTGTTTTAACTCGTTTGCAATAGCAATGGCTGGATAAATATGTCCGCCAGTTCCGCCACCAGAAAGGATGATATTATATGTGTTTGATTTACGATTTTTCATTTTACGATTTACGATTGCGCAACGTTTTAATAGACGCTACAATTATTGACAACAATTCATTTCCTTCTGAATGCAATCGTTTTATTTCACTATGCTGTTTATCACTCACATCTAAAAGCAGTTCTAAAAAGTACATACTTTCATCTGCTTCTTCTTCTACAATTTTTAATTTATAAATAAAATCTGCAGTAGATTTTGCTCTACAAGCCGACCTATAATTTGCTCCAACAGAACTTGAACAACGAATTAATTGATTACAATACGCATTATACTCACGTGACATTGGAAACTTAGAACATAAATTCCAACAATCTACAGCAAATCGCTTTGTTCTATTTTTTAATTCTTGTTTCATTTCGTAAATCGTAACTCAAAAATCTTAATTCTTTTTATATGGTTTCCGAAAGAATCTCCAATGGATTTTCTTCTAAGTCGCCTTCAAATTCTGTTTCTTCTTCTTTTTTAATTTCTTCGCGTCTTGCACTTACACTTAATATAATACCAACTGCCAAACAAGACATCCAAATACTGGTTCCACCACTACTTACAAACGGCAAAGTTTGCCCAGTAACTGGAAATAACTCCACAGCAACGGCCATATTAATCATTGCTTGAAATATAATTGGCAAGCCAACACCAAGCACAAGTAATTTCCCAAAAACGGAATCACTCTTTTGTGCCACGATGACAATTCTGAATAACAAAAACATATACGTTGCCAATAATCCCAAACCACCAACTAAGCCATATTCTTCAACAATAATGGCGAAAATAAAATCGGATGATGACTGTGGTAAAAAGTTCTTCTGAATGCTTTTACCTGGACCAACACCTATAGTTCCTCCAGAGGCTATGGCAATTTTTGCTTTTTCAATTTGATAATCTTCTTTAGTGTCTTCATTATTAGAGAAATTCTCTACACGACTCATCCACGTATCTACACGGTTTGGCATCGCATCTGGAAATGCTTTTGCTACTAACACAAACATAATTAACGCAATAAGTCCTGCACCTAAAATAGCTACTAAATAACGGATTGGATAACCACCTAAAAACGTTAAAACCAACACCATCGTAAACATTATAGCGGTTGTAGAAAAGTTACTTGGCAGTATGAATCCTAACACTACAGCTACTGGAATCCACAACGGAAAAATGGAATTTTTAAGCGTGACTTCTTCATCTTTTACTTTAGATAAATAACGCGCCACATACACCATAATCACTACCATTGCTAAGGTTGATGTTTGAAATGACCCAACAAATGGTATATTTATCCATCGACTGGCATTTGCGCCACCAATAGTAGTCCCTTGAAATGCCGTTATTGCTAATAACACCACAATTACAGGCATTGCCATTAAGGACAAACCTCTAAAATAGCGGTATGGCACTTTATGAACAACATACATAATCACAAAACCCATAGATAAATGTATCAAATGCTTTAATAAAAATGAAAAGGTATTTCCATTGCCGTAAGTATATGCCAAGTTACTTGAAGCACTGTAAACAGGTAAAAACGAGAATATAGCCAACAGAGCTACTAAAGCCCATATTAACCGATCTCCTTTTATGTTTTTAAAAATACTGTTCATTTCAAGTTTTTGTTTTCATTTTTAGGTCTCGACTTTAGCTTGTCTTGAGCGACAGACGAAAGGCTCGACCAGACAACATAACTATTATTTATATTATAAAGTTCTAACTGCGTTTTTAAATTGTCTTCCGCGGTCTTCGTAATTTTCAAATAAGTCGAAACTTGCACAACACGGCGATAATAACACGTTATCACCACCTTCAGCAACCTTGTAAGCAATTTTCACTGCTTCGCTCATAAACTCAGTTTCAACTAACACATCAACCATTCCGCCAAAATTCTCTTTTAGCTTCTCATTATCCTTACCTAAACAGATAATAGCTTTCACTTTTTCATTTACAAAAGAAAACAATTCTTTGTAGTTGTTTCCTTTATCAACCCCACCAACAATCCAAACCGTTGGTGCTGTCATACTATCTAAAGCGAAATATGTCGCGTTTACATTAGTTGCCTTAGAATCGTTTATATATTGAACTTTATTAATTTTCAACACATTTTCCAAACGATGCTCTACACCTTGAAAATTCGATAAACTCTCACGAATGGTTTGCTTACGAATTTGCAATAAGCTGGCTACAGTTGACGCAGCCATAGCGTTTTTAACGTTGTGTTTTCCGTTTAATGCTAAATCTTTTGTTGGCATACTAAATGTTGTGTTATTAAGTGTTACTGTTAGGTTGTTCTCTTTTATATAAGCGCCATTTTCAAACGTTTTCGTTAATGAAAATGGTAATAATGTTGATTTTATATCGTGTGTTTTGATGTAGTCTGCTAAAACTTCATCATCAGCGTCATATATTAAATAATCTGCTTTGGTATGATTTTGAACTACTCTAAATTTTGAAGCCACATAGTTTTCAAACTTATAATCATAGCGATCTAAATGATCTGGTGTGATATTGGTAATTACCGCAATATTTGGATTAAATTCATAGCTATCATCCAACTGAAAACTACTCATCTCCAAAACATAATTTGGATAATCGTATTCCAATACTTGACGTGCAAAACTATCGCCAATATTTCCGCCTAAACCAACTTCTAATTCTTGTTTTAGAATATGATGGGTTAATTCTGCAGTAGTTGTTTTCCCATTACTTCCGGTAATTGCCACACACTTTGCTTTGGTAAATTGTGATGCAAATTCTATTTCAGAAATAATTGGTGTTTTTTGTGTTTTTATCTTTTGAATTAAAGCCACTTTATTTGGAATCCCAGGACTTTTCATCACCACATCGGCATCTAATATTTTAGATTCTGTATGCTGCAATTCCTCAAAAGAAATGGCATTATTTTCTAAAACTGTTTTGTAAGCAAATTTTATCGCGCCTTTATCAGACACAAACACCTCGTAACCTTTAGCTTTAGCCAAAAGTGCTGTTCCCGTTCCGCTTTCGCCAGAACCTAAGATTGCTATTTTAGAGGTTTTATTATTCACTTACTTTTTGTTTTTATTCCACTTGTCTTCGACTGATCTCAGACTAACACTTTAATACTATTTTATTATCGTAATTTCAAGGTTACTATTGATAGAATTGCCAGAAAAATACCGACAATCCAAAAACGTGTTACAATTTTACTTTCGTGGAAACCACCTTTTTGATAATGATGATGCAACGGCGACATTTTAAATATACGTCGTCCTTCTCCAAATTTCTTTTTAGTGTATTTAAACCAACTCACCTGAAGTATAACTGATAAAGATTCTGCAAAGAAAATTCCGCATAATAATGGAATTAATAATTCCTTACGAACCGCAATTGCAATTACAGCAATAACACCACCAATAGTTAAACTACCAGTATCTCCCATAAATACTTGCGCTGGATAGGTGTTATACCATAAGAAACCAATTAAAGCACCAACAAACGCTGCGATAAACACCACTAACTCTCCTAAACGCGGGATAAACATCACGTTTAAATAATCTGAAAACACGATATTTCCCGAAACGAATGCAAAAATGGCAAGCGCAAAAACTATAATTGCAGAACTTCCTGCTGCTAAACCATCAATACCATCGGTTAAGTTTGCACCATTTGAAACTGCTGTTACAATAAAAATGACAATTGGAATAAACACCAACCACGCATACTTACCTGTACTATCTCCAAACCACGATGTAATTTTAGCGTAATCAAACTCATTATCTTTTACAAAAGGAATGGTTGTTTTTAGAGACTGCTCTTCAGCTTTAAACTCTTTAGCAACATCTTGCTTTGCTGATTGCACCGTTATTTGTGGTTCAGATATTTCCTGTTTTATAGTTACTCCAGGATGAAAATACATTACAGAACCTACAAAGATTCCTAAACCTACCTGACCTAAAACTTTAAACTTACCACTTAAACCTTCTTTATCTTTTTTAAATACTTTTATATAATCATCTGTAAAACCAACGATTCCCATCCAAATTGTGGTTACGATTAACATAATCACATAGATGTTTTCTAATTTCGCTAATAACAACACCGGAATTAAAGTCGCCAGGATAATTATAATTCCACCCATAGTGGGCGTTCCTGCTTTTTCAACTTGCCCTTCTAAACCTAAATCTCTTACAGATTCTCCAACTTGTTTTTTCTGTAATAACAAGATGATTTTCTTTCCAAAAATGGTAGAAAACAACAACGACATTATAATAGCAATAGCCGCACGAAATGTGATAAACTGAAACACACTTGCCCCAGTTAACTGGTATTGTTTTTCTAAAAATTCAAATAAGTAGTATAACATCTTGTTTTGTTATTATTTATTGATTCTCGACAAGCTAAGCTTGACATTTTATTATTTTTTCTTACCTCTAACACATTAACGCTTCGATACTTCGACTTCGTTCAGCACAGGCTCTACTCAGTGTGATATTTTATTTTCGTTATTAAGAGCATAAATCTATTTTCTTCAATCCTTACACTTATAGCAAAACCTACTTCTCCAATTTCGCCAACAACTCTTTTACTATTTTTAAATCATCAAAATCAGACTTCACACCATTAACATCTTGATAGGTTTCGTGTCCTTTTCCTGCTATTAAAATGATATCACCAGATTTTGCAAATTGACAAGCGGTTTTAATTGCCTGTTTTCTATCGACTATTGATAGGGTTTTTTTGAAATTTTGAGCTTCAACACCTTTTTCAATATCTTCTATAATTGTTTCTGGCACTTCTGTTCTAGGATTATCGCTTGTAAACACCACTTTTGTACTTAAAGCCGATGCGATATGCCCCATTTTTGGTCGTTTGGTTTTGTCTCTATCGCCACCACAACCAACAACAGTAATTAATTCTTCGTTTTTAGTACGAATACTATTAATGGTTTCTAATACATTTTTTAAGGCATCTGGCGTATGTGCATAATCCACAATTGCCGTGACATTTGTATTTGAAACTATATATTGAAAACGACCGCTAACACTTTCTAAAACAGATAACAGCCTTAATATCTCCTGATTTTCTAAACCTAATAATTCCGCAGTAGCGTAAATAGCCAATACGTTATATGCATTAAAATTCCCAATAAGCTTAGTCCAAACATCTTGATTGTTAATTTTTAGCAACAAACCACTTAATTGGTTTTCCAATATTTTAGCTTGGTAATCAGCAATGCTTTTTAAAGCGTATGTGCGTTTTTTAGCCTTCGTATTTTGAAGCATTATCATTCCGTTTTTATCATCGGAATTTGTTAATGCAAAAGCTGTTTTTGGTAATTGATCAAAAAAGCGTTTTTTAACATCGCGATACTCGGCAAAAGTGTAGTGATAATCTAAATGATCGTGACTTAAATTGGTAAATATGCCACCTTCAAAGTGTAATCCTAAAGTTCTATCTTGATGGATTCCGTGAGAACTCACTTCCATAAAACAAAACTCAACACCTTGCTGGCACATTTCATTTAAATAATGATTAATACTTATTGAATCTGGCGTGGTATGCGTCGCTAGATGCTCAACCTCATCGACCATAATTTTCACCGTAGACAATAAACCTACTTTATAACCTGCATTTTTAAATAACTGATATAATAAAGTTGCAATGGTTGTTTTCCCATTAGTTCCTGTTACACCAACTAAACGCAAATTCTCTGATGGATTTTGGAAATAATTTGCCGACATAAAGGCCAAAGCTTCGCTTGAACTTTTTACAATCACATAAGTAATTCCATCCACCAAACTATTTGGCAATACCTCGCAAATAATTGCAATAGCTTTTTGCTTGATAGCACTTTCAATATATTTATGACCATCTACAACGCTTCCGTTAATAGCCACAAACACATCGTTTTCTTCAACCAAAGTAGAATTAAACTGAATCGCATTAATAGCCACAGATGTGTTCCCTACAACACGTTCTATCGCTACCTTATATAATATGTCTCTTAAATTTTTCATATTGATTTTACGACACTTCTAATTCTACAATTTGGTTGGTTTTTATTTTTATTCCTTTAGAAACCGATTGCGATTTAACGCGACCTGTCTTTGAAAATTTCACTTTTAAGCCCATATTCTCCAACAATGCAACCGCATCCATAACCGGTAAACCTATGACGCTTGGCATTATGGTTTCATATCTACGTGATTTCTCATCATAAATATTATAGGATTTATTCAGTTTTGCCGTTTCCATCTTTAAACCTTTTAATTCGGTTTTAATTGGTGTGTCTGTAAAGATTTTTTGAGCCACTTTTTTAAATACTGGACCAGAAACATCTGCACCATAAAACCCTTTTTTCACTTTAGGCTTATGTATTACCACAATGCAAGAATACTTTGGGTTTTCAGCAGGAAAATAACCTGTAAAAGATGATATGTATTTAGGATTCTCTTTCCATCCTTTTTTCCAATATTCTAAACGTGTTGTCCCAGTTTTACCAGCCATAGAAAAATACTTTGAATACAGTTTTTTCCCTGTCCCACGAACTACAGTATTCTTCAAAATTTCTTGAACTTCTTTTATAGTTTTTTCTGAAGCAATTTTATCAACTAAAACTTCTTCTTCAAAACTTTCCACCACACGACTATATTCTTTTACTTCTTTAATAAAATGTGGTTTAACCATTACGCCATTATTCGCAATAGCATTGTAAAATGCTAAGGTTTGTAAAGGCGTCACACTTAAATTATATCCATAAGACATAGACGGTAATGCGTTACGACTCCATTTTTTATCACCTGGTTGAGGAATATCCGGTTTCCCTTCACCTACAATAGAAACTCCTAAAGGTTCGTGTAATTCCCACTGTTTTAATCGGTTTATAAATTGCATTGGTTTTTTGGCATACGCATTATTAATAATCGTAGCTAAACCAATATTTGAAGATACTTCTAAAGCTCTTGCTGCAGATATTTTACCATAACCACCACGTTTTGAGTCCGAAATCCATTCACCATAAAATTTCTTTCGCCCTCTTTTAGTGTCTACTATAGTCGATGTATCAATTTTCTTATCTTCTAAAGCCGCCATTAATGCCATAAGCTTAAATGAAGAACCTGGTTCGTGTGATTCACCAACGGCATAATTTAACTTTTCGTAATAGGTGTTTTTACTGGTACGACCTAAATTAGCAATTGCTCTAATCTCACCTGTTTTCACTTCCATTACCACAACAGAACCGTGCTCAGCTTCATAATACTCTAATTGTTCCAGCAAAGCGTGATGCGCAATATCTTGAATATTAACATCTATAGTTGTATATACATCGTAACCATCTTGGGCTTCAACTTCATTATAATCTAAAATAGGTTTCCATTGCCCTTTACCTATTTTTTGCTTTAAACGTAAACCATCTTTTCCTTTTAGATACGTAGTTCCAAAAGCACCGTCAATTCCTGGTCGTGTTACATTTCCATTTGCATCCTTACGCTCATAACCAATAGTTCTTTGCGCGACTACACCTAGCGGATATTCACGTTTTGTAGATTGCTCTACAATTAAACCACCTTTATAAGCACCTAAACTTAATAAAGGAAACTCTCTATATTTTAAATATTGCGAATACCCAATATTTCGCGCTAATAACAAGTAGCGATTTTTATTGGCACGTGCACGACGTAATTTTTGAATGTAATGTGATTTAGATTTATCAAAGTAAACAGATAAAGAATCAGCAAAACCATCTAAATGTTTTTCGAAATTCTTATTGTTTGGCGCCAAAGCATCAAAACGAATATCATATTTAGGAATAGAAGTCGCTAATAGATTACCATTAATAGAATATACATTACCACGGTTGGCAGGAATTACCATTGGTCGTGTTGTATACTTTTCTGCTAAACCTCTATATTTCTTTCCTTGGACTAACTGAATGGTTAATAATTTAATCACCACAGCAATACCTAGAAAGAACATAATCCCAGCTACAAAATACAATCGGTTTAATATGTCTTTTTCCTTTACTGCCACGTGATTATTCTTTTCCTTTTACTAATATTTTTTTTGGTGGTATTAATGATGGCTTTACATTTAAAGCTTTCATTTCCTCTGCCACGTTAGATTCCATTTTAAGTTGCATTAACTGCGTTCTTCCATCAAAAAGTTCTGAACGCAATTCTTTAACCTCATCTCTTAATCGCGCAATTTCGTGCACTTTTTTATCTATACTATGCGAGCTTGCTGTCATTACTAAAGCCAAAAAAAGTATAAATACTATAATTCGCCAGTTTTTAAATGAATCGTCACTGACTAAAAACTTACCTTTTAATATGTCGTTAAGCTTACTCACTACTCTTTTTTAGCAATACGCAACTTGGCGCTTCTTGCACGGTTGTTTAGTTTTATTTCTTCTTTTGTTGGCACAATTAATCCGCCAACTTTTTTTAATGGCACTGAAAAATTCCCGAACATATCACGTTCCGGCTCGCCTTCAAATAAACCATTTCTTATAAAACGCTTTACTAAACGATCTTCTAAAGAATGGTATGAAATCACACTTAATCGCCCATTTTCTTTTAACAATTCTGGCGTTTGCGATAAAAACTCTTTTAAAACTTCAATCTCTTGATTTACCTCGATACGAATTGCCTGATATATTTGTGCTAAGATTTTATTTTCGTGTCTTGGAGGCAAAAACTTAGCTAACACTTGCTTTAATTGCGCACTAGTTTTTATAGGCTCTTTTTCACGAGACTCTACAATCACTCTTGCCATTGCAGCCGCTGGACGTAATTCGCCATATTGCGCTAAAACTGCACGAAGCTGTTCTTGCTCATAATCGTTAACCACATGATACGCGGATAATTTTGACGTTTGATTCATACGCATATCTAAATCTGCCTCGAATCGTGTTGAAAAACCACGTTCCGCAACATCAAACTGATGCGAAGACACCCCAAAATCCCCAAGAATTCCATCCACTTGTTTAACCCCATAAAATCTTAGAAAGCGTTTTATGAATCTAAAATTCTCGTGAATCAATACAAATCTTGGATCATCAATTTTATTTTTTAAAGCATCCGGATCTTGATCGAAAGCAAACAATTTTCCATTCTCATCTAATCGCGATAAAATTTCACGACTATGTCCGCCACCACCAAAAGTAACATCGACATAAACACCACTTGGGTTTATATCTAAACCACTTACGGTTTCATCTAACAATACTGGATTATGATATGCTGTCATACTCTTCGTCATTTCCCATTACTTCTTCAGCTAAATCTGCAAAATCACCTGCAGCTTCATCTATAGCTTCCTCATATTTATTTTTATCCCAAATCTCCACAATATTAACTGCTGAAGACAATACAATTTCTTTTGAAATACCTGCAAAAACCACCAAGCCTTTCGGAATCAATAATCGTCCATTCGCATCTACTTCAACTATTTTTACACCTGCAGTAAAACGACGAATGAAATCGTTATTTTTTTTCTTGAAACGATTTAGCTTATTTATTTTTTGCATTAATTGCTCCCATTCTTTCATAGGATACAATTCTAAACACGGTTGAAAAACCGCTCTTTTTATCACAAACCCATTTTCTAACACAGGAGACAGTTGCTTTTTTAGCGCAACCGGCAAAGTCAAACGCCCTTTTGCGTCTGCTTTACATTCGTATGTTCCTATTAATGAGTTCAAAAGAAAATTTTATTAAAACGGGATTAAAGTTCAAATATATTGAAAATTTTACCACATTTTACCACAAAAACCCACTTTGTTAATAACTTACACACTTATTAAAACTCATTTTACAAACAGCTACCTAAACAGGCATTATGATTTTTTTGAACAAATAGTCAATAAAAGACGCATTTTTGACTTAAATACCTATATTTGTTTTTGATTGATTTTTAATTACATTAATGAATAACACGTTAATAAAAGAAGGTAAATACCAATATATTGAAGTTGGTGAAGGACAACCAATTATTGTTCTGCACGGTTTAATGGGTGGATTAAGTAATTTTGAAGCTGTAACTGATTTTTTTAGTGAAAATGGCTACAAAATTATTGTGCCTGTTTTACCTATTTACGATATGAATTTATTGAAGACAAACGTTAAAGCGTTTTCTAATTATGTTTATAAATTCATAAAACACAAAGGTTTAGACCAAGTTATTCTTTTAGGGAACTCGCTTGGCGGACACATTGGACTATACTTAACCAAAACACATCCTGAAGTTGTTAAAGGTTTAATTATTACAGGAAGTTCTGGACTTTATGAAAACTCTATGGGAAGCAGCTATCCAAGACGTGGCGATTATGAAGTAATTAAAAAGAAAGCTCAAGACGTTTTTTACGATCCTGAAATTGCTACTCAAGAAATTATTGATGAAGTTTATGAAACTATAAACGACAGAAATAAATTGATAAAAACGCTTACTATTGCCAAAAGTGCTATTAGACACAACATGGCAAAAGAGCTACCAAAAATGACTACCGAAACTTGTATTATCTGGGGTAAAAACGATATTGTTACGCCACCAGATGTTGCCGAAGAATTTGATGAATTATTACCAAATTCTGAATTATTTTGGATTGACAAGTGCGGTCATGCTGCTATGATGGAGCGACCTAATGAATTTAACCAGATTGTACACAGTTGGTTAACTAAACACAACTTTTAAAACCCTTTATTGTTATGCATATTAAATCGGCAGAATTTGTTTTGAGCAATTCTGATGTCTCAAAATGCCCAAAAGATTTAATTCCTGAATATGCTTTTATTGGACGAAGTAACGTAGGAAAATCATCTTTAATCAATATGCTAACCAATAAAAAGAGTTTAGCTAAAACATCTGGAAGACCAGGAAAAACACAGCTTATTAATCATTTTATTATTAATAAAGCGTGGTATTTAGTCGATTTACCTGGTTATGGTTATGCACGTGTAAGCAAATCAACTAAAAAAGTATTCCAAAAATTTATTACCAAGTATTTCGAGCAACGCCAACAATTAGTTTGTGCTTTTGTTTTAGTAGATATTAGACACAAACCGCAACCTATTGATTTGGAGTTTATGCAATATTTAGGTGAAAAAGGAATTCCGTTTTGTATTATTTTCACCAAAGCAGATAAGCTAAAACCTAACGCTATAACAAACCACGTTGAAGACTACAGAACTGTTATGTTAGAAACTTGGGAAGAAATGCCACAACATTTTGTAACGTCATCTTCTAAACGCATTGGACAAGACGAGGTTTTAAATTACATTGGGAGTTTAAATGAAGCGATGCAAAAGGATTAACATTATACTATGAAGTCTTTCATTTTAATTATTTGTCTATTTTTCCTTACGGCATTACAAGCACAACGCGACATCTACTTAAATGAGCAAGGTGATACGATAAGCAAATCGCAATTTAAAAAAAGGCTACGTAACAAAGAAGATCAAGCTACAGTTTGGAAATCTAAAAAGAAAAACAATTTAGATGTATATACTGTCTCTGAGAGTAAGTATTTAAAAAGCAGATTAAACTACACAGGCATATTACTTCATTTAGAACGTATTACAGGGAAAAGGATAAACCCTACACAACCTATTTGTATTGAATATACTTATAAAGATGATTTATGCAGTTCTACAAGCACAAACAAATGGACTCGAAACAAAATAATTACACGAAAACAATTTCAGAATCCTATACAAAGAGATTTAAAATCCAAAAAAATCACATTAATCTGCTTATTTGAAGAAGGCATTACACTTAAAAATAAACCTGAAAAGAAAGGAGAATACTTTTATCAAGATTCTAAAAACTTCTTTAAAAAACTAATTTTTAAAAAACCAACACTATGCGGTTCTTTTGCCCTGATAAAGCCTAATGGAGAAACACTCATACGAAATGGAGAATATAGAGCCGACTATATGGCTGCTCATTTGAAGTCTGAAATTTGGGATGATATTTTTAAAAAATAAGACTGTACGAAACTAGCTCTTTACATCTAAAGCATCTCGCAATGCATTACCAATTAGCATAAATGCCATTACCAATAACATAATACATAAACCTGGCACTAAAGCTAGATATGGCTTTCCTAATATAATATAATTGTAATGATCTTTAATCATTGCACCCCAACTTGCCATTGGCGGTTGCGCTCCAATACCTAAAAAACTTAAACCGCTTTCTATTAAAATTGCAGCTACAAAATTAGCAGCACAAATTACTATAACTGGTGCCATAATATTGGGCAAAATATGTTTGGTGATAATGCGATAATTATTAAAACCTAAAGCTTTTGCTGCGGTAACATATTGTAATTCTTTGGCACTAATTATTTGTCCACGAACCACTCTTGCAACTTCAACCCACATCGTTAAACCAACTGCAATAAACACTTGCCAGAAACCCTTACCCAAAGCTAAGGTTATGGCCATCACTAATAATAACGTTGGAATAGACCACGTAATATTTATAACCCACATAATACAGGCGTCTACTTTACCGCCATAATAACCTGCTATACTTCCAAGACTTATACCAATTAACAAAGAAATTAACACCGCAATAAAACCAATTGAAAACGAAATACGCGAACCAATAAGCACACGACTTAATAAATCGCGACCATATTTATCAGTACCTAGATAAAAGGTTTTTTGATGAATAATGTCATCTACTTTATAATCTTTAAGTGCTAACTGTTTGTTTTGACCAATTAGTCCATCGGAAGCATATTCGGTATAATATATCGTGTTTCCTTTTAAGGTATAAGCACTAATTGGGATAATGGTATTAGGATTTTTATCACCTAAAAACCATTTATTCATAAAGGATTGTTTAGTCGTATTTTCCGAGGGTAAATCAATCACTTTAACTTTAAAACCAGGTGATTTACTATGAATTGCTAATTGAATTTGATTGGCATTTTCAGAATTATCTGGTGCTAACACATAAGCAAACAAAGCACACAAACCAATAATTAGCACAAAGCTAAAACTGAAAACGCCCCAAAAATTTTGTTTAAATTTCTGGAGCGCGATACCACTTAATGATGTCGATTTATGTGACATATTTAGTCTTTAATCACTTGTGCTTGTTTAATACCGTAAGGCGAAATCATA
>DAISIZ010000008.1:0-9569 GCA_036821745.1 Aurantibacter sp. | reverse complement strand
AAATCATATCGTTTAAAACATTTACAGCTTCGTCTACATAAACATCTTTTGTTAAATTTTTATGCCATCTTTCACGTTTGGTTTTTAAAATCGTATCCGTTTCAAACAACTTAGTTTCATATGGTAAAGAAGCAAAAGCTAAACTATTTTTATAATCTGAAATAGCATCAAATTGCTTGGCTTCTTCCTGACTCACGTCTAAATCATTCTTATACGCTTTGAAGTTTAAACTGTAGGTTTTATCGTCCATTTTAGTTTTTGCCCATTTTGCATTTTTCTCAATTAAACGCAATTGTTGGTTATCTTTCATACGTGCAATACTTTTAGAAATAGTCGCTTCGTAATTAAAATCTTTTTTCCAGTAATCGTAATCTGCTGGCTCAATTTTATCCCAAGCTAATGGGTTTTCTTGATCTCTTTCACCTATATCGATAAAGCTATAACGATCCGGAACCACAATATCACTTTCTACACCTCTTAACTGTGTTGAACCACCATTAATTCTGTAAAATTTTTGACGTGTTAATTTTAAAGCACCTAAATCGCCGTGAGAATTACTTCTTACCATACGGTTTAAAGGCAATACGTTTTGAACCGTTCCTTTTCCGTAAGTTTGCTTACTACCAATAATTATAGCACGCTTATAATCTTGCATTGCAGCAGCTAAAATTTCACTGGCTGAAGCTGATAATTCATTAACCATAATAACTAAAGGTCCATCCCAAATAATGGCATCGTCTTTATCTTCTAAAACTTCTTTGCTTTCGCCCGCATAACGTACCTGTACGACTGGTCCTTCTTTTATAAACAGACCTGCAATATCAACCACTGTTTTTAAAGAACCACCACCATTACTACGTAAGTCAACAATTAAACCTTCAATATTTTCTTTCTTTAAACGCTCAATTTCTTTTCTTAAATCTGATGCAGCATTACGCTTATTATAATCTTGAAAATCAACATAAAAACTAGGCAGGTTAATTAGACCATATTTCATATTTTCTTTTTCAACTAAAGTTGATTTTGCATAGGTTTCTTCTAACTCCACCACATCACGAACAATCGTAATTTCTGTAATAGTACCATCTACTTTTTTAACCGTTAAAATAACTTTAGTCCCTTTCGGGCCTTTAATTAATGAAATGGCATCATCCATACGCATTCCAACAACACTAACTGCTTCTTTTTCATCTTCCTGACGTACTTTTAGAATAACATCTTCTACCTCTAATTCTTCGCCTCTCCAAGCTGGTCCACCAGAAATTAAACTTACAATTTTAATGTAGTTTAATCGTTTAGACAAACGCGCTCCAATACCTTCTAATTTTCCAGAAATTTGCTGATCAAAACGCTCTTTATCTTTTGGCGCCAAGTAAGCTGTATGCGGGTCATATTCTTCTACAATAGTATTTACATACATTGCAAACCAATCTTCACGACGCATATCACTTAAATAATCCGTGTAATAACTATCTAACGATTTTAATGATTCTTTCCTTGCTTTTTCTTCAAGCTCAGTTAAAGACATTGTTTTAACTTCAGTTACATTTTCTTGATCAAAATCTGGCTTATTTTCGTCTTCTTTTTGTTCTAAATACTCTTCATAATTAGATAAAGATGATAATTTTAATTGCTTTCTCCAGCGATCTTTTAACGCTTTTTTATTCTTTGAAAAATCTAAATTTTTATAATCAGTACTCACCTCTTCATCTTTTGAAAAATTGAAAGGCTTGTCTAAAACAGCTTTATAATAAGCTTTAGACTCTTCTTGTCTCTCCATTAATTTTTCATGAACCACATTAAAAAACGTAATCTCGTAATTTTTAAGTTGGTCGTCAATTTTGGTTTCATAGGTTTTAAAACCATCAATATCAGATTGGGTGAAGTAACGTTTAAAAGGATCGACCTTAGCTAGGAAGTCCGAAAATATTTCTTTTGAAAACTCGTCATTAACTGCTTTAGGCTCAAAATGAAGCTGCTCTAAAGCCGTTGTAATAATTTGAATTAACAATTTATCTTTATTTGGGTCGTTATCTACTTTGGTTGTAAAACTACATGAACCAAAAGCGAATACGAGTAATAGTAAAACGAAGCTATAATTCCTTTTCATGTATATGCGGTGTTAGATTAAGGGTAATATTTTACTAAATTAAAGAAAAAACTATGCCAATAAAATCTAAAGAGACTAATTTTTTGTTAAACTCGCTAAAACACTAAGAAACTAATCATTTTATGTATTTTTGTTTTTGTAAAACGAAATGATTTATGAGTAAAAAACCTTTAATATTAGTCACTAACGATGATGGCGTTACAGCACCAGGCATAAAAGCCTTGGTTGAAGTTATGTTAACTATAGGTGATGTGGTTGTGGTTGCGCCCGATAGTCCACAAAGTGGAATGGGACACGCGATAACTTTAAACTCGGTTTTACACTTAGACCATTTAACAAAAAATGGTGACAAACATGATACTTACAGTTGTTCTGGAACACCAGCAGATTGTGTAAAAATTGCGATTAATGAAGTTTTAGACCGAAAGCCAGATTTGTGTGTTTCGGGAATTAACCATGGTTCTAACTCATCAATTAATGTGATATATTCAGGAACTATGAGTGCTGCTATTGAAGCTGGTATTGAAGGCATTCCTGCGATTGGTTTTTCGTTATTAGACTATAATTGGAATGCTAATTTTGAATATGCTAAACCGTTTATAAAAAAAATAGCATCGAAAGTATTAAGTGAAGGTTTAACTAAAGATGTGGTTTTGAATGTCAATATACCTTCTACAGAAACTATAAAAGGCATTAAAATTGTGCGACAAGCACGTGCCAATTGGAAAGAGAAATTTGACAGACGCCAAACACCACAGGGCAAAGATTATTATTGGTTAACTGGTGTTTTTGAAAACCTAGATCACGGTGATGATACGGATGAAGCTGTATTAGACCAAAACTATATATCTGTAGTACCTATTCAATTTGATTTAACTGCGCACCACGCCATTCAACAACTTAACACTTGGAATTTAAATGATTAAGAAAGAAGTTTTTACAGGCCTGTTTATTGGGCTTTTTGGAAATATTATTGGCATTTGTATAGTCGCATTTATTATTTCATTATTTAAAGGTGTTGCATTTTCTTGGGTTTTATACTTATATAAAAACAATGGAAATTTATGGATGTTAATCTGTTTAGGCGCTATTGTTAACTTAGTGTTCTTTTATTATTTCTTGCAAAAAGAAAAATATTACAGAGCTCGTGGTATTTTATCGGCTACTTTTATTGCAGCTATAACGTCTTACATAATTTACTTTTTTTAATATGAAGTATTACATCATTTCAGGCGAAGCTTCTGGCGATTTACATGGTAGTAACCTTATGAAATCGTTATACAAAAATGAACCCAACGCAGAGATTCGTTTTTGGGGCGGCGATTTAATGGAACAAGCTGGCGGTAAGCTAGTAAAACATTACCGTGAATTGTCTTTTATGGGCTTTGCGGAAGTGGTTATGAATTTAAGAACCATAACTAAAAACTTAGCCTTTTGTAAAGAAGATATTGCAGCTTTTAAACCAGATGCTATTATTTTTATAGATTATCCTGGGTTTAATTTACGCATTGCAAAATGGGCAAAAACACAAGGTATTAAAACTGAATATTACATCTCTCCACAAATTTGGGCTTGGAAAGAAAATCGTATTTCTGCCATAAAACGTGATGTGGATAATATGTATGTTATTTTGCCTTTTGAAAAAGATTTTTACGAGAAAAAGCATAACTATCCCGTACATTTTGTTGGTCATCCTTTAATTGATGCCATTGCAAACAGAACTGCTATTGATGAACACGTTTTTAGAACAAAACACCAATTAAGCGACAAACCAATTATTGCTTTATTACCAGGAAGCCGAAAGCAAGAAATTAGTAAAATGCTAAGCGTTATGCTAAGTATGGTAAATGATTACAAAGATTATCAGTTTGTAATTGCTGGCGCACCAAGCCAAGATTATGATTTTTATAAAACGTTTATAAATCAAGATAACGTGGCTTTTATAAGTAACGAAACTTACGATTTGTTAAGTGTAAGTTATGCTGCTTTGGTAACTTCTGGAACAGCTACTTTGGAAACCGCTTTATTTAAAGTCCCACAAGTGGTATGTTATAAAGGTAGTTGGATTTCTTACCAAATTGGGAAACGTGTTGTGGACTTAAAATATATTTCTTTAGTTAATTTAATTTTAGACAAAGAAGTCGTTACTGAGTTAATACAAGGTGATTTCAATAAAAAACGTCTTAAAAAAGAATTAGATCTTATTTTAGATGATGTACATAGGACTACCCTTTTTAACCAATATTTTGAATTAGAAAACAAACTTGGCGGCAAAGGTGCTAGCCAAAAAACTGCCGATTTAATTCAGCAACAACTTTCTTAATACCCAAACATCCTACTTATGAAATCATTACTTTACATATTGACTTTTTTACTTTTACTAAGTTCTTGTGGTTCTAGAAATAGCAAAAACGTACGTACTAAAAAAACAAGTCGTACGAGTAAGAACCGTACCACTACAAAAAGAACTAAAAGTAAAACAACTCGTTATCCAAAAACAACGAATAAGGCAAGCTCTAAAACGGTAAACAATATTGTACGAAATGCCAAAACCAATAAAGGGGTTCGTTATAAAATGGGTGGAACTACAAAATCTGGTATGGATTGCTCTGGTTTATTGTATACGGCTTTTAAAAAAGAAGCGGTTAATTTACCTAGAACTTCAGGACAAATGGCTACTGCAGGGAAATGGGTTGATGTAAAAAAAGTACAAAAAGGCGACTTATTATTTTTTGCGACTAACAAGAAGAAAGGTCGAAAAATAAACCACGTTGGTTTGGTTACCGAATCACGAACTGGCTACGTTAAATTTATACATTCTACAAGTAGTCGTGGTGTTATAGAATCGGAATTATCAGAGAAATATTGGTATTTCGCTTTTGTGCAAGCACGACGCGTATTATAATATTCACTATATTTAAGTGTGAAGTTTAAAAATTTTACACTTTTAAAACTAACCATTTGCTATTGTATTGGTATTCTTTTGGCACATTTTTTAGTGTTGCCACAATATAGTCTTGTGTTAGTTTTTGGCTTATGTTTCTTTTTATTAATTACTAGTCTCTTATATTTTAAAAAAAGTTTAAAAGAGCATACTGGTATTTTTAGTGTTTTAGCATTTATTAGTATTTTGCTTCTTGGCGCATTAAGCTTTAATAACACTTTAACTGAAAACCAAAACAAGCATTATTCTCATTTTTTAAAAGCCAATAACACTTATGTTCTTAAAATTGAAAAACGATTAAAATCTAATCCTTTTTATCACAAATATTATGCAGATGTTATCCTAACTAATAATAAGCCATCGCAAGGACGTATTTTAATTCAGCAGAAAAGAGATAGTTTAACCTTATTTAAACCCGATGATAGTTTTGTTAGTAATGCCAATATCATTCCGGTTAAAAACATCTTAAATCCACATCAATTTGATTATAAGCGTTATTTAAGACATCAAGGTGTACTTTATCAATCCTATTTAAATTATACTAATTACAAAGCTTTAACTGATAATTACAAAACCTATAATGGTTGGAATTATAAACTTATTGAACGGATTAATTCTGGTTTAAAAGCGCACCACATTGGAAAGAATGAACTTGCAATTATAAATGCGTTATTGTTAGGTCAGAAACAAGACATTTCTAATAATCTCTATAAAACTTATACCAATTCTGGTGTGATACACATTTTAGCTGTTTCAGGCTTACACGTTAGTATTATTTTAATCATTTTACAATTTGCATTATCGCCTTTATTCAACTTTAAAAAAGGTAGCTATTATAAAATAGTAATAATTGTTATAGTCTTATGGGCTTTTGCTTTTCTAACTGGCGGATCGGCATCGGTTATTCGTGCTACGACTATGTTTACGTTAATTACGATTACTATTAACTTAAAGCGAAAAACAACTATTTACAATACGCTTATTGCTTCTGCATTTATAATATTACTATTTAAACCGCAGTTTATTTTCGATGTTGGCTTCCAATTAAGTTACAGTGCTGTATTTTCTATCGTGGCGTTTCAACCATTAATAGCACGACTATGGAAAACAAACAATAAAGTATTACGCTTTATTTGGAATACGTTTTCGGTAACCCTTGCAGCGCAATTTGGTATTTTACCTATTAGCTTATTTTACTTTCATCAATTTCCTGGTTTATTTTGGTTAAGTAATTTAGTTATTATACCATTTTTACCACTTATTTTAGGCTTAGGGATTTTATGTATTCTTTGCATTTTATTAGAAACTCCTTTTAAAATCACTGCAGTATTTGTCTGGGTTCTTGAGAGAATTCTGTTTAGTATGAATTACTTTTTAAACTGGATTTCCAACCAAGAAGCTTTTATTTTTAGAGATCTTTATTTCAACTTATTACTCACTATAACAAGTCTTTTCTTAGTTGCCTGTATTTACAGAATATGGCATCAATTTACGGCTAGACATTTGGTCTTATTATGTATCGCTATTATTAGTTTACAATTGAGTTTTATATACACCAATCATTCTACTAATTATAATGAACTTGTAGTGTTTCATAAAACAAAAGCGACATATATTGGCATAAAACAAGATCAAGAACTTCACTTTTACACTAATGATGTAAAAGAAAACTACATCACTAAAAGTTATAAAGTAGGTAGTAATGTAAAAACGGTTACTCAAGATAGCTTGATGCCTTTTTTTAACTTAAAAAACAAACGTATTATGATTATAGACAGCACAGCTATTTATGATTTAAAAGGTTTTAAACCAGATATTATATTACTTACACAATCGCCTAAACTTAATTTAGAGCGTCTAATAAAAACACTTCAACCTAAAAAAATTATTGCAGATGGTAGTAATTATAAATCTTATATAAAGCGTTGGGAAGAAACCTGTAAACACAAAAAAGGCCTTTTCCATAAAACTGAAAAAGGCGCTTTTACTTATCGTTTTTAAAAGAAATTATCCTTTAAACTCGTATTTGAATGCTTTATAATATTCGTTAAAGGCTTCTTGAGTTTCCATACCTTTATGTTCGTCTTTTTTAAACATTTTTAAGTACAATTCTAATTGTTGTGGTGTTTTGTAACCTACAACTGGTGTAATTAATTCTCCTTTTTCGTCTAAAAATAACATCGTTGGGTAAGAACGTACACTAAAAGCTCCCGCTAATTGGTGCTGTGAATTACGACGCTTAGCTTTCGCAGGATTGTACTTAGGGTTTTTATAAGTCTTACCTTTAAAGGTTACTTCTTTTTCGCCTTCGGCATTAAATTTAACGGCATAATAATTTTTATTCACGTAAGCGGCAACATCTTTATTTTTGAAGGTGTTACGGTCTAACATTTTACAAGGTCCACACCAAGAGGTGTAAACATCCATCATTATCTTTTTAGGGTTTTTCTTTTGAAGCTCAACCGCTTCCTCTAAAGTCACCCAGTTAATTTCTTGTGCAGAAACTACTGTGGTAAAAACAATAACCAATAGTGTTATAATCTTTTTCATAGGTCTTTTATATTTTTTTATTACAGTCGCAAATAGTATTCCAAACTTACAAAAAAACAAAGCACCTCAAAAATGAAGTGCTTTGTTTATAATTTATTTATGATAGTGCTTATTTTACACCATGCATCAATTTTTTAATAACAGGAGAAAGTCCAATTAATAATACACCTGCCGCGATTGGGACAATAGTGAAAATCATAAAGAAATAACTCATAGAATGTTCGGCAGTAATAGTGTCAATCATTCCACCCATTGAACCTGCAGCTTTATTCCCCATACCAATTGCGATATACCATAAACCATACATTAATCCAATTTTAGCACCTGGCACTAATTTAGAAACATAAGATAATCCTACAGGTGATAAACATAGCTCACCTAATGTATGTAATAAGTAAGCTAAAATTAACCATATAATACTTACTGAAGCCGATTTAGCGCCTTGAGGAATAGATGCTGAACCATATGCTAATACTGCGAAACCTAAACCTAATAAAATTAACCCTAAAGCAAATTTCACTGGACCAGATGGATTCCATTTACTTTCCCAAATTTTAGAAAATAAAGGCGCAAAAGCAATAATAAAGAAGGAGTTTAAAATACCAAACCAAGACGCTGGTATCTCAGTGTTTTCTTGTGAAAACTGTTCTTTCAACATATAAATTACAATTCCCCAAATAATAAGAAAACTTACCCCTAAAGAGATATTTGCTAAAGGATATTTATCAAAAGTGACTTTGAATAGTAAGTATAATACATAAGTAATGATTGCTAAAGGTATAACGGTTAAAAGCGTATTACCAATACGGAACATATTTGCTGCATCACCTTCTAACAAACGGTTAGTATAGTCTCCTGCAAAAATAGTCATAGAACCACCAGCTTGTTCAAAAGCTGCCCAAAAGAAGACTGTAAAAAAGGCTAATATTCCAACTACAATATAACGATCACTTTGAACTTTAGAAGAAACCTCTTGTTCTTTAATGTTTTGTTGAACATGACCTTCAACTGCATCAGATAAATCAACTTGTTTACTTGGCGCTAAACCTACATTACCAAAAATACCTTGAGAAAACCAAAACTGTAACATTCCAAAGAACATAAAAATTCCTGCTAAACCAAATCCATAATGCCATCCATAAGTCTCACCAATATATCCACAAAGCATAATACCTAAAAAGGCACCTGCATTTACACCCATATAAAAAATGGTAAATGCACCATCTTTTTTCTCTTGAGCGTGTTTATATACACCATTAATAATTGAAGAAATATTCGGTTTAAATAAACCGTTACCTGCAACTAATAAACCAATACCAATATATAAAGCCATTGGTGTATCTAAAGCCATAGAAGCATGACCTAAAGTCATAATCAACGCACCTAAAGCAACCGCATTACGGTAACCCATAAATTTATCGGCAATCAGACCACCTAAAATTGGACTAAAATAGACTAACATTGTGTATGTACCGTAAAGTCCTAAAGCTTCTTCACGAGACCAACCCCAACCACCATCTATCATAGCAGATGTTAAGAATAATACTAATAAGGCTCTCATACCATAGTAAGAGAAACGTTCCCACATTTCTGTGAAAAATAAAATAAACAACCCACTTGGGTGACCCATTAGTAAACGGTTGTTTACCTCAGATCCTTCAAATTTAAATTTTGCTATATCCATTGTTAACTATTAATTATTATCTACTAATTCGAAACCTTCTGTTTCTTCATTTTTTGTTCCATTCATATCTTCAGCACCATGCGTTAAACGCTTTAATGGCTTCAATAATAATAAAATTAAGATTCCGAAAATAGTACAGAAAACTGCGATACCTGTAAATATTTGAAATTCTCCTGCTCCTTCAGAAAGCTCCCCGACTAAACCAGCCACTTTATTTCCTAAACCAGTTGCAGCAAAGTAAGCTCCCATCATAAAAGAAGCATATTTTAATGGTGCTAATT
>DAISIZ010000007.1:0-29496 GCA_036821745.1 Aurantibacter sp. | reverse complement strand
TAAAGAAACCGCACGTAAAATTGAAGATGTTTCGCCTTACAGAGCGCAAACTGGACCAGCCAAACGTGGCGACAAAAAAACCATTAACAAACATATAAAAATGTTAGATAATGATTTACATAAAGAGATTTACAAATTAATGACCAAATCAATAAAAAACACCTATGGACAATACTAAAAGTTATAAAGAATTACTTCACGATATCACCACATTAATTTTTGATGTTGATGGTGTTTTGACTAACGGCGATATTCAAATTTCTGAAAATGGCGAGTTATTAAGAACAATGAACGTAAAAGATGGTTTTGCATTAAAAACCGCTGTTAAAAAAGGGTTTAATACCTGTATTATTTCGGCAGGAACAAATAAAGGTGTGCAATCACGTTTAGAAACTTTAGGCGTTCAAACCGTTTATTTAAACGCTCAAGATAAAATAAGTGTTTACAATGATTACATTAAAGAACACAATTTAAAACCAGAAGAAGTGCTTTATGTTGGCGATGACATTATGGACATAAACGTTATGAAACAAGTTGGTTTAGCGTGTTGCCCGCAAGATGCGGTTGCCGAAGTGAAATCTATTTCACAATACATTTCGCATAAAAAAGGCGGTAAAGGTTGTGTGCGTGAAATAATTGAGCAAGTCTTAAAAGTGCAAAACAAATGGACGTTTTAGTATGATGCAACTTCTTAACCTTATTCGATTTAAAAACTTATTGATGATTGCCTTTGTGCAAATCATTGGTAAATACGTTTTATTTGATGCTTTTGGTGTGTTTACGGCTTTAAACACGATGCAATTTAGTGCTTTAGTTTTAGCAACCGTTTGCATTGCTGGCGCTGGTTATACCATTAATAATTTACAAGATTTACAAACCGACCTTATCAATAAACCTGAAAAAGTTGTTGTAAAAAAACACATTAGCGAAAATACCGCATACAATGTCTACTTTGCACTAACCATTATTGGTGCGCTTTTAGGTTTATATGTTTCTAACGCGATTGGTAAAAATGCGTTTTTTGCCATTTTTGTATTATCAGCTGGACTGCTCTATATGTATAGTAACACCTTTAAACCAATGACTTTAGTCGGTAATATTATCGTGTCACTATTAGTTGCTTTTAGCATTTTAATAGTTGGTGTGTTTGATTTATCGCCCGTAATTACCGAGCAAAATAAAAGCTTTCAATTAAATATGTTTTCGGTTTTAGCCGATTATGCCATTTTTGCATTCATCATTAATTTTATACGTGAAATAGTTAAAGATATTGAAGACACCAATGGTGACTATAAATTAGGAATGAAAACCTTACCTATTGTATTAGGACAAAGTCGTACTGCTAAAATTTGTTTTGCACTTTGTGTCGTAGCCATTATGTTAGTGATGTATTACATATCGACTTATTTTTACCGACTTACATTTGTGATTTTATATATGTTAGCTTTAGTAGTCGCACCGTTAATTTATTGTGCAATTAAATTGTTTTCAGCCAAACAAAAAGCAGAATTCTCACAGATTTCTATGGTCTTAAAAGTGGTGATGTTTACAGGGATATGTTCTATGTTTTTATTTCAGTTTATAATGAACTAAATGGACAACGAAGCAAGACATATAATTAGAGAAAGATGGATTAATTCTTTATTCGAATTAGCACATCCTGAATTTCAAATTCGACTTTGGACTCAAGCTGATTATGAAAATTCTATTGGAGATTTCTCTGAATGTGTTTGTAAATATTTTGATGACCTAAATTTAGATGAAGGCTATTCTTATTTTATTTCAAATGAAGTTATAACAGAAACTGAATATGAATTTGTTAACGAACTTCATCATAAGTTTAATAAGTACGTAAACATTTCAAATGAAGAAGATTTATCAGATATTGAAGTCATAAGTGATCCAAGATGGACTGAAATTACAAATATGGCTTTGGTCTGTTGGAGAAATATAAAAACTAAAACAGCATCAGCTTCAGAAAAAGAAAGAATGATAGAACGAGAAAAACTATATTTAAATAAAGCATAATATAAGTCTTAACAATCTTAGCTTATTAAAATGGAAACAGAACAAAATCAAAATAACGAACAAGATAACTCTTCTAACAACACGCCAAAAGCTGAACAAGCTAAAGAACGCGTAAGAAGAGAGCCAACTCAAGAAGAGTTGAATAATCCGTTTCACGGCGTAAAATTAAAAACCATTTTAGAGGAATTAATTCGTCATTATGGTTGGGAATATTTAGGCTACAAGACGAATTTAAACTGTTTTAAGTATCATCCAAATGTAAAATCGAGTTTAGGTTTTTTAAGAAAAACCGATTGGGCTCGCGAGCACGTTCAAGATATTTATTTGGATATGTTAGTCGCACAAAAACGATTAGATCCCAACAAAAAACATTTGTACATTAAGAAAACTGACTTTTAAAACGATACTTCGCTATGCTTAAAGAAAAATTAAGTGCTTATACCATCATTTTAGCTTCTGGCTCACCAAGACGTCAGCAATTTTTTAAGGATTTAAATTTAGATTTTGACATCCGTATAAAGTCAGTTAATGAAGTGTATCCTGAACATTTAGTTGGTGCCGAAATCAGTGATTATTTAGCGCAATTAAAAGCAACTCCTTTTGAAAACGAACTAAAACAAAACGAACTACTTATTACCAGTGACACCATTGTTTGGCATAATAATATCGCCTTAGGAAAACCAAAAAATAACGACGATGCTTTTGCGATGCTTAAAAGTTTAAGCGGAAACACTCACGAGGTAATCACATCGGTTAATTTTAAATTAGACGACCAACAAAAAACCGTAAACGACACCACGAAAGTGACGTTTAAAACCTTAACAGATGACGAAATTTGGTTTTACATTAACAACTACAAGGTTTTAGATAAAGCAGGCGCTTATGGTATTCAAGATTGGATAGGTCATATTGGCGTAACAACCATTGAGGGTTCTTATTTTAACGTAGTAGGATTACCAACGCATTTAGTTTATGAAACGTTAAATAGTTTAGACTTAAATTTCTAAAGTCTTAAATTTGAGTATAAATCATTTTATTATGAAACTACTCTTCACTTCTATCGCCATTTCATTAAGTGTTTTGGCTTGTAAGCAAAATAACAATACAGCAACTTTAGCGGTTAATTCGTCTATTGAAAAATCGGTAAACAAGCAAGACAAACCTTTACAAAAACCGCAACCATTATCTCAGGACTTTAAAGATTATTGGTATTCCGGTCAAGCCGAAATTTCATCGTACACTTTAGAACAATACCGTTATGGCGAGAAACGAACTGGCGACGCTGTTTTAGTTTTTGTTACGGAACCGTTTTTAAAAGACAAACAAGTTAAAGCCGACAGAAATAACCCAGATAATATTCCTATTCTAAAATTGAACACCACTAAAAACTTCATCACTGGTATTTATCCGTATTCGGTAATGGAAAGTGTATTTTATCCTGTTGGCAATAACCAACACGCATTAAAAACCACAGCTTCTGTGCAAGAATGGTGCGGACAAACCTATGCACAATTAAATAATCGTGAGCAGTTTGAAATTAAAGCGCATTCCTATTTTGAAAGTGAAGCCGATGAAGCTTACAACACAGAAAAAGCTGTTTTAGAAAGCGAATTATGGACACAATTACGCCTTAATCCTAATAGTTTACCTGTAGGAAATTTTGAATGTATCCCAAGTTTAGCATTCTCACGTTTGTTTCATAAATCAATTAAGCCTACTTCCGCGGAAGCGACATTAAAAAACAACACTTATACGTTAGTTTACCCTGAGTTAAATAGAACGTTAAGTATTAATTTCGAAGCAGAATTTCCACATAAAATAGTATCTTGGACTGACTCTTACAGAGGAAAAACCAGCACTGCAACTTTAAAAAAGACGATAAAGTCCGCCTACTGGAATAAAAACAGCAATAAAGACGAAGTGTTACGAGAGACACTTCAACTAAAATAAATTTATGATTAACTATTTAAGCAAATTTGAAGAACCACTTATTAACTCGGTTATAGTTCTTTCTATATTCTTAATTTTAAGGCTATTACTTATTTTTCTGGTTAAAAAAATAGGACGAAAAAGTCATTTAAATGTGGCGAGAATTCGTTTAATTACTCGCTACACAACCGTAACCTTATTACTAATTTTTATTAGTTTTGAAGCATTTATTTTTGGAGCAGAATTTAAAGAATTATCGGTAGTTTTCTCCTCTATTTTTGCTGTTTTAGGGATTGCTTTATTTGCAGTTTGGTCTATTTTAAGTAACGTAACGTCTGGGATTATTATGTTTTTCTCGTTTCCATATAAAGTTGGCGACAAAATTAAAATTCACGATAAAGATTTCCCTATAAAAGCTATTATTGAAGACATTCGTGCGTTTCAATTACACTTACGATTGGAAAATGGCAACTTAGTAACCTACCCTAATAATTTAATTCTGCAAAAGCCGGTGACTCTAATTAAAAAGGACGCTATTTTGTAATGGTTTAACAAGGCTTTCTTGAGTTGATTTAATAATTATTAAACTACTGCCCTTTTACTTTACGCGACAAATCAACAAGAATAAACAAATTCAGGCTTCAATTAAATAATTAGCCTAACTTTGCACAAAACTGTAATGTATGTCGTTTAAAGATTTAAAATTAAACAAACCTTTATTAAGAGCTGTTGCCGAAGCTGGTTATGACAACCCTACTTTGGTTCAGGAAAAAACCATTCCGTTAATTTTAGCTAAAAACGATATTATTGCTTCGGCACAAACTGGAACAGGTAAAACAGCATCGTTTGCCTTACCTATTTTACAACAGTTATTTGACCGACAAGACGCATCTAAAAAAAGCCGAAAAATTAAAGCTTTAATTGTGAGTCCTACACGAGAATTAGCTATTCAAATTGGTGAGAGCTTTAAAACATACAGCGCTTACACAAAATTAGTAAGTGAAGTTATTTTCGGTGGTGCAAGTATTGAACCTCAAAAAGAAGCTTTAAAAAATGGCGTTGACATTTTAATTGCAACACCTGGACGTTTATTAGATTTACATAAACAAGACTGTATTAATTTAGATTACGTAGAAACTTTAGTTTTAGATGAAGCCGATTTAATGTTAGATATGGGTTTCATTAATGACGTGAATAAAATTGAGCGTTTATGTCCTAAAACAAAGCAAACTTTAATGTTCTCGGCAACGATGCCTTATAAAGTAGAACAATTAGCCAAAGAAGTTTTAAAATCGCCACAACGCATTGAAGTATCTCAAAATTCTTCAACCTCTAAAAACGTGCATCAACTTCTTTATTTCGTTCCTAAACCAGATAAAATTGAGTTGTGTATATACTTATTAAGAAACACGATTAAAGGTCACATCATCATTTTTAGACGTACCAAATATGGTGTTGATAAATTAGAAACATCACTACTTAAAAATGGTTTTAACGCCATTGGATTACACGGTGATAAAAGCCAAAGTGAACGTCAAAGCGCTTTAAACGATTTCAAGAAGAAAAAAGTTGATATCCTTATTGCTACCGATGTTGCTTCACGTGGATTGGATATTGACAATTTAGATGCCGTTGTTAATTTCGATTTACCTAACATTCCTGAAACTTATGTACACAGAATTGGTCGTACTGCTCGTGCAGGACAATCTGGAGTTGCCTACTCTTTATGTAGTGCTGACGAAAAAGCTTATGTATTAGAGATTCAGAAATTAATACAATTGCAATTAGATGTCGTTGAAGAACATCCGTTTCCTTTAAATCCAAAAGCTAAAAAAGAAGTTCATAAAAGTCCTAATAAGAGTAAATACAAAAAAGGACGTAAAAGTGAATCTTCTAAGAAAAAGAAGAAACGTTGGTATTAGAAGTTGGTATGCTATAAATGTTTTCTAAAGCATTTTGCAAACAGTGGTAATTAAACTGAAAACCAGTATTCTCAATCTTTTTAGAAGACACACGTTGACTTTCTAATAGCAGAGTATGCATTTCGCCTAAAATTAACTTAAGCATAAAAGCAGGGACATTAGGCATAAAATATGGTCGTTGTAATAAATTTGCTAACTTTTTAGTAAATACATTATTAGTCTTTGGGGCAGGTGCTACACCATTATAAACACCTTGTAAATCATTATTTAACACGTGCATAAATAATCGTGCTAAATCTTCGACGTGAATCCAAGATTGCCATTGTTCTCCACTACCTAATGCAGAACCTAAGCCCATTTTAACGGGTTTCGCTATTTGTTGTAACGCACCTTCATTTTGATCTAACACTAAACCAATACGCACTTTAGCTACATTAATATTTAATTTTTCAAACTGACTTGCAGAATCTTCCCATTTTGAAACTACTTGTCCTAAAAAGGATAAGCTAACTTCTTCGTGTTCTTCGGTATAATAATTAATATAAGAACTTGGGTAATAACCAATCGCACTTGCTGAAATAAAATGCTCCACCTGATTTGGAATACGCTCTAAGGCATTGTATAACATTTCAGCAGATTTGACACGACTATCAATAATACTTTTCTTATAATGTTTCGTCCAACGTTTGGCAATACTGGCACCTGCTAAATGAATTATAGCATTAACGTCTTTAAAACAGTCTTCGTCAATTTCTCCAGAATCTATATTCCAATAAAAACCTTTGTAATTGATTTCATTAGACAAATTGGATTTATTACGAGATAAATAATTTACAGTGTAGCCTTGTTGGTGACATAATTTTACAATTTCGTTACCTACTAATCCAGTTGCACCTGTAATTAAAATTTTCATTGAAAGACTTTTATACAAAAATAAGGCAGAAACCACATTAAACATCTACTGTTAAGTAAGGTTTAACAGTCTTGTTTAAGCTTTGGTTGCCCTTAAAATGTGTCGTTTACTTGGCGGACCAGGCAATCTTTTTACGGTAAACCCAACTTCTCTTAATGCTCGTTTGGCGTTTCCTTGCGAACAATATGTGACTAAAACACCATTCGTTCTTAGAGCTTTATACATTAACTCAAATAATGATGCAGACCATAAGTCTGGTTGCTCATTAGGTGAAAAAGCATCAAAATAAATCACGTGAAATTGATTGGTATAATCCACTTCAAAAAAATCGATATGCTGCTTTTTTAAGTTGAAATGTGCCGCAATAGGTTTAGAAACCTCAGCTTCTAAAGTATGGATTGCTTCAAATTGAGTTTTAAAGATTTCAGCTTGTAAAGCTTCAACATAATTAAGCTTTTTGACGGTATTTTGAACTAAAGGATATTTTTCTATACCAACATAATTGGTTTTAACTTGAAGTTCTTCCGAAGCTAAAAGCGTATTAAAAGCATTCAATCCAGTACCAAACCCCATTTCTAATACCGAAATTTCATCCAACTGAAAGTTATTCAGCATATAATGAAATCCGGTATTTAAATAAATGTAATTAGACTCTTCTACCGCACCAGCCGTAGAATGGTAATGCGCTTTATATTTAGGATGCACTAACGTATGTGAGCCATCGTTAGTAACTTCAATTTTGGGTTCAATCATTTAGTTGACTAATAAAACTCCATCGGCTAAGAACGAATTGGTACGTTTTGGCTCAGTAATTTTTGCAATTTCCTCTTTGCTTTTCCCAGCATCTTCAGCATAATGCTGTAATTCTTCTACAGGCATTACGTTTACAAAGGCTTTACCATTTATAATCACTTCTTTACCTTTAATGTCTTTTGGCATAAAAAAACCGTAGTCTTTAAATTTTACACGAGCCGTTTGTTCGTTTCCTAAATCGACTACCATCCAACAACCTTTAGCTTGGCAAACATCTAATACTTTTACTTTAGCTTTGGTCACTAAAGTATCGTTTGTCTTTGTGTCTTTAAACATTCCCAACAGTTTATCGGCAGAAGTCGTGTTTTTATCGGTTATTTTCGCTCCAAAACTAGCGTAAGTCTCTGTTTCTAATTGTGTTGCAGGCTTTAGCTCTATTTTAGTCGTCTTAGCGTTGTCTTTACACGAGAAAATTAGTGCAAATGCTAACAAATATGCATATTTCATAAGATAGTGTTGATTTATTATCAAAATTAAGCTTTTTTAAGATATTATTATAAGAATAAGCCAATAATTCACGTACTTTTGCACTTTGAAAAACTAGACTATATATTATGACTAAACTAACAATAAATCCTGTTAAGACTTCTAAAATTGAAAGCGTAGACTTTGAAAATTTACCGTTTGGTAAAGTCTTTACTGACCACATGTTTAGTTGTGATTTTAAAGATGGAAAATGGCAAAATCCAACGATTGAACCTTACGCACCTTTAACTTTAGATCCTTCTGCACGCGTATTCCATTACGGACAAGCGGTTTTTGAAGGTATGAAAGCTTATAAAGATGCCAATGACGATATCTTTATGTTTCGTCCAGAAGACAATTTTAACCGTATTAATATTTCGGCTTCACGTTTAGCAATGCCAGAATTCCCAAAAGATTTTTTCTTTGAAGGGATGGAGCAACTTTTACTGTTAGAAAAAGAATGGATTAAAAAAGGTGATGGAAATTCACTTTACTTAAGACCATTTGTTATTGCTACTGAGCCAGCAATTTCTGCATCGCCAGCCGAGGAATATAAATTTATGATTATTTGTTCGCCTGCACGTTCTTACTATGCTGGTGAAGTTCGTGTTATTATTGCTGAAGAGTATAGCCGTTCTGCCGATGGTGGTGTTGGTTACGCTAAAGCTGCAGGAAATTACGCTGCACAGTTTTACCCAACCAGTTTAGCACATAAAGAAGGTTACCAACAAATTATTTGGACCGATGCTAAATCACACGAATATTTAGAAGAAGCAGGAACAATGAATGTATTTTTTAGAATAAACGATACGTTACTAACTGCACCAAACAACGATAGAATTTTAGATGGTATTACACGTAAAAGTGTGTTACAATTAGCCGAAGATAACGGTATAAAAACTGAAGTAAGACGTATTTCGGTTGCTGAGATTAAAGAAGCGGCCAAAAACGGTTCTTTAAAAGAAATATTTGGTTCTGGAACTGCTGCAGTAATTAACCCAATTTTAGGATTTAAGCACCAAGACTTTAAACACGAATTACCTAAAGTTGAAGATAGTTACGCAACCTTTTTTAAAATGACCTTAAACGATATTCAATATAACATTACAGAAGACAAGCATAACTGGAGACATTTAGTGAAAGCTTAATTGTTTCGTTTTAAATTAAATAATTATAACTTAAAGCTTAGAAGTACTAATACTTTTAAGCTTTTTTTATTTTATATATTTCGTTTTTAACACAATCATATATATGCTATAAAAAAATAACCCTATTAAAGTTACCATTACACTTTCTATTATTACTATTGCGTAGAGATTTTATTTCAACCTCTATTTTAGGGCGAGATAAGTATTTCAAAAAAAGCAATAACATAACCAAGCTATTGCTTTTTTTATTAATTGGAAATCCAAATATTAGTTTCTTCCTAAATAAGTTACATTCAGTTTAGCTAAATTATCAACACCCGCACTCAAATCTCCGACTTGATGAGAAGGTGTAAGACTATTATCTATATTTTCATCTCCGTTAGGAGAATATGTTGCTGAATAGTTACACATATCTCCAGCAGATAAATAAACATTAGCAACAATAGTTATTTCGTTATGTAATAAAAACATATCTACACCTCCAGTTCCATTAGATCCAGTACTTGATTTATAAAAGCTATTTGCATAATTATATTTATCGAAGTTATTTCCATTTATACTTAGGCGAAATAATCCTTCCACAAAACCTACCGCAGCATAGCCATCAATATCATCAAAAGCTGAAGAAAGGTTTGTTTCTTTAGTTTGCACTTCTTGAGCTGCTAAACTAGCTGTCAAAATAAACTGATAAACACCATCATAAGGTGCCTCGAAAGATAAGTTATTTAAATCAGGAATATTTTTATGATTACCTATATCTGAATTAGTTGTTAAAACTGAATTTTACTGGTGTTGTTTTTCAAACTTCTTCTGAAAAAGAGACACCCAATGCGTACCATTCCAAAAATATAGACCAGGAGAAACACTATAAGTACCAGGTGTATTATCTGTAAGGTTATGCACCATTGTACCAACTTCTAAATTACCGCCTTGAGGATTAATTACAGGACTTGTATTATTTGTAGCTGTCAAATTCACTCTTGGCATAACAACTCCCATATTTGTTGATTCTATTTCTAACGAACCTTTTGGGGCTATTGTTCCTATACCGACTTGCCCTGTCGAAAAAGTGTTAAAAAGCACAAATAAAACTGCTGTAATTGTTAATTTTTTAATCATTTCATTTTTAGTTTCAGCTGGCGAATATATAAGATGAAGTGAAAAAACAATTAGCTTTTCGATGAAAAGAAAAAATATTTTACAAAACACCTATTTAATGTAAAATAAACTAACTAAAACAACTTATTTAGAAAAATATTCCACGTATAATTATGGACACAAAATTTGACATAAAAAAAAACCCTTTCAAATAAATGAAAGGGTTTTTGATATATCTAATTGAAACTATAATTATAGAGCTGCAACGTGTTTTGCTAGACTTGATTTTAAGTTAGAAGCTTTGTTAGCGTGAATTACATTATTCTTAGCTAATTTATCTAACATAGAAACTACTGTTGGAAATAAAGTCGTAGCTTCATTCTTATCAGTTAACTCTCTTAAACGCTTAATAGCATTACGAGTTGTTTTGTGTTGATATTTATTTCTAAGGCGTTTAGCCTCGTTGCTTCTAATTCTTTTTAAAGCTGACTTGTGATTTGCCATTTGATATTTTTTATATTTAAAAAATTGTAGCCCGTAGGGGAATCGAACCCCTCTTACATGGATGAAAACCATGCGTCCTAGCCGATAGACGAACGGGCCATTTGGTTATTGAGAGTGCAAATATAAAAACTAATTTAAGACTTGCAAACTTTTTTTTCAATATTTATTTGAACCTGCAACAAGCGTTATTCCCTCATTGCGGGTGCAAATATACATCTATTTTTTACTTCTGCAATACCTTTTTAAAAAAAAGATTAAAAAATTTTAAATTAATACGCTTTTGCAAATAACACGCGGGTTTTAGAAGGCTTACCTGAATACACACAAACGCCTTCTTCTGCATCAAAATCATCTGGAATACAACGTGTTGTCGCTTTGGTTAATTCCTTAATTTTATCTTCAGTCTCAATTGTACCATCCCAGTGTGCAGAAACAAATCCGCCTTTAGTTTCTAAAACATTTTTAAACTCTTCAAAAGAATTGACTTCTGTGATATGAGATTCTCTATAATCAAAAGCTTTTTTATAAAGCCCATCTTGTATTTCAGTCATTAAACCTTTAACCTTTTCCGTTAAAATGGCTAATTCGGTTGTTTCTTTAGTTAAAGTATCTCTACGAGCTAATTCCACAGTACCATTTTCTAAATCTCTTGCACCTATAGCAATACGTAATGGCACACCTTGTAATTCGTGTTGCGCAAACTTTGCTCCTGGTCTTAATGTATCTCTGTTATCAAATTTCACACTAACTCCAACAGCTCGTAAATCCTTCATTATACCATTTACAACCTCGGTAATAGCTTCTAACTGTTCTTCTCCTTTATATATTGGAACAATTACAACTTGATTAGGTGCTAAGTTTGGAGGTAAGACCAAACCTTTATCGTCACTATGTGTCATTATAAGTGCTCCCATTAAACGTGTAGATACGCCCCAAGACGTTGCCCAAACATAATCTTGCTTTCCTTCTTTGTTAGCAAATTTAACATCAAACGCTTTTGCGAAATTCTGTCCTAAAAAGTGTGATGTTCCTGCTTGTAAGGCTTTACCGTCTTGCATTAAAGCTTCAATACAATAGGTTTCATCTGCTCCTGCAAAACGCTCGCTTTCCGTTTTACGACCTTTAACTACTGGTATAGCCATAAAATCCTGAACGAAAGCAGCATACACATCATTCATTAATTCTGCTTCCTTAATAGCTTCAGCTTTAGTTGCGTGTGCCGTATGACCTTCTTGCCATAAAAATTCTGCTGTACGTAAAAATAAACGTGTACGCATTTCCCAACGCACCACGTTTGCCCATTGGTTAATTAATAATGGTAAATCTCTATAAGATTGAATCCAGCCTTTATAAGTATTCCAAATAATAGCTTCACTAGTAGGCCTTACAACTAACTCCTCTTCTAACTTTGCTTTTGGATCTACACGTAATTTCCCTGGTTTATCAGGATCATTTTGTAATCTATAATGTGTAACTACGGCACATTCTTTAGCAAAACCTTCTGCGTTCTTTTCTTCAGCTTCAAATAAACTTTTTGGTACAAACAGCGGAAAATAAGCATTTTGATGTCCCGTTTCTTTAAACATACGGTCTAGTTCTGCTTGCATTTTTTCCCAAATTGCATAACCATAGGGCTTAATAACCATACAGCCACGCACTGCAGAATTTTCGGCTAAATCAGCTTTTACAACTAATTCGTTATACCATTTTGAATAATCTTCTGCTCTGCTTGTTAATTTCTTACTCATATACAGCGTTTTGGCACAAAAATTGTGTCTAATTAATTATTATGATAGTTCGCACAAAACTAACTATTTTTGTGTTGTTCGACAATAAAAAACAAATTGTTATGAAAAAATATACACTTCCTAAATTAAAGCAAGTTGCTTATCTACTAATTATTAGTTTAACATTAAGTGCTTGTGGGTCTTATCAATATGTTGGCTCTACAAGTGATGGTATTTACGAAGAAGATTCTCCGGACTATACTGTAACCGAAGAAGTTGTTGAAGAAAACAATACATCTTCTGACTATTACAGTAACTACTTTAAAGAGGAAAACAGAGAAGCTAATGAAGCTTTTACTACTGATGAAGTCTTTACAGATGTAGAAGATTACCAAAGCACAAGTTCTAACCAAGAAACAGCAAATGCTGGTTGGGGAGAAAACAGTTCTAATGTTAATATACACGTATACAACAACGGTTGGAATAACAGAGGTTGGAACTACTTGGGTTGGAACAATTACGGTTGGACCAATTTTGGATGGAGTAACTATGATGCCTGGTATAATCCTTATAACAATTGGAATTATGGTTACCATTGGAATAATTGGGGTTGGAACAACTGGGGATGGAACTCACCTTTCTATGGAAACTCATACAACAATTTCGGATATGGTTATTATGGAAATTATAGATACAGACCAAACTACGCCTATAGTTATGGTAGAAGAGGTTATTTAAACAATGGTTATTTTAGCAGAAGAGGAAATATTAATGGTCTTTACTCAAGAAATAGAAGAGCGTCACAGTTAAACCCTCGCTCAACAAACACAAGACGCTCTTCAACACGTTCACCAAGACCTAGAACTAAAGCTGCAACTCCAAGAACAACAAGACCTAGAGTTAATTCACCTAGACCAAGAACAAACTCTCCTAGAGCCAATTCACCTAGACCTAGAACTAACACTCCTAGATCTAATACACCTAGACCTAGACGTTCTTCACCTAGAGCTAGTGCGCCTAGAACAAGTTCTCCAAGAACATATTCTCCACCAAGAAGAAGCAATAATTCTTACAGTGCTCCAAGAAGTAGTTCAACTAGAAGCGCAACTAGATCATCAACGAGAAGACCTAGATAATACCTCCATATATGAAAAAGATGCTATTAGCAGCAACAAGTCTATTTTTAGGCTTAGTTACAAATGCTCAAGATATTACAGATGCCGTAAGATACGGAAACACATCTATTGAAGGCTCGGCAAGATTTAGAGCTTTAAGTGGTGCTTTTGGAGCCTTGGGTGGCGATATTAGTGCGATTAACGTCAATCCTGCAAGTTCAGCAGTATTTAATAATAGTTTTGCCTCTGCTACCTTAAGCTCACAAAGCAAAAAGAACAATAGTTCTTATTTTAATTCCTCTACTAGTCAAAGGGATACAAATTTTGATTTTAATCAAGGTGGTGCTGTCTTTTTATTTAGGAATAATAATGCAGGTTCTAAATTTAAAAAATTCACATTATCATTAGCCTACGACAAACTGAACAATTATAGCGATAGTTGGGCTGCGTCAGGTATTAACCCGACAAATTCTATTAGCAATTATTTTTTAAACTTTGCACAAGGTTTAAGACTTGATCAAATATCAGCACTACCAGGAGAATCTACAGCTAATGCTTACGTTGCGATTGGCAACACCTATGGAGCAGAACACCAACAAGCGTTTTTAGGGTTTGACTCATTTATTTTAGAACCAAGCACTACTAATGATGACAACACTCTTTACTCTAGTAATATTTCTGGAGGGAATTATAGTCAAAGCTACAATTATAGTGCAACAGGGTATAATGGAAAACTAGGTTTTAATATAGCAACACAATATAATGACAAAGTGTATTTCGGTTTAAATGTTAACTCTCATTTTATTGATTATGAGCGTAAAACGTTTTTCTACGAAAGTAATATAAACACAACTTCGACTGTAAAACAAGTCGCTTTTGAAAACACATTAAAGACAAATGGACGAGGGATTTCGCTTCAATTAGGAACTATTATTAAAGTTACCGATGGTTTAAGAGCTGGATTTAGTTTCGAATCTCCTACTTGGCTTAGTCTTGAAGAAGAATCTACACAGTATTTAGAAACTAGTCGTGTAGATAATGGAACAATTGCAACTCAAATTACGGACCCAAACACTATTAATATTTTCCCTGAATATAAATTAAAAACACCTGGTAAACTAACAGGTAGTTTAGCATATATTTTTGGAAAATCTGGTTTACTAAGTATGGACTATGGTATTAAGGATTACAGTAATACTAAATTTAAGCCTAAAAAAGACACTTATTTTGCAGAACAAAATAGAATTATAGAAAATAATTTAGCTTCTGCCACTACCCTAAATATTGGTGGAGAATACAAATACAAATTAGCAAGTTTTAGAGCAGGTTACCGTTTTGAAGAAAGCCCATATAAAGACAAAAACATTATGAGTGACTTAACGGGTTATTCGTTTGGACTTGGGTATTCCTTTGGAAATACAAAAGTAGATTTAACTTACGCGACATCACAACAAGACAGAAATCGCAATTTATTTGAAACTGGTTTAACTGATGCTGCAAACATTGACACCAAAAATTCAAGCATTACCTTAACACTTGGATTTAGTCTATAGGTCATAGATTACAAATACTATAAAACACAAATGCCTCACTACTTATGTAATGAGGCATTTTTTTATGATTCAAGCTTTTAAAACTTAAACTTATTTTACAGGAATTTCTTTTAATGTTTCTAACAAAAAGTTCCAGTATTTTTTAGCTGAAGAAATACTTGCGCGTTCATCAGGAGAATGTGCACCTTTAATAGTTGGTCCAAAACTAATCATTTCCATTTCAGGGTAATTTTGTCCAAGAATACCACATTCTAATCCTGCGTGACAAGCGGCAACGTGTGCTTTTTCACCATTTAATTTTTCGTATAAACCAGACATTACTTTTAATATAGACGAATCCATATTTGGTGTCCAACCTGGGTAATCACCAGAAAGCTCCACTTCACAACCTGTTAATTCAAACGTAGATCTTAAAGTATTGGCTAAATCCATTTTAGCACTTTCTACTGAGCTTCGTGTTAAACAACCAATCTTAATTGCTCCATCTTTAATAATTACACGTGCAATATTATTAGACGTTTCAACTAAATCTTTAATATCCGCACTCATACGATAAACACCATTTAATGCCGAATATAACGCACGAGTTACACCTTCTTGAACCCCTAAATCCATAATAAATTCTGGTAATTCGTAAGCTTCAACAACAACTTCCAAATTAGGCTCTAATGTTTTGTTTTCAGTTTTAATTGTATTAGCTAAGGCCTCCATTTCTGCTTTAAAAGCTTCTTCGTGAACTGCATCAATAGCTACAACCGCATTACTTTCTCTTGGAATTGCATTACGCAAACTTCCACCATCAATTTCAGAAATACGTAAACCAAAGTTTTCAAAACCATCAAATAATAAACGGTTCATAATTTTATTAGCATTACCTAAACCTTTAATAATATCCATTCCGGAATGTCCACCTTGTAAACCTTTTACGGTAATCCTATATCCAATTTTAAATTCAGGCGTTTCTTCTTGCTCGTAATTTCTTGTCGCAGTAATATCTATTCCACCAGCACAACCTACACCAATTTCATCATCTTCTTCGGTATCTAAGTTTAAAAGTATTTCACCTGTAAGCAAACCACCTTTTAATCCCATTGCTCCAGTCATTCCAGTTTCTTCATCAATAGTAAATAAAGCCTCAATTGCTGGATGCTCTATAGAATCACTTTCTAAAATAGCCATTATAGTTGCAACACCTAAACCATTGTCGGCACCTAATGTTGTTCCATTAGCACGAACCCAATCACCATCAACATACATTTCAATACCTTGCGTATCAAAATCAAAAACAGTATCGTTATTTTTCTGGTGAACCATATCTAAATGCGACTGCATCACAATCGACACACGGTTCTCCATTCCTTTAGTCGCTGGCTTTTTAATAATTACATTTCCAACCTCATCTTCAACAACTTCTAAACCTAAATTCGTTCCAAAATCTTTCATAAACTTAATTACGCGTTCTTCCTTCTTAGAAGGTCTTGGTACTGCATTTAAATCAGCAAATTTATTCCATAATGCTTTTGGCTCTAAAGCTCTAACGTCTTGACTCATTGTAGTGTGTTTTAAATAAGTCACAAAGGTAATTAATAGGATATGATTTTAATCATCATTTGTTTATTTTTGGATTATGCTGAAAAAAACATCAACCAAAGTTGCCTTAAGTCTTATTCCACTTATTGCAGTCATAAAAATACTAAGCCTCTTCCCTACTTTCATTGAAACCTATTACAGTAACGGACTATATCTTTTTATATCTAAAGCGTTGCGTTTAAGTTTTGGCTGGCTACCTTTTTCTTTAGGTGATGTATTTTACACTTTAGGAATCCTATTAATTATAAGATGGTTTATAAAAAATATAAAACGCATTGTTACTGACACGAAGCTTTGGTTTGTAGAATTATTTTCGGTGTTAAGCATTGTCTACTTTACGTTTCATTTGTTTTGGGCATTTAATTATTACCGCAAACCGTTACACGAAAACCTAAATTTAAAAGCCGATTATACCACCGAACAGTTACTTGAAACCATTTCAATTTTAAAAGAAAAGACAAACGCGCTTCATAATCAGCTTGCAAAGAACGATAGCACTAAAGTGAATTATCCTTTTAACAAAGCTTTTGTTTTAGAACATACATTAAATAGTTACGAGAATCTATGGAAAACTTATCCGAATTTAAAATACACCAATCCAAGTGTGAAAAAATCTTTATTAAGTTACCCATTAACTATTATGGGATTTAGCGGTTATTTAAATCCGTTTACCAACGAAGCGCAAGTAAATAGTATGATACCTATTTACAAACTACCAACCACAACTGCACACGAAATAGCACACCAATTAGGTTATGCTGCGGAAAACGAAGCTAATTTTATTGGCTTTTTAGCATCTATTAACAATAACAACATCTACTTTAAATACTCTGGTTATAGTTTCGCCTTAAGACATTGCTTAGGTGAATTATTTAAACGTGATCCTGAAACTTATTATGAAGTCGCTCAAACTATAAACAAAGGAATTTATAAAAATTACAAAGAGGTTCGTGATTTTTGGGATAGCCATAAAAACTTTACCGAACCTATATTTAAAGAAACCTACAGTACCTTTTTAAAAGCAAACAATCAGTCTAAAGGCATAAAAAGCTACAGTTATGTGGTCGCTTTATATGTTAATTATTTTACGAACAAAAATTTATAATCTATCTTTAGGCGACTTAAAAGATAATTATGATTAAAAAAATTATTACCGCTGGAATATTTTCTTTCAGCTTATCATTGTTTTCTCAGGATTATATTCCTAAAAACAATGGTGTAAAAACCAACTCATCCAACTATACTGTTTTTACGAACGCTAAAATTTTCATTACGCCAACCCAAGTTGTTGAAAACGGAACTTTAGTCATCAAGGACGGAAAAGTAGTATCCAGTGGCGCTAATGTTTCTGTACCTAAAAATGCAGTAACTATAGATTTAAACGGAAAAAGCATCTACCCTTCATTTATAGATATTTACACAACTTTTGGTGTAAAAGACCCTAAATCTGGAGATGATTCAAGCCGAAGTCCGCAATACGATGCGCAACGAAAAGGTTATTATTGGAATGACCATATTAGACCAGACGTTAATGCTATAGATCATTTTAAATATGATAAAAGCAAAGCTGAAACCTTACAGGAATTAGGTTTTGGAGTCGTGAGTACACACGTTAATGATGGAATTATTCAAGGTTCTGGATTATTAGTTGCCTTAACCGACCAAAACGATAACTCTAAACGTATTTTAGACGATCATTTAGGACAATTTTACGGAACATCAAAAAGTAAAACCTCAAGACAATCCTACCCAACCTCTATTATGGGAACGTTTGCGTTGTTACGTCAAGTTAACCACGATGCAAAATGGTATGCAGGCGGAAATATGGACGTAAAAGATCGTGCTTTACAAGCTTTTAATGCGAATAAAAGTGAAGTACAAATCTTTGATGCTGGTAATAAAAACAACATTTTAAGAGTTGATCAAATTGGAGATCAATTCAACACTCAATATGTATTTGTAGCTGGTGGCGATGAATTTGAATTAGCACAACACATAAAAAACACTAACGCAAAACTAATATTACCAATAAATTTCACGGAAGCTTATGATATGGAAGATCCGTTATTGGCAAAAGATGTGAGTTTAGAAGATTTACGCGAGTGGAACCAAGCACCTACAAATCCTAAAGTTTTAGCCGAAAACAATATTACATTCGCTTTAACCACACACGATTTAAAGAAGGCAGATGCTTTTACCGCACATTTACAAAACGCAATTAAACACGGCTTAAGTAACACCAAAGCTTTAGAAGCTTTAACTACAATTCCAGCTTCTATAATTGGAAAATCTAACGAATTAGGTCATTTAAAAACTGGTGCTTATGCCAACTTTTTAATTACTTCAGGTGATGTTTTTGATAAAGAAACAACACTATATCAAAACTGGGTAACTGGAAAAAAACACGATTTAAATCCAATGGATGTTATGGATTTAAGAGGTGATTATACATTGAAACTAACCAGCAATTTTTTCAAAAACTCAAAAGAAATTATTACACTTAAACTTAATGGAGAAATCAACAAGTTAAAAGGAAGTATAGAATCTCAAGAAAACACACACAATGCAACGGTTAATTTTAAAGATAACTGGCTACAGCTAATGTTAAACGTTGGTGATTCAACAAAAAAAGAATTTGTTCGATTTAAATCTAACATTAAAGATCTTAATACTTTTGAAGGTAAAATGTACGGTACAAATGGGGAAAGCACACCATTTACCGCTACAAGAAACCCTAAGAAAACGGAAGAAAACAAAGCTAAATCCGAAGATAAAAAAGAGGAGTTAAACATCTTCCCTACCACTTATCCTAATATGGCATATGGGTTAACGCAAAAACCGCAACAAGAAACTATTTTATTTAAAAATGCGACGATTTGGACGAATGAAAAAGACGGTATTTTAGAGCAAACCGATATTTTAATTAAAAACGGAAAGATTTCTAAAATAGGCAAAAACTTATCTGCCGGGAATGCAAAAGTGATTGACGCTACAGGAAAGCACGTTACAGCAGGAATTATAGACGAACATTCGCATATTGCAACCATAAGTGTTAACGAATCTGGTCACAACAGTACTGCCGAAGTTACCATTGAAGACGTTGTAGACGCCGAAGATATTGATATTTATCGCAACTTAGCTGGTGGTGTTACGAGTATTCAAATTTTACACGGTTCTGCAAACCCAATTGGTGGTCGTTCTGCGATTATTAAATTAAAATGGGGAGAAACGGCAAATGAAATGATTTACAAAAATTCACCTAAATTCATAAAGTTCGCTTTAGGTGAAAACGTAAAACAAAGTAATTGGGGTGATTATACCACAACACGTTTTCCACAAACCAGAATGGGTGTTGAACAAGTGTATATGAATTACTTTGAACGCGCTAAAGCTTACGATGCCAAAAAGAAAAGCGGTAAACCTTATCGTAAAGATTTAGAGTTAGAAACTTTAGCCGAAATCATCAATAAAGAACGTTTTATTAGCTGTCACTCTTATGTACAAAGTGAAATTAATATGTTAATGAAGGTTGCTGAGAAATTCAACTTCAACATTAATACGTTTACGCACATTTTAGAAGGTTACAAAGTGGCTGATAAAATGGTAAAACACGGCGTTGGTGGTTCAACCTTTAGTGATTGGTGGGCTTACAAATACGAAGTAAATGACGCGATTCCTTTTAACGCAGCTATTATGCATAATGAAGGTGTTACGGTTGCAATTAATAGTGATGACGCCGAAATGTCAAGACGTTTAAATCAAGAAGCTGCTAAAAGTGTAAAATACGGAAACATTAGCGAAGAAGATGCTTGGAAATTCGTGACTTTAAATCCTGCAAAATTATTGCATTTAGACCAACGTGTCGGAAGTTTAAAAGTAGGAAAAGATGCCGATGTAGTATTATGGTCAGGTCACCCAATGTCAATTTATTCTAAAGCTGAAAAAACACTAATTGAAGGTGCTGTTTATTTTGATATTGACAAAGACAAAGCAATGCGTAGAGCGATTAAGAAAGAAAAAAGTGAATTAACAACGTTAATGCTTCAAGCAAAACACAAAGGATTAAAGACTAAACCAATTGAAAAGAAAGACAAGCAGTTATTGCATTGCGATTCTATAGATCATAATTAATTAACTGTAAACTCTAAATTTTAAACAATGAAAAAACGATATATCATAGCACTTTTATTGTGTAGTTCTTTTTTAGGATTTGCACAACAAACGCCTGCTCCCAAACAAACTGAAGCCATTACAATTGAAGGTGCTACAGCACATTTAGGAAATGGAGAAGTGATAGAAAATGCCTTAGTGATGTTTAATGATGGGAAGATTACCTATGTTGGTAGCGCTCTAAATAAAATAGCACGACAAGGAAAAACAATTAACGCAAAAGGAAAGCATATTTACCCAGGTTTTATTGCACCAAATAGCACTTTAGGTTTAGCTGAAATTGATGCGGTTAGAGCCACAAGAGATTTTGATGAAGTTGGCGTGATGAATCCCCATATACGCAGTTTAATTGCTTACAATACCGAAAGTAAAGTGATTGAATCTATGCGACCAAATGGTGTTTTAATGGCACAAATTACGCCTCGTGGCGGACGAATCTCAGGAACATCATCTGTGGTACAATTAGATGCTTGGAACTGGCAAGATGCGGTTATTAAAGAAAACGATGGAATTCACTTAAACTGGCCAAGAACGTATTCGCGTGGTCGTTGGTGGTTAGGAGAACCAAGCACATTAAAAGAAAACAAAAACTATAGCAAGCAAGTTGAAGAATTAGCAAATTATTTTAGTGCTTCTAAAGCCTATAATTCTAATGGCAATTCAAAAATTAACGCGCCTTTTAAAGCGTTAAATGATTTAGTTGAAGGTTCACGAAAACTTTTCGTTCACGTAGATTTCGAAAAAGGAATTATAGACGCGATTAATTTTGCTAAAAAACATCACGTAAAACATATGGTTATTGTTGGTGGTTATGAAGCTAATAATGTAACCGATGTTTTAAAACAACACAACATTCCTGTATTATTACAACGTGTACATTCAAGACCTAATAACGACGATGAAGATTACGACTTACCGTTTAAATTAGCTAATCAGTTAGTAAAGTCCGGTGTTTTAGTTGGTTTAGAAAACAGTGGTGATATGGAACGTATGAACACAAGAAACTTACCGTTTTTAGCAGGAACTTGTTCGGCTTACGGTTTGGATAAAGAAACTGCTTTAAGTTTAATCACCTTAAATACGGCTAAAATTTTAGGGATTGATAAGCAAGTTGGTTCTTTAGAAGTTGGAAAAGATGCGACGTTATTTATTAGTGAAGGTGATGCTTTAGATATGCGTACCAACAAATTAGACAATGTATTTATTCAAGGTCGCGATGTTAGTTTAGAAACGCATCAAACACAATTGTACAAACGTTACTCTAAGAAATTAGGGCATAAATTATAAGTCACTATTTATAGTTATTAAAAAAGGCGAATCGTTTGATTCGCCTTTTTTTTATGTTAGTTTTTTTATGCTTTTTTAACTGTTTCAGGTTTAAACTAAGTTTAGTTATTATTCACCTTAATGTGATTTCTCCTATCGTCGAGATGACTAAAATGGTATTCTTTAGAATTAGAAACGTAATTCTTCGCTATAGTTCGTCTTCATTAAATAATAATTACAATTTTAAAACTCACCAAAATGTCAGTCTGAGCCTTTCGACTATCGCTCAAGACAAGCTAAAGTCGAAGATCTTATTAAACTAAAATAAAGTCGAAAATAAAAAGTACTTCGACTTTAACCTGTCTTAGAGAAGAACTTAACAAAGCAAAGTCGTAACTATTTGAGCACTTCGACTGCGCTCAGTGTGACATAAGTACTCTTATTTAAAATCATTACTAACTGACAACTGATAACTATCGACTAATCACTGATGACTTAACCACTACCTACTAAAAACACTACAATGCATTATCAATAATATCTTGCACACATTCTGGATTTAGTAACGTACTAATATCACCTAAATTACTGGTATCATTTTCAGCGATTTTACGTAAAATACGACGCATAATTTTACCACTTCTTGTTTTAGGTAAACCAACTGTAAACTGAATTTTATCTAACTTAGCTATGGGTCCAATTTGTTCGGTAATAATTTGATTGATTTCCTTTTTTAGATTTTCTTGTTTTCGGTTTTCACCTGACTCTTTTAAAATCACAAAACCATACAAGGCATTTCCTTTAACCTTATGCGGAAAACCAACAATAGCACTTTCGGCAACTGCTGGATGTTCGTTAATAGCATCTTCAATTGGAGCTGTTCCTAAGTTATGTCCGCTAACAATAATTACATCATCTACGCGACCAGTAATTCTGTAGTAACCAACCTCATCACGCAAAGCGCCATCACCTGTAAAATATTTATTTTCAAACGTCGAAAAATACGTCTCTTTATAACGTTTATGATTTCCCCAAATGGTTCTTGCCATACTTGGCCAAGGAAATTTAATCACTAATTTCCCACTTACTTGATTACCATTAATTTCTTCGCCTTCATAATTCATTAAAGCCAATTGTACACCTATAAATGGTAAGGTCGCATAGGTTGGTTTTGTTGGCGTCACATAAGGAATTGGCGTAATCATAATCCCGCCAGTTTCAGTTTGAAACCACGTATCTACAATTGGCGCTTGGTTTTTCCCAACATTATCGTCGTACCAATGCCAAGCTTCTTCATTAATTGGCTCACCAACAGTTCCTAAAACTTTTAAAGACGATAAATCATAACCATCAACAAAACCAACACCTTCTTTCGCTAAGGCACGAATTGCGGTTGGCGCTGTATAAAACTGATTCACTTTATGTTTTTCAACAATTTGCCAAAAACGACTGTAATCAGAATAACTTGGCACACCTTCAAACATTACGCTTGTTGCTCCGTTACATAACGGTCCGTAAATAATATAGCTATGTCCAGTAATCCAACCAACATCGGCAGTACACCAATACACATCTTTTTCGGTATACTGAAATACATTTTTAAATGAATATGCACTATACACCATATAACCTGCGGTAGTATGCAACATACCTTTAGGTTGCCCAGTAGAACCTGAGGTATATAAAATAAACAACGGATCTTCCGCATTCATAATTTCTGGCTCACAAACCTTAGAAGATTTATCTAATAAAGGTTGTAAAAGCTCATCTCTATTTTCTTTTAAGTTGATTTTAGCCTGAGTTCTTTCAAGCACTAAAACAGATTCAATTTGAGGACAATCATTTAAAGCATCGTCCACAATAGTTTTTAAGTCAATGATTTTATTTCCTCTAAACGAACCATCACTTGTAATCACCATTTTACAATCGCAGTCATTAATTCGAGTTGACAAAGCCGTCGATGAAAATCCCGCGAACACTACTGAATGTATCGCTCCTATTCTGGCACAAGCCAATACTGAAACTGTTAATTCTGGAATCATAGGTAAATAAACACAAACGCGATCGCCTTTTTTTACACCTTTAGATTTTAGCACATTTGCCATTCTACACACTTTTTCGTGTAATTCTTTATAGCTAATATGTTGTGCTTTTTCTTTTGGGTTATTTGGTTCAAAAATTAGTGCCGTTTTATCACCTCGGGATAACAAATGCCTATCTAAACAGTTTTCGGTAATATTAAGTTGTGCGCCTTCAAACCATTTCACTTCAGGCTTATTAAAATCCCAAGACAAGACCTTATCCCATTTTTTTCGCCATAAAAAATGCTCATCAGCAATTTCTGCCCAAAATGCTTCGGGTTGATTAACCGATTTTCTATAGACTTGAAAATATTCCTCTAAGTGTTTTATATGATATTGGCTCATTCGTTTTCTGATTTTGATGCTTCAATTTAAGTATAAAATGAAAAATAGATTAGCATTTTTCAGAAAGAAAACTCAAATTGAACGGTTAAGCATTTCATTTTATACCTTTGCAAGACTCAAACTGAGATTTTAGACACTATTTTTAATGGGTAAACGACTTTTCTTTTTAGATGCTGTTAGAGCTTTTGCCATTTTAATGATGTTGCAAGGCCACTTTATTGACACGCTTTTAAATCCTATTTACAGAAACGATTCATCTTTAGCTTACAACATTTGGAATTACTTTAGAGGTATTACCGCACCAACTTTTTTCACAATAACAGGTTTAGTTTTTTGCTATTTACTTTTTAAAGCACAAGATAAAGGCGACACTAAAAAACGTATTAAAAAAGGACTAACTCGTGGCGTAATGCTTATTGTGGTTGGCTACACACTAAGAATAGATTTTAAAGGTTGGCTATTTGGCTACTTTGACTCTTACTTTTTAGTCATTGATGTTTTACAATGTATAGGCCTATCTTTGATTTTAATTATTGGACTGTATTTAGCTTTAGCTAAAAAACAAACCCTATTAGCCATTGTCTTTTTTAGTATTGGGACACTTATTTTTCTAACAGAACCTTATTACAGAAATTTAAGCTTACCTGATTTACCATTAATTGTAAGCAACTATTTATCTAAAGAAAATGGCTCAGTTTTTACAATAATTCCTTGGTTTGGTTATGTTGCTTATGGCGGTTTTATTGCGGTTATTATGCATAAACTTCAGCATAAAACAAACTTTAAACCCATAACAGCCATTATTTTTTTAGTGATTGGTTTAATTTTAATTTTTGGTTCTTCGCCTATTTTAAGACAATTAACTATACTTACAGATATTGAAATCTTTAAACTAAGCGCTAACTATAATTATTTATTTTCTCGCTTAGGAAACGTACTCGTTATTTTTGGTTTGTTTTATAGTTTTGAACGCTTTTTACAGCAAGCTATTATTACCAAAATTGGACAAAAAACCTTGTCGATGTATATCATACATTTTATGATTATCTACGGAAGTTACACTGGTTTAAGTTTAAAGAGTTTCTTTTACAAAGCGTTAAATCCTACTGAAGCCATTATTGGTGCCCTTCTATTTATTACAGTCGTTTGTTTTATCTCATTTTACTATGTAAAAACCAACGCGTTTGTATATACTTACTTAAGAAAATTAATAGGTTGGGTTAAGAAGTAAAAATGGTTTATGAGTATTAAAATCACAGAACATATTTTTAAAGACCTTTCTTTTTCTATTGAAGAACAACAAGCTATTGAAAGTAAATTAGAGAAAGTAAGCCTATCCAAAAACAGCATACTTCTTAAAGCTAACGAAATCGTCGACTACCAATACTACGTTTTAAACGGATGCCTTCGAACCTTCCATATAGACGATTCAGGGAAAGAACACACACTTCAATTTGCTATTAACGATTGGTGGATTAGTGATTACACGGCTTTCTTTAATCACACAAAAGCGATAATGTCTATTGAGTGTCTTCAAGATGCGACACTTTATAAGATTTCTAAAAAAGATATGGAACTTTTATATCTTAAAATTCCAAAATTAGAAACGTTTTTTAGGCGAAAAATGGAACGTGCGTTTGCCAGTTTTCAGAAACGTATTTTAGCTAATCTGTCTCAATCTGCTAAAGAGCGTTATTTCGATTTTATAGATACTTACCCAAACATAGAACAAAGCGTAAAAAACTACCATATTGCATCCTATTTAGGAATGACTACAGAAAGCTTAAGCCGAATTCGAAAAGCGAACTAATTTCTTATCATAAATCAATTTTTAAGATGTGTTTAGTTTATAATTTTGTCTTTACAAAAATGACATTAAAATAAACTTATATATGAAAAACGTATTATTCGTGTTAACAAGTCACGAAGATTTAGGAAATACAGGCGAAAAAACTGGATTTTGGATTGAAGAATTTGCTTCTCCATATTACTTATTAAAAGACAAAGGTGTGAATATTACTATCGCATCTCCAAAAGGTGGACAACCACCAATTGATCCAAAAAGTAATGAAGCCGATTTCCAAACACCTTCAACTGTACGTTATTTTGAAGATGAAACGGCTCAAAACGAAATGGCTAACACAGTAACTTTAAATAGTGTTTCTCAAGCTGATTATGATGCTGTGTTTTATCCTGGAGGACACGGACCATTATGGGATTTATCTGAAGACAAAAGCTCTATTGCTTTAATTGAAGACTTTTATAACAACAATAAACCTGTTGGCGCAGTTTGTCACGCACCTGCTATTTTTAGATATACTAAAAACAACGAAGGGCAACCTTTAGTTAGTGGTAAAAAAGTAACTGGTTTTACAAACACTGAAGAAGATGCGGTACAATTAACCGCTATTGTTCCTTTTTTAGTTGAAGAAATGCTAAAAAATAATGGTGGAGATTATTCTAAAGCCGAAGATTGGCATCCACACGCAGTGCAAGACGGTTTATTAATTACAGGACAAAACCCTGCATCGTCAGAGCTTGTTGCTGAATTATTATTGAAAGAAATAAGTTAATTCACTAACTAATTTACATCATAAAAAGCCCGCATTAAACTATGTTTAATGCGGGCTTTAATTTTAATCTTTAGGACGGATTTTCTGTAACCTATTTCTAACTTCATTAAAGTCTTTTTTATTCATCCAATTCCGTTCAATTAAATGAACATCATTAGAACTTTCAATCTCGATAATATGATCATAAGTATTAAATTCACCAATATCTTTTATATCGTTAAATTTTAACGTTACTCTATTTCTCCAACGTCCAGGAATTTCGATGTAATCATCACTAACTACTAATCCTCCAACATTAAACTTTCTAACATAAATTAACAAAAAACTAAATCCTGAAGCAAAGAGTATTATCGCAAAAAATAAGACCCCCAAAGAAACCCACCATTCTTCCTTTCCAACCATAAATCCAAAAAGAATTGAACAAGGCAAAAGCATAATACCTAAAAATAAATACTTTATAGGTGGACGATATCTATATGATAAAATCATAATTCGTAAACTTCAATATTTACAATACTATATTTTTATTTTTCAGCTAAAAACGCATTTACATTTTCATCTATTCTACTTTGAATATCAGACACATCTCCTTTTACAAACTTTTCGCCCATAATCTTTTCGTAAAGCTCTATGTAACGTTCACTTACAGAAGCGATATATTCATCACTCATTTCTGGAACCGTTTGTCCTTCTAAACCTTGAAAATTATTGCTAATTAACCATTGGCGCACAAACTCTTTACTTAATTGTTTTTGTGCTTCATTACTATCTTGACGTTCTTGGTAACCTTCAGCGTAAAAATAACGTGAAGAATCTGGTGTATGAATCTCATCAATTAACACAATCTTTCCCTCTTTAGTTTTACCAAACTCATATTTAGTATCTACTAAAATTAAACCTCTTGAATCGGCAATTTCAGTTCCACGAGCAAATAACTTACGTGTATAATCTTCTAAAATAATGTAATCTTCTTCACTAACAATACCTTTCGCTAAAATGTCTTCACGAGAAATATCTTCATCGTGATCACCCATTTCGGCTTTAGTTGCCGGTGTAATAATTGGATTAGGAAACTTATCATTCTCCTTCATTCCTTCTGGCATAGCAACACCACAAAGTTCACGTTTTCCTAATTTATATTCACGAGCCGCATGACCAGACATATAACCACGAATCACCATTTCAACTTTAAAAGGGTCACATAAATGACCAACAGCAACATTAGGATCTGGTGTAGCCGTTAACCAATTAGGAACAATATCTTCCGTTTGCGCCATAAATTTAGTCGCAATTTGGTTTAAGATTTGTCCTTTAAATGGAATTCCTTTTGGCATCACCACATCAAAAGCACTTAATCTATCCGTAGCAATCATGACTAAAACGTCATCATTAATATTATAAACTTCTCTTACTTTTCCTTTATAGACACTTTTTTGTCCTGGAAATTCAAAATGACTTTCTGTAATTGTTTGGCTCATTTTTGTTGTGTTGTTGTTTTAAAAATGCGAAAATAAGCATTAATCAACATTTTCTATCGTTTTGTAAGCATCAATAATCTTTTTCACCAATTTATGACGAATGACATCTTTATCATCTAAATGAACCATACCAAGTCCTTCAACATCTTTTAAAACTAACAAGGCTTCTTTAAGTCCTGAAACGGTATGTCTTGGTAAATCAATTTGTCCTGGATCGCCAGTTAAAAGGAACTTTGCGCTTTTTCCCATTCTGGTTAAAAACATTTTCATTTGCGCTCTTGTGGTATTTTGACCTTCATCTAAAATCACAAAAGCATGATCTAAAGTTCTTCCACGCATAAAGGCTAAAGGTGCAATTTGTATGGTACCATTTTCAATGTATTGCTCTAAACGTTGCGCAGGAATCATATCACGCAAGGCATCATATAAAGGTTGCATATACGGATCTAATTTTTCTTTTAAATCACCAGGAAGAAAACCTAATTTCTCGCCAGCTTCAACAGCAGGACGCGTTAATATAATTCGTTTTACTTCCTTATTCTTTAATGCTTGTACCGCTAAAGCAACACCTGTATAAGTTTTACCTGTTCCCGCTGGACCAATAGCAAAAACCATATCGTTTTTACGCATTAGCTCTACCATTTTACGTTGGTTAGCCGTTTGTGCTTTAATCATTTTACCATTAGCACCATGTACAATTACTTCACCGCTTTTTGCAGTCGTTTCGTACTCTTTACTACTGTTACTGGTTAATACACGTTCAATAACGTTTTCATCC
>DAISIZ010000006.1:0-30537 GCA_036821745.1 Aurantibacter sp. | reverse complement strand
ACGTTTTTCTGTGGCCAAACAGAAGCTGGCTTAGAAAAGGTTTAGAAACCTATTTTACCTTTTTAATTGAGCTTATTTGGAGTAAAGAACGCATTTTAGAAGTCTATTTAAATAGTATTGAAATGGGCAAAGGTGTTTACGGCGCAAATGCTGCGTCTAAACATTGGTTTAAAACCTCAGCTAAAAAACTAAGTAGTTATCAAGCTGCTGCAATTGCTTCTATTTTACCTAACCCAAGGCAATACAAAGCCAATCCTGCAACTGCTTATATCAATAAACGTAAACGCTGGATTGTAAAACAAATGAATTTTTACGGACCTTTAAAATTCCCTAAAAAGAAACAACACAAAACGAATGGACAATAGCATAAAAAAAGACTTATTACAATTATGTCAAGACAGTTTGGATGTTCGTTTACATAGTGTGACTACCATTATAAACGATTTAAAACAAAGTTTACAAAGCGAAACTAAAAGTAGTGCTGGAGACAAGCACGAAACTGGACGAGCAATGGTACAATTAGAACGTGAAAAAGCAGGTAAGCAGTTAGTCGAAATTCAGAAAACACAATTAATATTGTCTAAAATAAACCCCGAACATAAAGCAACTTCTATTGGCTTAGGAAGTATTGTTAAAACCACCAACGCCAATTACTTTATAGCCATTAGCGCTGGTGCATTAACGTATCAAAACAATGCCTATTATGCCATTTCTCCAAGCACTCCAATTGGTTTATTATTAATGGGAAAAACGGTTGGAAATTCAGTTGTGTTTAGAGGTAATAATTTTGAGATTGTTGAGGTTGGTTAGGCCGTTCTTTGAATCATAGTAAAAGCTATTGAAATTCTGTTAGCCAATTCTTTGTCAGCTGTTTCAAAGAATAATTCTTCAATTTTATTTAAAATTAAACTTGTAGCTATCCATTTTGAAAATTTAGTTGAAATTTCATCATTAGAAAACTGACAACCATTTAGAGCAGTTTCAATAATATAAATTAAATTATTTTTTGAAGTATGTTTTTCCCAAATCTCAAAAGCTTTATTAACTGATGCGTATTTATATATTAACTCTAACGCAGACTCTATATCTCGTGCAGACGATGATTCATCTTTAATAATTTCAATCCAAAGCGCTGTAAAATAATTATCAATTGCATTTATTTCTTGTATATCCCAAGTTTCCCATTCGCTATAATTTAACTTTTCATAACAAATAAAATCATCAAGCATATCACTATTAGCGTTTTGCATTAACTCTAATATTCTGGGCAAAAAATGTTTAAAATCTTCCACATCTCCAAATGTAGAAATAGCTGAACGAAAAAAATGTCCAATTTCATCTTCATTTAACTCAGTTAAAGGTTTGGACAATAATAGTCTTATTTCTTCATTAGTCACACAGCAGTCACAACTTCTACCTCTTAAATCACCTGAAACGTGATATTTTTTAAAAGTCGTATAAAGTGCTTCTGTAGCTATTTTTAGATTTGTGTTCATTGTATTTTTATTTTTTAATATACCAACTATGAAAAACTATTGTCTCGTTGAACCTTTCAACTGCGCTCAAGACAAGCTTTGTCGAACCGTGTATAATTATAATTCAAGTTTTTAACTAAACGATAAAGTCTTCGACAGGCTCAGACAGACAAAAAAACTTCAATTTGTCATACATTAAAGTTGTCTGTTTTTTATTCTCTTTTTAAAAAGCAGACCAACCGAAGTCAGTCCACTTTTTCCTTTCTAAGGGTTACTTTTTAACTTTTCTGTTATTGCGATCTCTTTTGGCTCTCGCTTTTAATTTCCAAGGCGCATTTTTTTGCCAACCTATGGAAGACATAGAACTTTAGACGAAATTAAAGCGATGTTAGACACCATAGTTAGAAATGAAAAAGAACCCGATGTGGTTCAAATTTCTGGTGACGAACCAACTATTCATCCACAGTTTTGGGAGATTTTAGACTATGCAAAATCCTTACCTATCAGGCATTTAATGCTTAATACAAATGGAATTAAAATTGCAAAAGATATCGCTTTCGCGGAAAGATTAAAGACTTATTCACCCGACTTTGAAATTTACTTGCAATTCGATTCATTTAAAAACGAGGTCTTGCAAGAATTACGTGGTGCCGATTTAAACCATATTCGTGAGCAAGCCATTGCAAATCTTAATGCGGTAAACTTATCGACAACATTAGTAGTGACTTTGCAAAAGGGTTTAAGCGATGATGAAATTGGTAAAATTATAGATTACGGCTTGGAACAAAAATGTGTGCGTGGTGTAACTTTACAACCTACACAAATTGCTGGGCGATTAGAACATTTTAACCCTGAAACGGATAGAATGACACTAACCGAAGTGTTTAATTCAGACGATTTAATTCCCGTGCCTTTTAATCCTGATGCTTTAGTTATGGGTTACGCACTTAAATTAGGCGAAGAAGTATTTCCGTTAACACGTTATATTAATCCAGCTGATTTATTAGACAACAGTAAAAACACCATTATTTATGAGCAAGACGAAGCTTTACAAGACAAAATGGTCGAGTTGTTCAGCACAGGAAACTCTGTTGAAGTTGCCGAAGAAAATTTAAAATCTATTATGTGTTGCTTACCAAATATTGATGCCCCAAATTTGGGCTATGATAATTTATTTAGAGTGATTATTATGCAATTTATTGATGCTTATAATTTTGATGTAAGAGCGGTAAAAAAATCGTTTGTTCATATTGTAGATAAAGACAATAAAATTATCCCTTTTGAAACGATGAACTTATTTTACAGAGATGATAAAAAAGCACATTTAGAAACCTTAAGAAACGAATTATGATTTTATTAGAAGGCGGAAATTATATGGGTGCTTTCATATTGGTTTTAATCATTATGCTCTCACCTGCATTAATAATGTATATTATTGGTTTTTCGGTTAAAAAAAACAAGCCCAAAACAGCCAAAATATTATTTATACTCGCCACAGTATATTTAACCATAAGTTTAGGTATTTGTGGTTCAATAATGATTTAAAATAACGCTTATGATTATTGTAAAAATCTTAATATAGGTGTAAAACATAAAGAATTTAAACTCTCAAAGCTGAATTCTAACACTATATTTAAATACAGATTAGAAACTATTTACGGAATTTCGGCTTCCAATCAGCAATATAAAAAATATGAGTTTTTCTATCTGAACGGACCTCATTTGGAAATGATAAGTTATCAAATGGAAATAGAACTATTCAATACGCATTTAAACGAAGCTATGTTAATGATAAACTCATTTAAACTTAGATAATACTATCCTTTAATTTTCCCAAAAACACTCACTTTTTTGGACTATATTTGCAGTATCTACCTTGTACAGAGAAGAAAGACTATGAAGCACATTAGAAATTTTTGCATAATTGCACATATTGACCACGGAAAAAGTACCCTTGCCGATCGTTTATTAGGTCACACAGGAACTGTAACTGCTCGTGAAGAACAAGCACAGTTATTGGATAGCATGGACTTAGAGCGCGAACGTGGTATTACCATAAAATCGCACGCCATTCAAATGGAATATACTTTTGAAGGCGAAGATTATGTTCTAAACTTAATTGATACGCCTGGTCACGTCGATTTTTCTTACGAAGTATCACGTTCTATTGCCGCTTGTGAAGGCGCTTTATTAATTGTTGATGCCGCACAAAGTATACAAGCACAAACCATTTCTAACCTTTATTTAGCGTTAGAAAACGACTTAGAAATCATTCCAGTTTTAAACAAAGTTGATTTACCAAGTGCAAATCCAGAAGAAGTTACTGATGATATTGTTGACCTTTTAGGTTGTGAGCCAGAAGAAGTAATTCACGCCAGTGGAAAAACAGGTTTTGGTGTAGAAAATATTTTAAAAGCAATTATTGAACGTGTTCCTGCGCCGGAAGGAAATCCTGATGAACCGTTACAAGCCTTAATTTTTGATTCGGTTTACAATTCTTTTAGAGGTGTAGAAACCTATTTTAGAGTCATTAATGGTTCAATTAAAAAGAACCAACAAATTAAATTTATTGCGACAGGTAAAACTTATGGTGCTGACGAAGTTGGTACGCTAAAGTTAAACCAATTACCGCGTAAAGAAATAAAAGCTGGTGACGTAGGATACGTTATTACAGGAATTAAAGAAGCTAAAGAAGTAAAAGTTGGAGATACCATTACAGATGCTGTAAATCCTACAACTAATGCTATTGAAGGTTTCGAAGATGTAAAACCAATGGTATTTGCTGGTATTTATCCAGTTGACACTGAAGATTACGAAGAGTTAAGAAACTCTATGGAGAAACTTCAACTTAACGATGCCTCTTTAGTGTTTCAACCAGAAAGTTCTGCTGCATTAGGTTTTGGTTTCCGTTGTGGATTCTTAGGAATGTTACACATGGAAATTATACAAGAACGTTTAGAGCGTGAGTTCGATATGACTGTAATTACTACAGTTCCTAACGTTAGTTACCATGCATTTTCGCACAAACATCCAGACGAAATCATTATTGTAAATAACCCAAGTGATTTACCAGAACCCTCAAGTATAAATAGAGTTGAAGAGCCTTTTATTAAAGCAACTATAATCACCAAAGCTGACTTTGTTGGTAACGTGATGTCTTTATGTATTGAAAAGCGTGGTATGATTATGAATCAGACCTATTTAACACCAGAACGGGTAGAGTTAACCTTTGAAATGCCTTTAGCAGAAATTGTTTTTGACTTTTACGATAGACTAAAAACAGTATCTAAAGGTTATGCCTCTTTCGATTATCATCCAATTGGATTAAAAGCGTCTAAATTAGTACGTTTAGATGTCTTATTAAACGCACAAAACGTTGATGCTTTATCGGCATTAATTCACGCAGACAACGCTCATAACATTGGTAAAAAGATGTGTGAGAAGCTAAAAGAATTAATACCAAGACAACAGTTTGATATTCCAATTCAAGCCGCAATTGGTGCTAAAATTGTAGCCAGAGAAACTGTAAAAGCATTACGTAAAGATGTTACCGCAAAATGTTATGGTGGTGATATTTCTCGTAAACGTAAATTATTAGAAAAGCAGAAAAAAGGTAAAAAACGTATGCGCCAAGTTGGTAACGTAGAAATACCTCAGCAAGCATTTATGGCTGTATTAAAGCTAAATGACTAGAGTTATTCCTGTGAAAACAAGAATATTATAGTCGAAAAAAATCTAAGACAAAATATAAGAAACCACAACCTAATTAAGTGTTGTGGTTTTTTTATTTAAAACTGTTTCATCCTGAAACGACTTGGTTTCATTGAACTGTGTTTTTAGCAATTGCTAAAAGTTCTATCTAAAAATAACAAATCCCATAAAACGTTTGTTTTATGAGATTTATCTATACTTAAAATTTATTCTCTAAAAGACTATTTATAAAATTCCTGCCTGAGCAGGAATGCGATTATAAAGTTCCTCTTTTAAACTGCTCACGTTCAATAGATTCGAATAAAGCTTTAAAGTTACCTGCACCAAATCCTTGCGCACCCATTCTTTGAATGATTTCGAAAAATAAGGTTGGTCTATCTTCTACTGGTTTTGTGAAAATTTGTAATAAATAACCTTCTTCGTCTGCATCAATCATAATAGACAGTTTTTGAAGCTCGCTAATGTCTTCTTTCATCATATCCATATGTTCACCTAAACGGTTTGGAATATCGTCATAATAAGCCTGTGGCGGCGGCGGTAAAAACTCCACACCTCTTGCTTTAAGTTGAGATACTGTTTTTATAATATCATCAGTAGCTACAGCAATATGTTGTACACCAGAATCTTCGTAAAAGTCTAAATACTCTTCAATTTGAGAACGTTTAGCTGCTTTTGCTGGTTCGTTAATTGGAAATTTAATACGTCCGTTACCGTTACTCATTACTTTACTCATTAAAGCAGAATATTCGGTATGGATTTGCTTATCGTCAAATGATAAAAAGTTTACAAAGCCCATAACATCTTCGTACCATTTTACCCACGTATTCATTTGTCCCCAGCCAACATTACCAACCATATGGTCAATATATTTTAAGCCAACTGGCTCAGGATTATAATCTGTTTTTAAAGGAATAAACCCTGGCATAAATACACCATTGTAGTTTTTACGTTCTACAAACATATGTACCGTTTCACCGTAAGTATAAATTCCTGCTCTTACCACTTCTCCAAATTCATCAGTTTCAACAGTTGGTTCCATATAAGATTTGGCACCACGCTTAGTTGTTTCCTCATAAGATTTACGTGCATCATCTACCCAAAGTGCAACAACTTTTACACCATCACCATGCTTAACAATATGGTTATTTATTGGCGACTTACTATTTAAAGGTGTTGTTAATACTAGTTTTATTTTATCTTGAGTTAACACATAACTCACAGAATCTCTAGAACCTGTTTCTAATCCTTTATAGGCGAAATCTTGAAACCCAAATGCCGTTTTATAGAAATGTGCTGCTTGCTTTGCATTACCTACATAAAACTCGACATAATCTGTTCCTAAAAGCGGCAAGAAATCTTGGGCGCCTTCAAATATTTTTTCTAAACCGTAGTTTACTGATTTTACTTCTTTTTTACTCATGAGTAGTAAATTTTACATTCCCATCTAAATGGAAATATTATGTTTTAATTTAAATTTTAAATACATTAATCTAAGATAGATTCCCGCATACGCGAGAATGACAAATCAACAAATAATTAATGTTCCAACCACGATTTATAATAATCTTCGTCGGCTATTTTCATGGCATCTTCTGTTACCATTAAAGGCTTAAAGGTATCTACCATAACTGCTAATTCTTCGGTTTCGGTTTTACCAATACTACGCTCGGTTGCTCCTGGGTGCGGTCCGTGAGGAATTCCTGCTGGATGCAATGAAATTTGTCCAGCTTCAATATCATTACGAGACATAAAATCGCCATCTACATAATACAACACCTCATCACTGTCTATATTACTGTGATTATATGGTGCTGGAATACTGTCTGGATGATAATCATATAAACGTGGCACAAAACTGCAAATTACAAACGTATCAGTCTCGAATGTTTGGTGTACTGGTGGCGGTTGATGAATTCTTCCTGTAATAGGTTCGAAATCGTGAATTGAAAACGCATACGGATAATTATAACCATCGTAACCAACTACATCAAAAGGATGTGAAGCGTAAACCATTTCGAAAATATCGTCTTGCTTTTTTACTTTTATTAAAAAGTCTCCCGATTCGTTATTGGTTTCTAATTCGTAAGGTTGTCTTAAATCGCGTTCACAAAATGGTGAATGCTCTAATAATTGCCCAAACCAATTACGGTAACGTTTTGGTGTATAAATTGGACTTCTAGACTCGACAATAAACAAACGGTTATCTTCTGTATCAAAATCAATTTTATAAATCACGCCTCTTGGAATGACTAAATAATCGCCATATTTAAAGTCTAAATTTCCTAAATGTGTACGTAACTTACCAGTTCCTTTGTGGATGAAGATCACCTCATCAGCATCGGTGTTTTTATAAAAATAGCCCTGTGTTTTGTTTTTTGGTGCTGCTAAAATAATGGCACAATCGCTATTTAACAAAACGGTTTTACGGCTTTCTAAATAATCGTTTACAGGTTTTACTTGAAACCCTTTTAAACGATACGAATGCATATTGTTTTCTTTAGCCACTTTTGGCTTTACGCTATACTGTTTGTTAATCGCTTTGACTTGCGTTGGTCTTTGCTCGTGGTATGAATTGGTAGACATACCATCGAAACCTATAGTTCCAAAAAGTTGCTCGTAATATAAAGAGCCATCTTCTTTGCGAAACTGCGTATGTCTTTTTGGAGGAATTGCTCCTAATTTATGATAAAAAGGCATAGTGTTACTGTGTTTAAAGTGTTAATACTTAAGTGTTGTTACTTTTTTCCCATAAACAAGCCCTATTCTGGATTACGCTTAATCAAGAATTTTAAATGTTCTAATAAATGGTCCCAATACAGCTCCATAGTATACAAATATCGTTAATTTTTTACGGTTTTAAAAATGGTAATTGCGTTAGCGATTGAAAGATATGTTTAAGCTCTCCTAAAAATCCCGATAGCTATCGGGATTTTTGGGAAGCGAATCTTTAAAGCGCGGTTTTGTGGTTTTATTTTCTAAACCACAAAAAATCGCCCAAATAACTTAAGTCTTAAAACCAAAATCCAACATTAAAAAACCAATAATTTGAATGCTGATCTGGAGAATAGGTGTATTTAATTTCTATTGGCCCAATAAACGAGTCATAACTATAACCAATGGCATAACCCGTATAATCTGGTAGACTTAACCAGTTAGATGTTTTAAACAAATCGTCCTCTACATTGGCGTAATTAGCAGACCCTATAATGTGGTTTTTTTTGAAAATTTCTAAATCAACATCTACAAGTACTTTGATATAACTATTGGCAGGAAGGCTTAAATAATCATACCCATAAAATGACTTTATATTATTGATAAAGTTTTCGCCATAACCGCCCAAAACAAAATCTAAATACCTGTTTTGCTTATCTTGAATCGTTAAACCGGCTTCGCTATTAATCCTAAACGTAAGATTTTTTATAGGTGTTAAAGCACTAGTAAATGAAGCATTGTAAATTGAGTATCGTGAAAATGAATTATTGTAGTCTGATGAAAACATGTAGTAATTCGCTTTAGCTTGAAAGAGAACTCCTTTTTTTGGAAAATAACGATGGTCTAATGTATCAAAATCTAAACTCCCAAATAAACTAAAAATATTACTATTCTCGAAAACTGCACCTGTTGGATTTTTAGGTGTTTTAATGGTCTCAGTATTAAGTTCTAACTTCTTGTGCTCAACACCTAATCTTAGTGGAAAATCTTTACGAAACTGTGTTTGTAAAAAAAACTGATTAGTTAAATCACTATACTTTACATTTAACTTATTTATACTACTTACTGCAACCTGCTCATCGGACAGAAGAACACTAGCCGCAACATCTCTTTTAAACTCATTATAGCGTGAATTTATTCCAACACTCCAATACTCGCCTTTGTCTATAAAATAGTTGAAATTATAACGAATATTATCTCCAAAAATTAAGTCTAAAGAAGCTATATCATTTTTAAATAAAAAGGATTTTTTAGTTAAATTTAATAAAAAGGCAGTTTCATAAAGCCCATCATAATGCAAGCCTAAACGTAATAAAAACTTTTTATTAGACTCAATGGTTTTTATTTGTAAATTATAACCTTCTTGATGCGGTCTAAATTCGTAAAAAAAGCTGTCAAAATTATTGGTAGCCACTAAGTTGTTGGTACCTTTATTAAAGTCTTTAAAACTTACTTTTTCATCCTGTTTTAACTTTAATTTACCTTTAATATAAGATCTTGTGTATTTTTTGTTTTCAGCAATATTAATGTATTTAATATACAAACTGTCTACTACAGGTATAATAGCTTCTCGTTTAACTTGTTTACTTTTATATTTCAATAATAAATTTGCTTGACGTTTTGCTGCTGTTTCACCTTCTTTAATAATTCGGGTTCCATCGCTAAAAGACACTAAATTGTAACCCGTAATATCTGGTTTAATATAAATATCTGTTTTAGGTCGCTTTTCTTTCATAGCATGTATGGTCCTAAAATTATTAATTTGAAATAAAATTTCTGGAGCTGAAGATAAATCGGTTCTATTAGATAAACCATCTTGGACGTCAACACCAATAATAACATCGACCCCTTTTGCTCGTAACTCGTCTATAGGATAATTATTTACAACACCACCATCTATAAGTAACCTATCGTTAATTAACACTGGCTGAAATAAAGATGGCAAAGCACTACTTGCTTTTACTGCCAAAGGTAAATTCCCTGATTCTAAAAGTACTTGATCACCGTTTTCAACATCGGTAGCCACACAAAAAAACGGAATTGGTAGTTTTGAAAAATCCTGCTGATTTTGATTAGGCAACATTAATTTAGTCAATAAATCGAACGTGTTTTGTCCGCGTGATAATGCACTTGGTAATTTTACTTTAAAATTATCAAATGGTAGCGTGACTATATATTTTTCTGAATTTTGTCGTTCATATGGTGTTTGTGCTTTTCTTGGAATTTTGTCGCTTATTAAATCATCAAAATTTACACTTTTAAAAATAGAATCTAATTGTTTGCCCGAATAACCCGAAGCGTATAACGAACCTACAACAGCACCCATACTGGTTCCTGCAATATAGTCTACTTTTACACCTAAACTGTCAATCACTTTAAGTACGCCAATGTGCGCAAAACCTTTGGCTCCGCCACCACTTAATACTAAACCTACTTTTTTAGGTTTAGCTTCTATTTCTTGTGCATTTACTGAAATAGTAACACTTAAAAGAATTAATAAAATTAGTAATATTTGCTTCATTTAGTCTTTATGGAAATACTGATATATTTTTTGTGCTCTTGATAATCCTACCACATCTTCTAACTCGTCTAACTTAGCATTAGCAATACGTTTAGTTGATTTAAATACTTTCATTAAATCTACAATTGTTTTCTCGCCAATACCAGGAATAGATTCCATCTCTGTCTTTAACGCTCCTTTGCTTCTTCTATTGCGATGGTGTTCAATTCCAAAGCGGTGTGCTTCGTTACGAAGTTGTTGGACAATTTTTAAGGTTTCACTTTTCTTATCTAAATATAATGGAATTGGATCATCTGGGTAAAATAATTCTTCCAAACGCTTCGCAATTCCGATAATCGCAATAGTTCCTCTTAAACCGAGTAAGTCTAAACTTTTTAATGCTGAAGATAACTGCCCTTTTCCACCATCAATAATAATTAATTGTGGTAACGGCTGATCTTCTTCTAACAAGCGTTTGTAACGTCTAAACACGACTTCTTCCATACTGGCAAAATCGTCTGGACCAACTACGGTTTTTATATTAAAATTACGATAATCTTTTTTACTTGGTTTTCCGTCTTTAAATACCACACAAGCGGCAACCGGATTAGTTCCTTGAATGTTAGAATTGTCAAAACATTCTATATGTCGCGGTTCTTCACTTAGACGTAAATCGGTTTTCATTTGCGCCATAATACGATTGGCGTGACGATCGGGATCCGTAATTTTTACTTGCTTGAAACGCTCTAAACGGTAATATTTGGCATTTCTTATAGATAAATCTAAAATGCGCTTTTTATCGCCTAATTGTGGTAAGCTTACTTTTAATTGCTCGCCAACATCAACTTTAAACGGCACATAAATTTCTTTAGAATTACTATTAAAACGCTCACGCAATTCTACAATAGCTAACTCTAATAATTCTTGATCGGTTTCGTCTAATTTTTTCTTTATTTCTAAAGTATGTGAACGGATAATTGAACCATAAGATAGTTGCAAGAAATTAACGTAACCAAAGCTGTCGTCACTCACAATGCTAAACACATCGACATTACTAATCTTAGGATTTACAATCGTTGACTTAGATTGGTACTTTTCTAAAACTTCTATTTTTTCTTTAATACGTTGTGCTTCTTCAAACTGCATTTCTACAGCCAATTGCTTCATTTGTTCTTTAAATTGCCCTAAAGATTCTTTAAAATTTCCTTTTAAAATTTGACGAATGGCTGTGATATTCTCACTGTAATGTTGCTCAGTCTCAAAACCTTCACAAGCACCTTTACAGTTTCCTAAATGATATTCTAAACAGACTTTATATTTATCGGTTGCAATTTTTACAGGCGATAAGTCGTAATTACAAGTTCGTATTTGGTACAGACCTTTAATTAAATCTAACAATGTTCCCACCGTTTTCATACTGGTGTATGGCCCAAAGTATTCGCTACCATCTTTTATCATTCGACGTGTAGGAAATACACGAGGGAAACGTTCCTTTTTTATGCAAATCCAAGGATACGATTTATCATCCTTAAGCAATACATTATACCTTGGTCTGTGCTTTTTAATTAAGTTATTTTCTAACAGTAAGGCATCATTTTCAGTCTCTACAACAATATGTTTAATGTCTACAATTTTAGAAACTAACACACGGGTTTTACCATTCTCGTGGGTTTTAGTAAAGTAAGAACTGACTCTCTTTTTAAGATTCTTAGCTTTACCAACATAAATGATGGTCTCATTTTTATCGTAATACTGATATACTCCAGGCGAGTTGGGTAAGGTTTTAAGAAGTAATTCTAATTCTGGAGTCATTGGTTTTAACTGTGTTTTGTAAAGGTAAAACTTTAAATTTACCTTTATAAAAGATTAAGTGAACATATCGTTAAATTTAATTTAACTTTAAACTGAAATTTTAATCGAACCAAAGCGGATAAACGCATCTATTAAACACTAACACAACCTGATGAATTTAGTTATTTTATCGCGAAATGCGCAATTATATTCTACACATAGACTTATTGTAGAAGCCGAAAAAAGAGGTCACGACGTAGAAGTTATTGATCCTTTAGAATGTGATATTGTTATAGAAAAAAATAAACCTGCTTTATTTTATAGAGGTGAAATTTTAGACGATATTGATGCTGTAATCCCAAGAATTGGCGCATCGGTTACTTATCATGGCTGTGCTGTTGTACGACAATTTGAAATGATGAAAGTTTTTACAGCTGTTGGTAGCGATGCAATTTTAAATTCACGTGACAAACTTAAGAGTTTACAACGTTTAAGCACCAAAGGTATTTCGATGCCAAAAACCGTTTTTACACATCATTTACGAGATTCACGAGAAGCTTTAAAACACGTTGGTGGCGCTCCAGTAATTATAAAAGTTTTAGAGGGCACACAAGGTTTAGGTGTGGTTTTAGCAGAAACTAAAGCATCTGCCGAGTCGGTTTTAGAAGCTTTTAATAGTTTGGAAGCCAAAGTGATGGTTCAGGAATTTGTAAAAGAAGCTAATGGCGCCGATTTACGTGCCTTAGTCGTAGACGGAAAAGTGGTTGGCGCGATGAAACGTCAAGGTGAACAAGGCGAGTTTAGAAGTAACTTACATCGTGGCGGAAGCGCTAATTTTATTAGACTTAGTGAAGCCGAACATAATTTAGCTATTAAAGCCGCCAAAGCATTAAAATTACCCGTTTGTGGTGTAGATATGTTACAATCTAAACGCGGTCCATTATTATTAGAAATTAATTCTACACCAGGATTAGAAGGCATTGAAAGAGCCACCAATAAAAACATTGCCAAAGACTTTATTACGTTTGTTGAATGCAATGCCAAATTATAAAATATGCATTACCCCGAAGAAACTTTACATATACTTGACCAAAAGATTAAGCTTGGCGAATCGGCCGAAGCTAAATTTAGTGTCGCCAAATTACATACCAGCACATCGGTAGATGTTCCTGTAATTATCCATAGAGCAAAAAAGCCTGGCCCAACCGTTTTATTCACCGCTGGACTTCACGGCGATGAAGTAAATGGTATAGAAATTGTACGTCAGCTTATTGCAAAAGGCATTAACAAACCCGAAATAGGCACGATTATTTGTATGCCCGTTATTAATATTTTTGGGTTTATTAATTTACAGCGTAAATTCCCTGATGGACGCGATTTAAACCGTGTATTTCCCGGTACAAAAAGTGGCTCTTTAGCGAGTCGAGTTGCACATCATTTAATGACAAAAATTATTCCAAAAGTTGACTTTTTAGTCGATTTCCATACTGGTGGCGCAAACCGTTTTAACGCACCTCAAGTTAGGGTCGAACCCGGAAATGACACTTACGATACCTATGCCAAATTATTTGGCGCACCATTTGTTTTACATTCTAAAAACATTAAAAAATCTTTTAGAAATGCGTGTAATAGCTTAAATATTCCTGTAATTCTTTTTGAAGGTGGAAAATCTTTACACATTGATAAAACAGTGACAAAAACTGGTATTGATGGCTCAATGCGTTTTTTAAAGCATTTAGGTATGCTTAGCGATACTTTTAAAGTTCCTGAAGCCACAAATAATCCTGTTTTTATTGAAGATAGTCGCTGGGCACGTGCTAAATATTCTGGGTTATTTCAGCCTGTTTTAAATGTTGGTGATTTTGCTGAAAAAGGCGCTGTTTTAGGCTATATAACTGATCCTTTTGGAAAGTTGAATCACGCTGTAAAATCTAACCGAACAGGTTATTTAATTAATGTAAATGAAGCACCTGCGGTTTATCAAGGTGATGCTTTGTTTCATATTACGTCTAAATTAAAAGGAGATGCCCAATAAAGCAGAATTAAGACCACATTATAAAAGCTTACGTAAAGCACTTTCTTTAGATACTATTGAAGACAAAAGTTTTGCTATTGCTAATCAGTTATTAAATGTAGCTATTTGGAATAAAGATTACTACCATATCTTTTTACCTATTGCTACACAAAAAGAGATTAACACGGAATACATTCTACATATTTTACAAGGAAAAGACAAAAACTGTATTATTTCTAAAAGTGATTTTTCAAACTTTAAAATGACTAATTACTTACTACAAGACAACACTAAAATTGTGGTTAATAATTACGGTATTCCTGAACCTGTAGATGGAATTGAAATTGACGCCTCAAAAATTGAAGTGGTTTTTATTCCGCTTTTAGCTTATGATAAGAAAGGTAATCGTGTAGGTTATGGCAAAGGTTTTTACGATCGTTTTTTAAGTGAATGTGCGCCTAATTGTATTAAAATTGGATTATCTTTTTTTAAACCAGAAATGGAGATTAGTGACGTTTTAGACAGTGATGTGAAATTGGATTATTGTGTAACGCCAAATGCTGTTTTTGAGTTTTAGTACTAGTAGTACTTCGACAAGCTCAGCAAGACATTAGTTTTTCATAGTTGTGATTTCAACTAAATAATTCACTCATAAATTTTCAATAAACAAACTACTCTATGAAATGACAAATTGGAGCTCTTTGTCTGTCTGAGCTTGTCGAAGACTATTCTCGGTTATTTGGATGCCCTTTTTCAGTATAATTTTTAGAAAACTCAACTAAGTCTTGCCAATTCTCATCAATTAAAGCCTGTTTCTTTTTATGTGACCAACCTTTAATTTGTTTTTCAATTTTAATAGCATCAACTGGCGAATTACTTTGCAAATACCAAACTAATTTTAATGGTAAACGAGTACTGGTGTAACTAAATTTTGAACCACCGTTTTTATGCTGATTCAACCTTCTTTCTAAATCATTAGTCATTCCTGTGTAGAAGGAATTATCTGAACACATTAAGATATATGTAAAGTAGAATTTCAATAGTAATTAGAGAATTGATTAAATTAAATATACTCATTTTAACTGGTGCTTCGACAAGCTCAGCAAGACAGAAGCTTTTCATAGTTGTGCTTTTAACTCAACAACTCTACTCTATCTTAATTACAAACAAACTACTTTACGAAATGACAAATTAGAACTGTTTGTCTGTCTGAGCTTGTCGAAGACTAATATTGTTTAGTTAACAACACTAGACCTTTACCAACTCAAACGCTTTTTTATTCCAAAAAATTAAGATGATAAAACCTATGCTAATCGCAACGTCTGCGATATTAAAAACAGGTTCGAAAAATGTGAAGTATTGTCCGCCAATGCTTGGTATCCAATTAGGCAAATAGCCTTCCCAAATTGGTAGGTAAAGCATATCTACTACATAACCTTGCAAAACACTTTGATAACCGCCAGCTTCAGGTAAAAAAGTAGCGATTTCGGTGTTACTATCACTAAAAAAAACACCATAGAATACAGAATCTATAATATTTCCCATAGCACCAGCAAAAATGAAAACTAAGGCAATAACCAACACTTTAGCGCCTTGCTTTTTTATGGTTTGTTGTAACCAATAGCCAATAGCAGTTATAGCGAATAATCTAAATACGGTTAAACTTATTTTTGCGGTTTCATCACTTAAAAAAGTAAAAATATCGCTGAGTTTTGTGCCCCAAGCCATTCCCTTATTTTCAACAAAATAAATTTTAAACCAATTAAAAACGTGCACATCTTCGCCTAACACAAAATGTGTTTTTACGTATATTTTACTCACTTGATCAAGCAGTAAAATAAGAATGATGAAAAATGTAGCTTTTTTTAAGGACACTTAATTTATTACGTTTTTAATGACAATACATCTGAAAAGACACTCAATGCTTTTTTTGAAACAAATCTAAATAATAATTCAACAAAAACATATCTAATTATAAAAGGCACTATCAGACTTGGAAATACTAAACCGAGTATTACTTCATTCGTTTTAGTAAATAATGATATTAAAAAACCTATTAGCGGGAATAAATACAAAAGAAATAATAAGACTCTGTAAAGCTTATTTATTTTCACTTCAACCAAACACTCCTTTTCATCTATACTTCCTTGTAAAAGAGAAAAAGAACCATAAATAGGTTTATACAGATAAAGTGTAAAGCGATTAGTTTCAACCTTACCCTTAAAGGTTAATTTATTCCAATCTTTAATAACTGCACCATTTCCCATAGTACATTCTAACAAATCAGATATAGTTTCTGATTTACTTTTTAATAATTGAAATTTATAATTACTTGTTGGAAAAAGCGTAATCATTAGACCTAAATACTTTAAACTAAAAAACGCTTTAACCTAAATTAAAGCGTTTGTAAATCTATATTTTAAACTCACAGAAATTACTTCTGCATATTTTTAGCTTCGATACTTAAGGTAGCGTGAGGCACAATTTCTAATCGTTTTTTATTGATTAGTTTTCCTGTGACACGACAAACACCATAAGATTTATTTTCAATACGAATTAAAGCATTCTTTAAATCTCGAATAAATTTCTCTTGTCTAATCGCTAATTGAGAATTAGACTCTTTACTATTTACAGCGCTACCTTCGTCAAAAGCCTTAAATGTTGGCGATGTGTCTTCGGTACCATTGTTATGGTCGTTCATATAAGCACTTTTAATTAATTCTAAATCGTGCTTTGCGTGTTCTATTTTTTCAGAGATTAGCACTTTAAATTCTGCTAAATCCGCATCTGAATATCTTACTGTGGTTTCTGTTGGCATATTTTTTAATTTTTAGAAATATATAAGCTCGTTTCTACATCATCAAACACAACTTCTATACCATTGTTAACTTCATCTACTATTTCTAAAGAATCAGTAAGTGTTTCAGCTTTAATATAATCCAAATTAGCTGTAATTGCTTTGTTAATCTGAACTTCATTTTTAAGCTTCACGTTAATGCGATCTGTGACCTCAAATCCTGAATCTTTACGTAAGTTTTGAATACGGTTTACTAATTCTCTCGCTATTCCTTCTTCGCGTAATTCTTCGCTAATTGTCACATCTAAAGCTACAGTAATTGCACCTTCGTTAGCCACTAACCAACCTTCAATATCTTGGGATGTAATCTCTACATCACCACGTTCTAATGTAACCATTTTTCCATTACAGTCAACATCTAACGCGCCATTTTGTTCAATAGTTTTTATATCGTCAGCATTTAAACTATTTATCTTACTGGCTATCAGCTTCATATCTTTTCCAAAGCGTGGCCCTAAAGTTTTAAAGTTTGGCTTAATTTGCTTCACTAATATGTCCGATGCATCGCTTAAAAGCTCAATATCTTTAATATTCACTTCACTTTTAATCAATTCGGCAACCGCTAAAATCTCTTCTTTTTGCTGTTCTGAATCAACAGGAATCATAATTTTTTGTAATGGCTGGCGCACTTTTATTTTCTCTTTAGCACGTAATGATAATACTAAAGATGAAATCGTTTGCGCGTTTTCCATCTTACGTTCCAAGCTCTTATCTACTAAAGCTTCATTAAACTCAGGGAAATTAGCTAAATGTACACTTTCAAAACCTTCTTTTTTAGTGACTTTATTTAAATCTAAATACAGTCTATCCATAAAGAATGGTGCAATTGGCGCTCCTAATTTGGCAATAGTTTCCATACACGTGTAAAGTGTTTGGTATGCCGAAATTTTATCAGTTTGGTAATCCCCTTTCCAGAATCGTCTTCTACTTAAACGCACATACCAGTTACTTAGGTAATCTTGTGTAAAGTTAGAAATTGCACGCGATGCTTTTGTAGGTTCGTACTGTGCGTAATATTCGTCTACTTTTTGAATTAAAGTATGTAATTCACTTAAAATCCAACGGTCTAATTCAGGTCTATCTTCTGGAGCAATATCAGCTTCAGCATAGGTAAATCCATCTAAATTAGTGTATAATTGAAAGAATGAATACGTGTTATATAAAGTTCCGAAAAACTTACGTTTTACTTCTTCAACACCTTCTAAATCAAACTTTAAGTTATCCCAAGGATTGGCGTTAGAAATCATATACCAACGCGTTGCATCGGCACCATAAGTTTCTAAAGTTGTAAAAGGATCGACTGCATTTCCTAAACGTTTAGACATTTTCTGTCCGTTTTTATCTAACACTAATCCGTTAGACACGACGTTTTTATAAGCAACAGAATCGAAAACCATTGTACCAATTGCGTGAAGCGTATAAAACCAACCTCTGGTTTGATCTACACCTTCGGCAATAAAGTCTGCTGGAAATGATTTATTAGCGTCTATTTTTTCTTTGTTTTCAAATGGGTAATGCCATTGTGCATAAGGCATAGAACCAGAATCGAACCACACATCAATTAAATCGCTTTCACGCTTCATTGGTTGTCCGCTTGCCGAAACTAACGTAATCTCATCAACAATGTTTTTATGTAAATCTAATTTCGCATAGTTTTCTTCGGAATTATCTCCAACTACGAAATCTTCAAAAATATCTTTTGCTAAAACACCAGCATTAACGGCTTTTGCCATTTCAGCTTTTAATTCTTCAACAGAACCAATACAGATTTCTTCCTTACCATCTTCAGTTCTCCAAATTGGTAATGGAATTCCCCAATAACGTGAACGTGATAAATTCCAATCGTTTGCGTTTGCTAACCAGTTTCCAAAACGACCTGTTCCAGTCGATTCTGGCTTCCAGTTTATCGTTTTATTAAGATCGTGCATTCTGTCCTTTACATCCGTAATTTTAATAAACCACGAGTCTAATGGGTAGTATAAAATTGGCTTATCCGTACGCCAGCAATTTGGGTAACTGTGTTTATATTTTTCAACCTTAAAGGCTTTATTTTCTGTTTTTAATTTAATCGCTAACTCAACATCCATAGATTTCTCTGGAGCTTCGCCATCGGAATAATATTCGTTCTTTACGTATTTACCAGCAAATTCGCCCATTTCTGGTCTAAATTTACCTTGTAAATCTACTAAAGGCACTAAATTATCATTCTCGTCTTTTACCAACATTGGCGGAATTTCTGGTACTGCTTGTTTAGCAACCAAGGCATCATCGGCTCCAAAAGTTGGTGCAGTATGTACAATTCCTGTTCCGTCTTCCGTTGTTACAAAATCTCCCGAAATAACTCTAAAAGCATCCTGCGGATTATCGTTTGGCAACGCGTAATCAAGTAATTGCTCGTATTTAATTCCAACTAAATCAGTTCCTTTACATTCTGTTAAAACTTGGTAAGGAATCTTTTTATCGCCTTTATTGTAAGCCGTTAATTCATCAGTAGTTTCAACTAAAACATTGTTTTTACCAGCAAATTGCTTTCCAACTAAATTCTTAGCTAAAATAACGTGAACAGGCTCAAATGTATATTGGTTGTAAGTTGCAACAACCACGTAATCTATTTTTGGTCCAACCGTTAAAGCCGTGTTACTTGGTAATGTCCAAGGCGTTGTTGTCCAAGCAATAAGATTTAAATTGTTGTATGCTTTTAAAAACTCAGGCAAGGTATTTTCTATGGCTTTAAATTGTGCCACAACTGTAGTATCGGTAACGTCTTGGTAAGTTCCTGGTTGGTTTAATTCGTGCGAACTTAAACCCGTTCCAGCTTTTGGAGAATACGGCTGAATCGTATAACCCTTATACATTAACTTTTTAGAGTAAATCTCTTTTAAAAGCCACCAAACCGACTCCATATATTTTGGTTCGTAAGTTACATATGGATCTTCCATATCTACCCAATAACCCATTTTTTGCGTTAGGTCATTCCAAATATCGGTATAACGCATAACAGCCTTACGACAAGCTTCGTTATATTCCTCGACAGATATTTTCTTACCAATATCTTCTTTAGTAATTCCTAATTCTTTTTCCACACCAAGTTCTACCGGTAAACCGTGAGTATCCCAACCCGCTTTACGTTTAACTTGAAAACCTTTCATTGTTTTGTAACGCGGAAAAATATCTTTTATAGAACGTGCTAAAACGTGGTGCACACCAGGTAATCCGTTTGCCGATGGCGGACCTTCGAAAAACACATAAGGTTCAGCGCCTTCACGAGACGTGACACTTTTTTCAAAAATGTTGTTTTCTTCCCAATAGCTTAAAATTTCGTTAGCTACATTTGGCAAGTTAAGTCCTTTATATTCAGCAAATTTAGTACTCATAATGGTTATTTTGTCGTAAGTGTGCGAATTTAAGGATTTTTGCGATAATAGTAAATGAAGTATTCGATTAAATGTTTCGCATTCTACGCTACGATACATAATCTTTTAAAACATTACGATTTACAGGACTTAAACGGCATTTATTTTGGGCGTTACCAGATCCTGAAATAAATTCAGGATATAGGTCAGGCTTTCCGTTATATCTTTTTTTATGCTGAATTTATTTTAGCATATATCTCAACAAAGTTGGCGTTTATTTAATGTTTGATTTTATGAATTTGAAGATAAAAAAAGGATGCCACTGCAATCCTTAACGCGAGCTTGTGCTATTTCTTAGAACTTCTATTTGTCATCACCTTTAGACTCCATTTGTTCAGGCAATCGTGGTATGTATTTAAAAACTTCAGAAGACGTAAAAGCAAATTGAAATTTTGAAGATAACATTTGTATTTCTTCTGGGGTTAATTGACAAAATTCTTTACTAAAATTTTTTATCGCTAAGTCTTCATAATAAAGCATAATACCATCTAATGAATTCTCTAAAACTTGGTTAAAAATATTGTCATCAATTTTATTATTTAACTCAAAACTTAAGAAGAAAGTTTTTGTTTCTCTTCTTTCTCTTTCTTTAATGATACTTTCCTTTATAAATCCAGAAATATTAACCTTATCAACTATTTCTGATTCAATTAAAAAATCACCTTCTTTATTAAACAAAAAAGTAATCATATTTGGATGTAACATAATACTTGGACAATCAAAAACTTTAAAAGGTAATAAAATCTCTTTTCCTTTGTAATTATATGAGAAGTTAAACTCAGGAGAATTACAAAAATCTTCTTCGTATTGTGATTTTATTTGTGTCTTAACTTTATCATAATTATTGTTTAAGTCAATACTTATGGTTTTAGCATTTGTATATTGAAATAATGTTTTTTGATTCTCACAAAGCGTTTCTTTCTTGCAAGAAAAACACAATAAAACCAATACTATTAAAAGATATCTCATATTTTAAATATAGTCATTTACATTCATTTTTTCCTTGATGAAAAAACGAACCAAAAAAATCAAGACCTCAGAACAACTATCTAAAAATTTTATGCGCTACAGATGTAAAAATAATGGTCGAAACTATTTAGAAAATCTTATCTCATTTTAACAATCACAACATTTTACAAAATTTAAAATTAGCAGATTTTTACTTGCTTCTTTCGCTTATGTCATTTTTTACGATAGTTCTTCTGAGGTCGCGTTTTACTGTTTCATTTTAACGCTAAGTCTTGTCGAAGCATTGAGACATCGTTTAATATTACTCCAACAAATCTTGATGTTATTTCTCCATTCGTAGAAATGACTAAAAGGACAATTTGTAACCTTGGTTTGTCATACCGCACTACGATGCGGTATCCACTTTGAAGTTGAAACTATTTACTCAAGAACATTTGTTCATTGGGCTGAAATAAAAGCACGTAAACACGGGAATCTCTCAAAACAAATACGATTTTATTATTTTTATTTTTTGAACCCTTATTTATTTTAACTATTGCTTTATCATCGTTATTTAAAGAAAGATTAAAGCCATAATTCCAAGGAAATTCCAATACAATTTTATCAAAAGACTCACTCTTCACAAAAGCAACTCTAAAATCATCTAAACAAACACTAATATAGTTCACTTTCTTTTCATCTACATATGAATATAAAATTGAATTTGAGAAAATATTACCTCCATAAAAGCCAGATGAATCTATATTAAGATTATTACAATCATTAATTTTCACAAGATCATTTAAATCATTTGAATCAACTTCAAAATCAAACATACAAACTACATAATTCTGAGAATTCTCAATATAATTATAAGTAGAGAAAACATTACTTTTTACTGATTTCTGAGAAATTTTATGATTAAAAGCATAACTCTTTGCAATTAGTTTGTGATTTTCAGGCTCAATAACATCACTTATTTTTGCCTTATTAAACTCTAATTGTGTAAGAAGGTAAGCTGGCACTAATAACAACAGAAAGTATTTATAATATTTCTTTTCCATAACGTAAATATAATTAAATAGTCATATCGAAGAATGGAGACATCTCATAATATTTCTCCATTCGTCGAAATGACTAAAAGGACAATTTCTAACCTTGGCTTGTCATACCGCACTTCGATGCGGTATCCATTTTGAAGTTAAAAGTAAACTTCATTACTAAATGCAAACTCGGATCTGCAAAAACGATAGAAACGACAGCTTTTTTTCTTTCTGAAAGAAATGATCTTGATTAATTTAAAACTAACTTCATTTAGAGAGATGCTGAAATAAATTCAGCATTAGAAAAAACTACAGCGGATAGCGTGGTGGCTTGCCATTTGCCCAAATAATTTTAATCATAAAAAAAAGCGACACTTTTCAGTATCGCTTTAGTTTGTATTAGAAAATGAATATTACTTTTTTAATTCAGGAACTGGTAAATTTTTGTAACCCATATTATACAGTGTGAAACCGTAAATATCTGCCCATTCTTGAATTTGCATGCTTACTGGTTTTCCGGCACCATGACCTGCATTTACATCAATTCTAATTAATGTAGGATTGTTTCCAGTTTGATTAGCCTGTAATTCGGCAGCAAACTTAAAACTGTGAGCAGGCACTACACGATCGTCATGATCTCCCGTGGTAACCATTGTCGCTGGATATTGCGTATTTGGCTTTACACTATGTACTGGCGAGTAGTTTTTTAAGTACTCAAACATCTCTTTATTATCTTCAGAAGTTCCATAATCGTATGCCCAACCTGCACCAGCAGTAAAAGTATGGTAACGTAACATATCTAAAACACCAACGCCTGGCAACGCTACCTTCATTAAATCTGGTCTTTGCGTCATTGTAGCTCCAACTAATAATCCACCGTTAGAACGTCCTGAAATCGCTAAATAATCGCTTGATGTGTAGTTACTTTTAATTAAATATTCTCCCGCAGCAATAAAGTCGTCAAATACGTTTTGCTTTTTTTGTTGCGTTCCCGCATCGTGCCACTCTTTTCCGTATTCTCCTCCACCACGAAGGTTGGCTACAGCGTAAATTCCGCCTTGCTCTAACCAAACCGCATTAGTAATTTTAAAACTTGGTGTTAAACTAATGTTGAATCCACCATAACCATAAAGAATAGTCGGGTTTTTACCGTTAAGTTCAGTTCCTTTTTTATAGGTAATTATCATTGGAATTTTAGTTCCATCTTTTGAGCTATAAAATACTTGCTTAGACTCATAATATTCGCTATTGAAATCTATTTCTGGCGACCAGTATTTTGTTGATTCACCTGTTTCTACATTATAAATATATGTACTTCCTGGCGTGTTATAATTTGTGAATGAATAGTATAATTCTTTGTCTTCTTTTTTTCCTCCAATACTTCCTGCGCTTCCTACGCCTGGTAATTTTACTTCGCGTACTAATTTACCATCATAGTCATATTGCATCACTTTAGAAACTGCATCTACCATATATTCGGCAAAAAAGAAATTTCCACCTTTAGAAATAGATAATACGTTTTTAGTTTCAGGAATAAAATCTACCCAGTTTTCTGGTGAAGGATTTTTAGCATCTACAACCACTACTTTTCCGTTTGGCGCATTTAAGTTTGTTTTTAAATACAATTTGCTACCTATATTTTCAACTAAATACGTATCCGAATCTACATTGTCAATAATTGGTACAAAAGCACTGTTTGGCGTCTTTAAATCTTTTATATAATACTTATTTCCAGACGTAGAAACTGATGCTGTTAACATTAGGTAGTTTTGATCTTTAGTTACACCAGCATAAGAATAACGGTGCTTTTCTTCTGGCGTTGCTCCAAAAATAACTTGGTCTTCACTTTGTGGTGTTCCCAACTTGTGGTAATACACTTTGTGTTGGTCTGTTTTAGCCGATAATTCGCTTCCTTTAGACTTGTCGTAACTTGAGTAATAAAACCCGTCGTTACCTTTCCAAGATGTACCGCTAAATTTAATATCTACAATGGTATCACCAATTTGTTCTTTGGTTTCTGTGTCTATAACAATCACTTTACGCCAATCACTTCCACCTTCGGAAATTGAATAAGCTGCCAACTTACCATCTTCGGTAAAGCTTAATCCAGCTAATGATGTTGTACCATCTTTAGAAAACGTATTTGGGTCTAAAAACACCTCATCTTTATCGGCTCCTTTTTTATAAACCACGTAATGATTTTGAACACCTGTATTTTTGTAATAAAAGCTATTTTCTCCACGTTTAAATGGTGCACCAACTTTCTCGTAATTCCAAAGTTTTGCTAAACGTTCTTTTAAAGCTTCACGATATGGAATTTGATCTAAATAATCGTTAGTCACTTTATTTTGGTCTACAACCCAAGCTTCAGTATCTGGACTTCTATCGTCTTCCAACCAGCCAAAATCGTCTTTAACTTCGGTTCCAAAATAGGTTCTCGTTGAGTCTACACGTTTGGTTTCCGGGTAGCTTATTGCCATATCTTTTTCTTGTTTTTCTTCGGTTTTACAAGCCATAATTGTCGCTATTGTTAGCGCACAAAGTGTTAGTTTTTTCATGGTACTAAATTTTAGAATGTCAATTTAATGAAAAAAGCACTTAACAACATTTTTGTTAAGTGCTTTTTAACGTATTAGATTTTTAGTATTATTAACCTATTAATTTTTCATTAACTAAATACTCGGCAATTTGTACCGTATTTGTTGCAGCACCTTTACGTAAATTATCGGCCACAATCCACATATTTAAAGTATTTGGTTGTGAACCGTCACGACGCAAACGACCAACAAAAACATCGTCTTTTCCATTAGCATACATTGGCATTGGATATAAATTTACATCGGTATTATCTTGTAATGTAATTCCGCTTGTTTCGTGTAACATTTTACGAACTGCTGTTAAGTCGAAATCATTTTCAAACTCTACATTAACCGCTTCACTATGTCCACCAGCTGTAGGAATCCTAACCGCTGTTGCCGTTACAGCAATGGTTTTATCGTTTAATATTTTTTGAGTTTCGCGCACTAACTTCATTTCTTCCTTAGTGTATCCGTTTTCTTCAAAAACATCACATTGTGGAATGGCATTTTTATGAATAGGATAGGCATAAGCCATTTCACCTTTTACACCATTAATTTCATTTTCTAATTGCTTAACGGCTTTTACTCCAGTTCCTGAAATAGATTGGTATGTAGAAACAACAATACGCTTAATTTTATACGCTTTGTGTAATGGTGCTAATGCCAATACCATTTGTATGGTAGAACAGTTAGGGTTCGCTATAATTTTATCTGATTTAGATAAGGTTGAAGCATTAATTTCTGGAACAACTAACGCTTTATTTTGGTCCATTCTAAATGCTGAAGAATTATCGATTACCGTAGTACCTGCTTCTGCAAATTTTGGCGCCCATTCTAAAGACGTATTTCCACCTGCTGAAAATAATGCCACATCTGGTTTGGCATTTACAGCGTCTTGCATACTTACAATTGTATATTCTTTATTGTTGTAAGACACTTTTTTCCCTACTGATCGTTCTGAGGCTACCGGAATTAATTCTGTAATAGGAAAGTTACGTTCTTTTAAAACGTTTAACATGACATTTCCTACCATACCCGTTGCGCCGACTACTGCTACTTTCATTTTCTTTTTCTTTTTTAACAAAATTAGGTAATAAACCATTAGGAATAAAAAAAGGCTTAGAAAATTTCTAAGCCTTGTAATTATAATATTATTAAGGGTTTAAAACACTTTATCCCAAGGAATTTTAGCACAAACCAATAGTAAAGCTATCGTATAGAAAATCGCAATTTTCTTCAATTTACCTTCTGAAGTTAATTGCTTTTTATGTTTAGAATACCCCATTGTGATAAAAACCACAGCTAAAATCATAGCCACAGGATGCTCAACCACATTAGATCGAATTGCTGCATTTTTCATAATTTCTCCCATAGACATTTCATCAAAATATCCCGCAGTAAACCATAAAACAATACCAATTAATAATTGAATATGCGAAGTAATTAATGTGAATAATGAAATTCTAAAATCTTTGGGATGATATTCTTTTTTTCCAATCGTCTTAACAATAGCGTTAAACGTTGCTAATACTAACACCAATAAAACTAAGTATGCCCAATAAGAGTGTAGTGTTTTTACAATTTCCATAATATTAATTTATTTTTTATTTGATCTAAATTGTTTAAAATGCGATATAATTTGCTGTGTTGACGCATCATGTTGTTGTGTGTTACCTGTATCAAATCCTTTAATAATAGTGTTAGCTAATTCTTTCCCTAACTCTACACCAAATTGATCGTAACTAAAAATATTCCAAACTACACCTTGAACAAAAATTTTGTGTTCATACAATGCTATTAACTTTCCTAAACTTTCAGGTGTTAGTTTATTTATAAGAATTGAATTGGTTGGCTTATTACCTTCAAACACTTTAAATGGTACTAATTTATCACTAATATTAGCATCGTTAATAACGGCTTCTTTACTGCGACCATTCATTAAAGCTTCGGTTTGTGCAATGTAATTTGCCATTAAAAAATCATGGTGCTTTTCATTACCGTGAAGCGACTGCGCAAAACCAATAAAATCTGTTGGAATTAATTTTGTGCCTTGGTGAATTAATTGAAAAAAGGCGTGTTGCGAATTGGTTCCTGTTTCACCCCAAACAATAGTTCCTGTTTGGTAGTTAACACGGTTACCGTTTCTATCAATACTTTTACCATTGCTTTCCATAATACCTTGTTGCAAGTATTTTGTAAACTGATTTAAGTATTGTGAATAAGCCACTACAGCTTCACTTTCAGCATTAAAAAAATTGTTATACCAAATGCTAATTAATGCTAAGGTTACTGGAATATTATCTTTAAAAACAGTGTCTTTAAAATGGGTATCCATTTTATTAGCACCACATAATAACGCATTAAAGTTTTTATATCCAATAGTTAAACTAATAGACAAACCTACTGCACTCCATAAAGAAAAACGTCCGCCAACCCAATTCCACATTGGGAAAATATTTTCTTTGGCAATACCAAAAGCTTCTACTTTTTTGGTATGTGTAGAAACCGCTACAAAATGTTTAGCAATAGCTTCTTGATTTGCATTTGCTATAAACCAATCTCTTAATGTGTTGGCATTTGTAAGCGTTTCTAACGTAGAAAATGACTTAGAAACGACAATAAACAATGTGGTTTCTGGGTTTAATTTTTTGATGGTTTCATTCACATGATCGCCATCTATATTACTCACAAAATGTGAGGTTAAATGATTTTTATAATACTGAAGTGACTCCACAACCATTGATGGACCAAGATCTGATCCTCCAACACCAACATTTACAATATCTGTAAAAGCTTTACCTGTGTATCCTTTTAATTCTCCCGAAACAACTGCATTTGTAAAGCTTTCAATTTTAGATTTCACTTCAGAAATAGTATCAATAACATTACAATCATTAACTAAAACTTGATCTTTATTTGACGCACGTAATGCGGTATGAAGTACTTTACGATTTTCGGTTTCGTTAATCGTTTCACCTTCAAATTGTGTTTTTATGGCTTGTTTTAACTGTAATTCATCAGCTAAACTATAAAGTAACTCTAAGGTTTTAGGCGTAATTCTATTTTTAGAATAATCTACAAAAAAGTCATCCCAAACGGTTTTTAATTGTTCAGAACGCAAACCATCTTTAGCAAATAAAGCGGTCATCTTAACGTCTTTAATGTCGTTAAAATGCGCTTGTAATTCTTGCCAAGCTTTGGTTTGGGTTGGATTAATCTTTGGAAGACTCATTTTGCTAATTTAATGTAATTTGATTAGCTGATGAAGGAATATCTAAATTAGGTACGGGAGAAGCAGAAATTTCGTCTAATTGCGTTCTAATTGGCGCTATAAAGTCTAAGTATTTTACTTTTAACTCTTCAGAAATTGGTTCAGCTTCTGGTAGCTTTTGTTTAAACGGATCTACCTGAACACCATTTTTCCAAAAACGGTAACAAACGTGTGGTCCAGAAGTATTTCCTGTCATACCAACCCAGCCAATTACTTGACCTTGTTTTACGTAATCGCCAACTTTTACCTTACGTTTTTTCATATGTAAGTATTGCGTAGAATACGTGCTGTTATGTTTCACTTTTACGTAATTACCATTACCTCTTGTATATCCAGATTTTATAACGGTTCCATTTGCAGTAGACACAATTGGTGTTCCAACACCTGCAGCAAAATCAGTTCCTTTGTGAGGTCTTCTTCGGTTGCCGTAAAGTGCAATTCTTCGGTTTAAATTAAAACGAGAAGAAATTCTTTTAAACTCTACTGGTGCTTTCAAAAAAGCACGACGTAAGTTTTTTGCATTTTCATCAAAATAATCTACGCCACCAGCAACATCTTTATCTCTAAATTCAAAAGCATAAAAAGGTGTGTCTTTATGATTAAAATAAGCTGCTTTAATGTTTTCAATTCCAACGTAAATACTGTCATTTATATACTTTTCAGTATAAATCACTTTAAAATAATCTTTCTTTTTAAGTCTATTAAAATCTATGGTCCAAGCATAAACGTCAGACATTTTATAGGCTAAAGCTAAACTAATACCTTGATCTTGTAAAGCTTCTGAAATGGTAGAGTTTATACTAGCTGTAATTTCTTTTTCAACATACTTTATAGGCTTAGAGCTTTTAAATGCTGAAATAGAATCTTTAAAATTAACAACTATATAATCTTCACGATTGGGTTGATAAACAAAAGTTTGTGGTGTTTGTAAAGAATCCTTAGCACATAGTAAGGTGTAAGGTTTTCCTACTTGAAGTCTTCTTGTTATATCAAACGTATCGCGAACTTTTTCTACAATATTATAGATAGTAGGATATGATACGTGGTTTCTATCTAGAATAGCACCAAAGGTATCGCCTTTTCTAATGGTATCCTTTTTAACGACAAAATCGTCTAATTTAAAACCAAACTCATATAACGAGGCTGGTTTTACTTTAGCGATTTTAACGGTCTCTTTTATAGGTTGCTCTTCGTCTTTACAACTAAAAAGCACTAATGATATTAGTAATACAGCTACACATCCTTTCCCCAATTTTCTAATTCCTCTGTACTCCATAACTCTGGAAAAAATATTCTTCTTTGATATTTAGGATGCATGTACTTAACCCATTCGCTTCCTCCTGTTGCCTCTACTACTTTCCCTCCAATGTTTAAGTAGTGATTTGCAGTATTATAATGCGCCATAACCCAAGTAATATTAACCGTATAGTCGTAATGACGCATGGCTTTTATTAAATCCTTGTCTTTTTGAACCTCAGCTGGAAGGCTTTTAAAAATGGTCCAAAGGTTATGTGTATTATAATACTCTGCAAATCTAATAAATTCGTCTTTGTATTTTTCTTCAAAATCCTTTAAAGTGTAACTTTTTTCGCCAGTTTTATAATCTTTTCCTGCTGCTTGCCAATATAAATGCTCAAAAGCGTGTTCAAAAGATGTATTTCGGTCTATTGTTTTTCTAAAACGATTATCTATTAAATTTATTATTTCGGTAGAAGCAAATTCTATTTTTCGGTATTGTGCACTTTGAAATCCACTTGCAGGAGTTAACGAGCATCTAAATTTGTTATATTGATCGACATCCATACCATCTTTCATTACTGTAAATGAAGATGTTAAGACATCAAAATAACGACTAATACGCATTATTTTAGTTTCAAAAAAGGAAGCGGTTATTTGCTCTTCTTTAGCCACTTGGTCAATTTCCCAAAGAATCATTTTAAACAATAATTCATTGACTTGGTGGTACATTAAAAATACCATTTCATCTGGTAAAACGGTACGTTGTACTTGTAAGTTTAATAACGCATCAGTCTGGATATAATCCCAATAATTAATAGGTTTACTATGTAATAAGCCTTTTAAATGTACATTAACATCTTGCCCAATTTTATCGTATTTATCAATAAGTTGATCTTTAATTGATTCTTCGTTAGCCATTAGTTATTTTTATTGCTCCACTATTATTTTAAATGGATGTTTTAAACCTTTAAAAGCTTCTAAGTC
>DAISIZ010000005.1:0-31409 GCA_036821745.1 Aurantibacter sp. | reverse complement strand
CAACATGTTATATGACAACTTATATTGTCGATATCCCGTAAATAAGTCAGGTTATGTTATAAGTTTTGTTGTCGTTATCCTGTAAAGGTAATTTATTTAAAGTAGAATCTAAGTCACTGTTATAATAAAAACTGCCAACTAAAATACTGCTCACTTTTTAACCGCTTTCAACTCAAAAATTAACGGATACAATTTATCTTTAGTTTCAAATAAGCCAGCTTTGTTTTCAATTAAATTTGGCAACACATTATAGGGCGACGCATTGTGTTCGTTTAAATATTCAATAGTTAAACCAGCTCCCGTTAAGGCGTTTATTACTTCACTTAAACCGTGATTCCAACCATATTCTTTAGTTACCATTTTAGAATCTTGGTCTGCGTAAGTACCTTCGTATTCCTCATAAATCACGTCGTCTTGCATATAACCATAGCGCATAAATGGTTTATCTTCTAAATAATCAAACATCCAAACAATGGGATGAAATTCAGCCATATAAAACGTACCGCCTTTTTTTAAACGCTCGGCAATCATTTTTCCCCAAGGTTTTAAATCTGGCAACCAACCAATCACACCGTAACTGGTAAAAACGACATCAAAAGTTTCTTTAACGTGTTGAGACGTTTCCAAAACATTACAGCACACAAATTTGGCGTCTAACTGCAATTCGTCATTTAATTGTTGGGCTAATTTTATGCCTTCATCACTTAAATCGACACCAGTACAAGTCGCTCCTGCTCTACTCCAACTTAAGGTATCTTGTCCAAAATGACATTGCAAATGCAATAAAGACTTCCCATTTACATTGCCTAAAGCTTTAATTTCATAAGGCATTAAAGAGGTTTTTCCATCTTTAAAAGCTTGCATATTATATAGTTCACTTTCGGAGTGCACTTTAACTTTAGTGTTCCAAGTGGATTTATTAGCATCGAAGTATTTAGAATTATCAGACATTGGTTTAAATTTTATTCCTCTAAAATTAAACAACTTCGCCTGTATTCTTTTCATAACTTTGATAAAAATTAACGACTATGAAAAATAAAGGCTTAATTATAATCGTGTTACTACTATGTTTTAGTTGTAAAAAAGACACCAAAACAACCACACCAGAAATAGAAAAAACACCTTTAAGCATTGCCGAAAAAATTGCAAATGCACACGGTTATGAACATTGGAAAAACGTTTCAGAATTAAAATTCACGTTTAATGTAGATAGAGATTCTTCGCATTTTGAGCGTTCTTTTATATGGCAACCAAAGACAAAAAAAGTTATAGCTATCAATAAAAAAGACAGCGTTACCTATAACAGAAACAAAGTAGATAGTTTAAGTTTAAGATCTGACCAAGCCTTTATTAACGATAAATTTTGGTTGTTACCAGCATTTCAAATGGTTTGGGATTCTGGCACAACAATTTCGGAAGCAAAAACAGAAATTGCGCCTATTAGTAAAGATAGCTTGAGTAAAATTACATTAACCTATAGTAACGATGGTGGTTATACACCTGGCGATGCTTACGACTTTTATTATGATAAAAATTATCATTTAAAAGAGTGGATTTTCAGAAAAGGCAACAGCGAAAAACCGAGTATGATTACAGCGTTTTCTGAGTACAAAACCATAGAAGACATATCATTTCCTACTAAAAGCACAAAAGATGGCAAAAGTTGGTCGTTATATTTCACAGATATTGAAATAAAAAACGAATAAAATTCTACTTTTTAAGTATATCAAGCGCTTTAGCACAAGTTAAAGCGCTTTTCTTTTGAAAAAAGGACTTCTTTCCTATGGTTTAAATTCTTATTTTTGAGAGAATCAAAACTAAAAAACGTAGTGTCTCACTTTAAAATAGGTCGCGAATTTGCTCAGCAATTAGACCAAAACGATACATTAGCAACGTATAGAAACCAATTTCATATCCCAAAAGACAAAGCTGGGAAAGACTTAATTTATTTCTGCGGAAATTCTTTAGGGCTACAACCAAAAACAACCAAAGATTATATTAATCAAGAGTTAGAAGATTGGGCACAGCTTGGTGTAGAAGGTCATACCGAAGGTAGAAATCCGTGGTTACATTACCACGAGTTTTTAACAGAAACTATGGCACATATTGTTGGCGCAAAACCACAAGAAGTTATTGTTATGAATTCGCTAACCGTGAATTTACACTTAATGATGGTGAGTTTTTACAAACCAACTACCAAACGTTATAAAATTTTAATTGAAGCCGATGCTTTTCCAAGTGATAAGTATGCGGTAGAGTCGCAATTGCGTCATCACGGTTACGACGACAAAGACGGTTTAATACTTTGGAAAGCCAGAAAAGGTGAAGAATGTGCCAATTATAACGATCTAGAAGCCATTTTAAAACAACACGGCGACGAGATTGCATTAGTGATGATTGGTGGTGTTAATTATTACACCGGACAGTTTTTCGACTTAAAACGCATAACTACTTTAGGACACAGCTACGGTTGCACCGTTGGTTTTGACTGTGCGCACGGCGCAGGAAATGTAGATTTAGAACTACATAATTCTGGTGCCGATTTTGCCGTTTGGTGTTCTTACAAATACTTAAATTCTGGACCAGGAAGTTTATCGGGTGCATTTGTTCACGAACGCCACGCTAACCGAAAAGACTTAAACCGTTTTACAGGTTGGTGGAGTCACAACAAACAAACGCGTTTTAGAATGCGCGATGAGTTTGACCAATTACCTGGCGCCGAAGGTTGGCAACTTAGTAATCCGCCTATATTATCTATGTCGGCAATTAGAGCCTCATTAGATGTGGTAAAAGAGGCAGGTTTTAAAAATTTATTAGCCAAGTCCGAACAACTTACAGGATATTTCGAGTTTTTAATTAACGAATTAAATAATTCCGATATTAAGATTATTACGCCGAGCAATCCAAAAGAACGCGGTTGCCAATTATCAATTCAAGTTAAAAATGCCGACAGAAGTTTGCACACCAAACTTACCGAAGCAGGAATAATCACAGATTGGCGAGAACCAGACGTAATACGTTGCGCACCAGTTCCGCTTTACAATTCATTTCAAGATGTATATGAATTTGTGGAACGCTTAAAAAGTTTATTGTAATTTGAATAGTATCAACAAACTTATTACGGGAGAAGACATTTTAATCAAAATAAAAACCAAAAGTGACTTAGGTTTTTGGCAATATCAATTATTAGGGCTTTTAAGTTTATATGCTAAAGGAGGAAATGATTATTTCATAATCACAAACAAAAAAATTCTAATTTGCATTAAAGAGAACATCAAAGCAAATTTTAGTTACGATGATTTTTCTAAAATAACATTTAATACAAAAAGTGACTTATTAAGTTTTATGAATGAAAATAATGAAATGCAACAACTTTCATTATCGGAATTTAAATTAGAATATGACGATTACCAATATCTAAAGCACCAATTGAATAATTAAAACCACGACCAGACAACATAAATAAATGGATAACAAACAAAACATACTAATTATAGGTGCAGGACTTTGCGGAAGCTTACTCGCATTACGAATGGGACAATTAGGTTACAACGTTAGCGTTTACGAAATGCGTCCTGACTTACGTAAAACCGATATTTCTGCAGGTCGTTCTATCAATTTAGCATTTTCCGACCGCGGAAACAAAGCCATAAAATTGGTAGGCTTAGAGGAAAAAGTCGAGCAATTATGCATTCCTATGAACGGTCGTATGATTCACGACAGAGAAAGCAATACGTTTTTATCCAACTATAGTGGTAGAGATTATGAGTACATTAACTCGATTTCTCGTGGCGGATTAAACGCATTACTTTTAGATGAAGCCGAAGCTTTGGATAATGTCACGATTCATTTTAATCAGAAATGTAAATCGGTAGACTTTGAAAATACTATTGCGCATTTTAAAGATTACAACACCAAAGAAGACAACACAGCAACCGCCAATATTATAATCGCAACCGATGGTGCTGGTAGCGCCTTACGCAAAAGCTACATTAAAGAACGCAAGTTTTTGTTTAGCTACTCGCAAAACTATTTAACGCACGGTTATAAAGAATTATGTATTCTTCCTGCCATAAATGGCGATTATAAAACCTATAAAAATGCCTTACACATTTGGCCAAGAGGCGACTTTATGGTCATTGCATTACCTAATTTAGATGGTAGTTTTACCGTAACTTTATTTTTAAGTTATAGTGAAGGTGAATATAATTTCGATAATCTAACGACACCAGAAATCGTTACCGAATTTTTCCAAAAAGAGTTTCCAGACGCTTTTGCTTTAATGCCAAATTTAGTTGAAGACTTTTTCGAAAACCCAACAGCACCATTAGGAACTGTAAAATGTTCACCTTGGAACTACAAAGGAAACACTTTATTAATGGGCGATTCTTGTCACGCTATTGTACCATTTTACGGACAAGGAATGAATGCATCTTTTGAAGATGTCGTAGAATTTGATGCCATTTTAAACACACATAAAGGCGATTGGGAAACCGTTTTTAAAACCTATAGCGAGTCTCGTAAAAAAGACACCGACGCTATTGCCGATTTAGCGATTGATAATTTCCACGAAATGAAAGACCACGTTGGTCAGGAAATTTTCAAAGAGAAACGTAAAATAGAAATGGCTTTAGAAAAGACATTTCCTAAAGACTATTCATCAAAATACAGTTTAGTCACGTTTAACGAACAAATAGGTTATCGTGAAGCAATGCTAAAAGGTCGCGCACAAGACAAAGCCATTTTAAATATGCTGAGCGATGGCGATATATCAACCAATATAGATTTTGAAGATCAAACCGCTTTAAAAGCAATTTTAGAAAAAGTAAAAACAGAAACCAATAACATTTTAGATGAAGACAATGTTGCAAAAACAATGCATCATTAGGTTAATTTGAAAATTGTTCAATTTGAAAATCTTGCAATTCGCTGATTTGAAAATACGATAAATAGTAATACTTAAAAAAAGGAACGGAATCATCAAAATTAAGAAATAGTGAACGAAGGAATGTAGACGCGAAGCGTAGCTACAAGCACGAAATTCCGAAAGTGAACGACGCTTTAGCGATTTCCTTATTTTGATTTGATTTTTTGGTTCGTTTTGCATCAAGGCAAAATGAACAGAAGCTTTTCTTTTTAGGAAAATTAAGAAGACAATATTATGAGTAAACAAAATAATGAGATTCCTGCCTCCGCAGGAATAGGAGTAACACCAAGAGGCGCATATCCACACGTAAAACGTGTTGGCGATTTTATATTCGTTTCAGGAACCAGCTCAAGGCGACCAGACAACACAATTGCAGGTGTAGAAATTATTGATGAAATGGGTACAAAGCGTTTAGATGCGTATGTACAAACCCAAGAAGTGATTAAAAACATAGAACGAAACTTAGCCAAAGAAAATGCAACTTTAAAAGATGTCGTAGATGTGACTTCGTTTTTAGTAAATATGAATGACTTTGCAGGTTACAACAAAGCTTATGGTGAGTTTTTCGAAAAAGAAACTGGACCAACAAGAACAACAGTTGCCGTGCATCAATTACCACATCCAGATTTAGTGATTGAAATAAAAATTATGGCTTATAAGCCTCAATAAGATTAGAAAAAAAAAGAATCAAGAGCCAAGATGCTGGATTTTAAAATCTTTATTCTTAATGTAGTAATGTGCTAATTTGAAAATGTAATAATTAAAATTCAATGTCCTTTTTTGTCATTCTGCTGTATAGCAGAATCTATAATAAATAATGAAACTAAACTTTTAAACTAACTGTTCTATCGCTTCTCTTATCTATTAAACAATGAACATCAAAAACTACATAAACGGCGAATTTAAAAACCCAATTCAAAACCAATGGTTGGATAATTACAATCCATCTAACGGCGAAGTCTATGGGCAAATCCCTAATTCTTCACAAGAAGATGTGGAATTGGCTTACCAAAGTGCAAAGTCGGCATTTCCAAGTTGGTCAAAAACTACATTTGAAGAACGCAGTCGCATACTAATTCGTATTTCGGAGTTATTAGAAGCTAATTTGCAACGCTTTGCAGAAGCCGAAAGTAAAGACAACGGAAAACCTGTTAGTTTAGCTAAAGTTGTAGATATTCCAAGAAGCGCGAGTAATTTTCGGTTTTTCGGAAATGCCATTACCCAATTTGCCAGCGAAAGTCACGAAAGCGTTGGTCAAAACGCAGTGAATTACACATTACGCCAACCTATTGGTGTTGTGGCGTGTATTTCACCGTGGAATTTACCTTTGTATTTATTTACGTGGAAAATTGCACCAGCAATAGCTTCAGGAAATTGTGTGGTTGCAAAACCCAGTGAAGTTACGCCAATGACGGCTTATTTATTAGGCGAAATTTGCAACGAAGCTGGTTTACCTAAAGGTGTTTTAAACATTGTTCACGGTTTAGGAACAAGTACAGGTCAAGCTATTATAGAGCATCACGATATTAAAGCCATTAGCTTTACTGGCGGAACAGCAACTGGTGCTCACATTGCCAGAACATCTGCCCCATTATTTAAAAAACTATCTTTAGAGTTAGGTGGAAAAAATCCTAACATCATTTTTGCAGATTGTGATTACGACGATATGCTGAACACAACTGTGCGTTCATCATTTGCGAATCAAGGACAGATTTGCTTATGCGGAAGTCGCATTTTTGTAGAAAAAAGTATTTACGAGCAATTTAAAACCGATTTCGTTGCTAAAGTAAAAGCCTTAAAAGTGGGACATCCAAGTGATAAAAACACCAATATTGGCGCTTTAGTTTCTAAATCGCATTTAGAGAAAGTAAAAGAGTTTATAAACATTGCAAAACAAGAAAACGGCACCGTTTTATGTGGTAGCAATGAAGTGACTGTAAGCGGTTACGAAAACGGTTATTATTTAGAACCTACCGTTATTGAAGTACAAAGTGACGAATGTCGCGTGAATCAAGAAGAAATTTTTGGACCAGTAGTAACTATTATGCCTTTTGAAACAGAAACGGAAGTTTTAGAAATGGCGAATAAAGTAAAGTATGGTTTAAGCGCAACACTTTGGACCAACAACCTAAAACGCACAATGCATTTAAGTAACCAATTACAAGCTGGTATTGTTTGGGTAAACACCTGGATGATGCGCGATTTACGCACGCCTTTTGGTGGCGTAAAAGCAAGTGGCGTTGGTCGCGAAGGAGGCTTTGAAGCCTTACGCTTTTTTACAGAAGCTAAGAATGTGTGTATTAAATATTAAAACAAGACATTAGAATAGAGAGAACAGAAAAAAAAGACACATTTAATTTTTCATTCTCTTAAAAACATATTACAAAACAGTGAAGTGAAATCTGAATATACCAAATCGTCTATTCTCTATTTTCTCTTCTCTTATATCTTATAAAATGAACTTAGAACTAAACAACACATACGCATTAGTTTGCGGAAGTACCGCAGGTATTGGAAAAGCAACTGCTATCGCTTTAGCGAACGAAGGTGCAATAGTAACACTAATAGCACGTAATGAAGATAAATTAAAAGCGGTTTTAGCTGAATTACCAGCGCAAAGAAACCACGATTATATTGTGGCAGATTTCTCTAACCCTACGGAATTAAAAAGCAAAGTTGCGGATTATGTAGCCAAAAATCACGGATTTCACGTGTTGGTTAATAATACTGGTGGACCAAAAGGCGGACCAGTTTTTATGGCAGACGTAGAGGAATTTAGCAATGCGTTTACACAACATTTAAAATGTAATCACGTGTTAGCACAAACTTTGGTTCCTTTTATGAAAACCGAAGGATTTGGTAGAATTATAAATGTGATTTCGACTTCAGTGAAACAACCTTTAGACGGACTTGGTGTAAGTAATACCATTCGTGGTGCGGTTGCTAATTGGAGTAAAACTTTAGCTAACGAACTTGGGCAATTTGGTGTTACCGTAAACAATGTTTTACCTGGTGCAACTGGAACTGAACGCCTAACAGAAATCATAAAAAATAAGTCGAAGAAAACTGGCGTTAATGAAGACGAAGCAAGCACTGCTATGAAAAATGCAGTTCCTGCGAAACGTTTTGCTAAACCCGAAGAATTAGCCGATGCGATTACCTTTTTATCGAGTAAACGTGCCAGCTACATTAACGGTATTAATTTACCTGTTGATGGCGGTAGAACAAAATCTTTATAAATCCCATCCTAAATCCTTCCCTAAGGAAAGGACTTTTTAATGAGAAAGATTTATAATTTGTAAATTAAACCATACTTTTAATTCCCGAGTATGATTTCCTTCCTTTTGGGAAGGTTAGTATGGGATGCAGTGTTGAATTTGCGTTAAGGATGGAGCAATTGTTTGACCTCTTCCGATAGCTATCGGGAAGCGAGTTGTGAGAGCCTGACCCTTCGGGGAACGCCTAAAATATTAAACTATGAGTGAATTAGTTTCGCCTTTAAATTTTAAGGCTTGGATAGAGGAAAATAGACATTTATTGAAACCGCCAGTTGGAAACAAAGTGGTTTGGAAAGATGGTGAATTTATTGTGATGGTTGTTGGTGGACCAAATAACCGAAAGGATTATCATTATAATGAAACACCAGAATTTTTCTATCAAGTGGAAGGCGATATTGTCTTGAAAATTATTGATAATGGCGTACCTAAAGATGTTCATATTAAGGAAGGTGATATTTATTTATTGCCGTCTAAAGTGCCACATTCGCCACAACGAGGCGCTAATACCGTCGGCTTGGTAATTGAGTATCAAAGACCTGAAGGTATGCGAGATGCATTGCTTTGGTTTTGTGAAAATTGTACCACGAAATTATATGAAGAGGATTTTACAGTTGAAAATATTGAAACTGATATGCCTAAAATTTTTGACACTTATTACAGTAATAAAGAGAAACGTTGTTGCCCGAATTGTGGCGATATTATGGAACCACCAAGTAAGGTTAAAATCAGTTAAATTCCTGCATAGGCAGGAATCTCACGACACAATACCACATTATTATTAACCACTGAATTTAGCATAAATTCAATTAAAAAGATTCCTGCCTGCGCAGGAATGACATCTATGGAAAAGCGTAAATTAAGAATAAACGGACATTCGCATTTATTACCATATCCTGAGGAAATTCCGCAGTTTATGAAAGATAAAGGGATTTTTTGGGTTGATAAAGACCGAAAATATATGCTTCAAAAAGATTGGAGCCGACCGGTAACGGATTCCAGTTTTTTCTTAGATGAAAAGTTAGCTTGGATGGAGCGAAATCATATAGATCACGCGGTAGTTTTAAACTTATCGCAGTTATATGGTAATGGGTTGCGTGTGGAAGAAATGAAGCAAGCTTTACGTTTTCAGAATGATTTTAACGCGAAAGTACAACGTGAAAACCCAAGTAAATTTACGACAGGTTTTGTGGTTCATCCGGGATTTGTTCGTGGTGCTTGCTGGGAAATTGAACGTTGCGTTGAAGAACTTGGAATGCAATTATTATGCTTACCAACGCATTATATGGATACGATTGGTACGTGGCGTTGTATTTTTGATGAAGAAAACGAGCCTATTTTTGAATTGGCAAACAAGTACAATTTAGCCGTAGAGATTCATCCATATGATGGAGAGAAATTTATAAAATTAGAGAATACATCTTGGCGTTTCCACTTAATTTGGATGTTAGCACAATGTGCTGATGCCTACCATTTTTTAACTTTAAATGGTTACCAAGATAAATACCCAAATATGCGAACGTGTTTTGCTCACGGCGGACAATTGGCACAAATTAATTTAGGCCGACGCATACAAGGTTTTGATGGTAGACCAGATTTATTTGAAGGCAAGAGTCACCCAAGAAGTGCTGTCGCTCATAAAAACATCTTTTTTGACACCTTAGTTCACGATACTGGCGGATTAGAATTATTACTTAAAAACCAAGGTTCTAAACAAGTTTTAATGGGGTTAGATGACCCTTATCCGTTAGGTGAAATGGAAAGCGAAAAACAAGCATCTTATCCTGGGAAAATTTTAGATTTAGCTATAGAGCGTGATATTATTACAGAACCTGAACGCGATGCGATTTGGGAAGATAATGTGATACAATGGCTTTGTGGTGATAATCAAGATGCAAAAGATAAGTTGATTAAACGTATTTTGGGGTAATTAATTAAAACTAAAAAAAATAATATGGAAGTTTTTTTTTAGCTTTTAATAGCAGGATTTGTTGGGTTTTGTATAATTTATTTTGTGACATTTTGCTATAATAGATATTTTGGAGTAAGTTTCGTTAGGAGAAATGATTATTCGAATAGTGTCAAAGAGAACAAAATATATAGCAGTTTTGCCAAGGAATCTAACGATACATTGAAAAAAGATAATCCTAAATTATACATTAAAGCATCTCAAAATTTGAAGAGAAAAGGTTTTGCATCTACATATTCAAATTTTGACAGAGAAATAAATAAGATAAAAAACAACACCCCTGAATGGGTGAAAAAGGAAAAGCAAAATCAAGCAATTATCATACGTAATAACCATAAACAAAAATTAGAACAACTCGACAAAAAATATAATAAAAAAAATTAGATAAAGATTATAGAGAAAACCCTACATACAAACCCTTTTGGGAAATATATAGAAAAAACAAACGTTTCAAAAAGCTTTCGAATGAAGATATGGAAATCTACAATTTTTTAGAGTATAAAAGTTTTGAGAAGATTGTAAAAAGCACTGAGTTAAGTTTAACTGATACAATGAATTATATAGATGAAATGAGGAAGTTTTAATAATAAAATAATGAAGCATCTGCTATAAAATATTGTTTAAATCAAAAAAACACAAACTATGTTGTTAGAAATAAATACATTGCAATCATTGTATTTACTCATCCGATACAATGATTTTAAAGCTCAAATATTTCGGTTAAAATAAAGATTACTTTAAACATTAAACAAAAACAAGATGTACTTCTTACCAGAAAAATTAGATGATTATGTGGTTGCACATTCTGAAAACGAACCAGAATTATTACAGCAACTAACACGTGAAACTTATCAGAAAATTTTACAACCAATTATGCTTTCTGGACCTTACCAAGGTCGCGTATTAAGTATGATTTCTAAATTAGCACGTCCTAAAACAATTTTAGAATTAGGAACTTTTACTGGTTATGCGACCTTATGTTTAGCTGAAGGCCTACAACAAGATGGCGAAATTCACACTATAGACATTAACGAGGAATTAGAAGATTTTCAGCGTGAATACTTTGACAAATCTGGTTATGGTGAAAACATACACCAACACGTTGGTAGCGCCATAGATATTATTCCTAAACTAAATAAAACATACGACTTAGTCTTTATTGATGCCGACAAACCTAACTACGTTAATTACTTTAACTTAATTGTAGATCGTTTAAATCCCGGAGGTATCATACTATCTGATAATGTATTATGGCACGGTAAAGTCATTGAGCCTTTAAAAGATAAAGACGTCTCGACAAAAGTACTTTTAGAGTACAATACCTTACTTAAAAACGACCCAAGAATAGAAACCATTTTATTACCTATTCGCGACGGATTAACCATTAGCAGAAAACTATGAATACAAAAAAGCCACATATTATATGTGGCTTTTTAATTGAGTTATTTATTTTAATAATAGGATATTACATTTTTCGTCTTACTGAACCTGTAAACTCTTCTAAATCGTCTTTTACTTGATTGATTTGATCTGTGATATCTTTAGTTACATTTACATCACCAACTTGGTCTTCTACACCTTTAGTGATTTCGTATTTAATATCGTTAGTGGCATTTTTAACCTGCTTAATTCCTTTCCCTAAGCCTTTAGCTATGTCAGGAATTTTATCGGCACCAAACACCATAACGACAATAAGCAAGATAAAACCTATTTCGCCTCCACTAATAAATAATAATGTAGTTAATTGTATCACAGTGCAAATATACTAAGATGAATTGAGACTAATAAAAAAGCCGACAATAATTGTCGGCTTTTAACTATAATCAGTTTAAGTTAAGTAAAAAATAAGGTTTCGAGCTTGGTTTATCTTGAGCGATAGTCGAAAGGCTCAACCAGACATTTTACTTTGTACTTAATTACTATTTCTTGTTTTTCATTTTATCAAATTCACTCATTTCCTTTTTCTTAGGCCAAGCGTTGTTTGATGTATCTACATCGGCAGTTTCTAAATTAGGATCTACCTGAATACTAACAATTTTCTTATTTGAAGCTATTGCTTTCTTCACTTCTTTGTCGTTCAATCTCCAAATTTGTGCAGGATACGTTTCTGTTTTCTTAGAACCATCTTCGTAAGTATACTCTACTATAATAGGCATTACTAATCCACCTGGTTTTTCGAAAGTAATATTATAGAAATACTTAGGATTTTTAAGCTTAGCACGTTGTGCTGGCGTAAAGTTATCCATTACATATTCTTTTAAAGACTTAGAGTTATCAATAACGTTAGCTTTATTTGCAACTTTATCTTCTTCACTTCCTTCTTCAATCATATATACAAATGCAGGTAGATCTTTTGCGTCCATTCCGTTACGTTTTGCAATATTATCAATAGTCATTTGTGGTGTATTACCAACCTTAAATGTCTTCACTTCTTTAATACCAATATCAGTATAATCAGTTGTGTAGAACCAACCTCTCCAGAACCAGTCTAAATCAACTGCAGAAGCATCTTCCATTGTTCTAAAGAAATCTTCTGGTGTTGGGTGCTTAAACATCCAACGTTGTGCATATTCTCTAAAAGAATAATCAAATAAATCGCGTCCCATAATAGTTTCACGTAAAATATTTAATCCAGTTGCAGGTTTTCCGTAGGCATTGTTTCCAAATTGGTAGGTATTTAAACCTTTAGTCATAATTGGTGCAATATAGTTTTGATCTCCACCCATATAACGTGTAATCTTAGCTGCAGGTCCACGACGCGATGGGTATTTTTTGTCTTTAGCAGATAATGCTTTTGGATACCACTCACCAAAATCTTGTTCGGCAACATACTGCACAAATGTGTTTAATCCTTCATCCATCCAAGTCCATTGACGCTCATCAGAGTTAACAATCATTGGGAAGAAGTTATGTCCAACTTCGTGAATAATTACAGAAATCATTCCGTATTTAGTTCTATCGCTAAACTTTCCATCTTTATCAGGACGACCGTAATTCCAGCAAATCATTGGGTATTCCATACCTTGTTGTCTTGCGTGAACAGAAATTGCTTTATGGTAAGGATAATCAAATGTCATACGTGAGTAAGACTTTAACGTACTTGCTACTGCTTTAGTAGACCAGTCTTCCCATAATGGGTTTCCTTCTTTAGGATATAAAGAAACCGCCATAATATCTTTTCCTCCAACTTTAACAGCCATCATATCGTAAATAAATTTACGTGATGTTGCAAAACCGAAATCTCTAACGTTTTTAGCAGAAAGCTTCCACGTTTTAGTTTTGTTTGATCTTTTCTTTTCAGCTTTTTCAGCTTCTTTTTGTGTTACTAAAACAACTGGTTCTTTAAAAGACTTTGTTGCTTTATTGTAACGCTTCATCATATCTTTAGTAAACACTTCCTTACGGTTCGTTAACACACCTGTACCATCTAAAATATGGTCTGCAGGCACTGTAATGTTTACATCAAAATCTCCAAATGGTAACGCAAACTCATCACGTCCCCAAAATTGAGAATTTTGCCATCCTTCAATATCGCTGTATACAGCCATTCTTGGGTAGAATTGTGCAATTACATATAAACGGTTATCATCTTCTGGGAAATACTCGTATCCAGAACGACCACCATATTTAATGTAATCATTAATGTTATAATTCCACTTAATAGAAAAAGAGAACTTATCTCCTGACGCCATTGGTTTTGGTAACTCAATACGCATCATTGTTCTGTTAATCATATGCTCTAATGGTTTTCCATTAGCATCTTTTACATGAACAATATTAAAACCTCCATCGAAAGTTTCACTTAAATAATTTTTAACAAATGAAGATGCTCTATCCATTTTACGAACACCACCGCCTTCAGATAAAGGTGTTTTAGAATCTTGAGCTCTCATATTTTGGTCTAACTGTACCCAAAGATATTTTAATACATCTGGAGAATTGTTAGTATATGTAATGGTTTCATCACCAGATAATGTTGCTTTAACATCATCTAATACTAAGTCCATTTTATAATCTGCTTGTTGTTGGTAATAAGCATGACCAGGAGCACCAGAAGCTGCTCTATAAACGTTAGGCGAAGAAAACTCTTCGTATAACTGTTTAAATTTATTGTTGTTGGTATGCCCTTGCTCTCGCTCTGGCTTTTGTTCTTTTTCTTGAGCGATAGCGCCTACTGAAACAAGAAATGCAGAAAGTAATACGTACTTAAGTGTTTTCATTGTAATTATAGTTAATTTTAAAATCGTGTGAATTTAACAAAATTTAAAATAATGTTAAGATTATTAATTGAAGTTTAACAAACCTTTATCGTTTTCTGGAATTAGGACAAACGTTTTGTTTTTGCCATTAATATTGGTTCGTACCACATTTTTCTGTTCTCCAAAAATATCAAACAATACCGTGTTCTTTATTTCCATAGTTTTTACTTCGGAAATGTTTTCGATTTCATAGTAGCAATACACGATATCTTGATCATATTCTTTACCAATAAAAACGGGTGTTTTTTCTTCGGAATTGATGCTGACTTTTAATCGGTTCTTAATGTATTTATCAATTAGCACATCAATATCAGATTCGTCTTCAGCTTCTTCTAAAGTGATTTTATCATCATAACGCTCACGTAATAAACGCTGAAAATCATCAATAAATAATCTGGTAATAACCTGAACAGATTGCTTTTCCTTAACAAATTCAATTTCGGTAATACTTACATAATATTTATGCATTGAAACCGAAGTAAATAAAGTGACGACAATTAATGCAAGGAGATAAAATTTTGTTTTCATAAAATGAATTAAGTTTTGCTGTTGAAGACCAAAAAGCATACCATTTGTAATTATTTCTTTTTAGTAATGCGTTGCAAATATACTTTATATTGTTTTTGTAAAAATTGAAATGCTAAAAGATCATTGGCTTCGGCTACTTTTAAAAAATTCACGTGTTCAGAACAAAACACAAAAAATTCGTTTCGTTTTATTACAGGTAAAGGATGCTCGTCAAAAAAAGATTTAGCAAACTTATTTTTCACTCGTCTCAAGGCATTAGTACGTCGTTCAATCTCTACGCGTTCCTTAAGCATTTTAGTTCGTCCAGTAATAGCGTTAATTAATGGATTTAACTGTAAACCAACGCCTCCACCACCAATTCCCCCGCCAAAAGTAGGACTAAACGAAGAGGCTTCTTTTAATCGGCTTTGATTTTGGGTTAAAGGTTTTCCTTTGTAACCAGGAATTCCAACATCGGCAAAGTTAATCTGTTTTGCATTTCCTTGATTTTTTATATCTGAAGATAAATCGCCCGTAAGCACCTTACCAATAACAACTTCGCTTAACTGGTTTGTAAATTCTTCTAGGAATACCGTAACGTATTTTGTTTTTACGTGAACAGGTTTCACTACAACTTTTTTAAGCCTAAATAAGATAGATGAAAATACAATGGTGTCGTTAGTTTTTGCTTTAATTTCAAATTCACCAGACACATTAGTTACCGTATAAGAAAAGGAATTATTATTAATAACATGAACACCAAACAAATCGTTATTTCCTTTAATCACACCTTTAAGTTTTACAACTTGCGCATAAGAAAACGATGTTATAAATAACAAAACAAAAAAAATATACTTCATTTATTTTTGAGCTAAAAAAGTAACACTTTTAGTTTTTAAATATTCTAAAAGGTATAATTCCTTTTTCTTTATCAATAGGACTTTAGAAAAAATATCATCTTCTACATAAGCAATAAAAGCTTCAACTTTATGAGGTGGTATTTTAAAATTTTCAGCGTAAAACTTATAATCATATTTATCTTTAAGATGTAGCTTATTTAAATACACTACATCTTCTTCAATATTGTAATACGTCTTCTTTTTGGAGGTAAATAGTTCACCAACTAATTTTGCAATTTCGCTTAAATCGGCCATATTATAGTATTGTCCTTGTCTTGTAATAATATTATTAGCAGCACTTTTATAATCGTCAGACAAATCATATTTATCCAAGTCTACACCTCCAAAACTAAAATCAATGTTAGTATTAAATACTTTTACTTGGGCGACATCGTGATCTAGAAAACCTGTTAAACCATCTTTAATAATAACGACTTCATCTAAATTATTAACAAGTTCAATCATATAAACCTGAATACTTCTAGCATCAATTTCATCTTGTGTAATTGCCACATTAAAATCATGAAATAACAGTGATGCAATTTCTAAAACATCATTAACACCAACTTTAATTTTAAACTCACCTTTCTCATTTGTAGTCGTTCCTTTTTTAGTTGCTGTATTATAAACAGTAACTGCAAACACATCACCATTATTAGCACTAACAATACCTTTTACTTCAACTCTTTCAACTATTTGCGCCCAACTTGTTTGCGCTAAAAACGCAAAAGCAAATAGGATTATGATTTTAAATGGTTTCATAGGATAGCTTTATAGCTTCAAAATTAAAGTAAAGGTCATTTTATGTCTCTAAAAATTAAGGTAAACTTTTGTTAAAACTCACATTTCATTACATTTACAAGACAAAACAACACTTATGAAAAACATCATTATTGCAAGTACATCTACCATTCATAATAGTGGTTACTTAGAATATATATTACCAGAATTAGAGTCATTTTTTAAAGATGTAAAAACGTTATTATTTATTCCTTTTGCTAGACCAAGTGGGATTTCTCATGACGAATACACTAAAAAAGCAAGTGATGCTTTTAAAAAGATTAATATTTCTGTTGAAGGACTGCACACCAAAACCAACAAAGCCGAAGCCATTTTAAATGCCGAAGCTATTTTTACTGGTGGCGGAAACACTTTTGTTTTATTACACGCACTAAATAAAAATGATTGTATTCCTGCTTTACAAAAAACTATTAGTAATGGAACACCTTATCTAGGCACAAGTGCAGGTAGTAATATTTGCGGACTAAGTGTTAAAACCACTAACGATATGCCTATTGTTTACCCACCAAGTTTTGATGCCTTGCAATTGGTTAATTTTAATATCAATCCGCATTACTTGGATCCTGATACAAATAGCAAACATATGGGTGAAACACGAGAAACTCGCATTAAAGAATTCCACACACAAAACACCATTCCTGTGGTTTGCTTACGCGAAGGAAGTTGGTTAAGCGTTCAAAACAATACCATTACTTTAAAAGGTGAATTATCTGCACGAATTTTTGAAAAAGATAAAGCACCATATGAGATTGAAACTGGAACAGAAGTTGCTTTTTAACATATGAAATATTACACATTACATATAGATGATTCTGGAGCTATTGAGGATATTAATTATAAACAATCAAATGGAAATAGCATTGCTATATGCAAAATGTATGATGATAATGATTTTAACAAGTTGAATAACATACTACATTCAACAAATGAATACATAATGGACTCAAAAGCATTAAAATGCTTTGAAAAAAGTAATATTCAGCCCTACGAACTAAGAAAAGCTATTGTGATAAGAAAAGAGTTCTTCTTAAAATGTATTAAAATAAAAAAATCTTACAATTATTATCAATTAATTCTTTCAGAAGAAAAAACTAATCAATATTACAATTGGATAGATTTTGATAAAAGTGAAATATACGCTGAGAAAAACTCATTAGATTCTATAAAAATAAATTCACATCAACATTTATTGGATTTAATTGATTGCAATAAATCAAACAAGGATGAATTTTATGATTTCAAAATAACTAAAGTAGTCTTTGGAAAAAATTTCAATTTCGGAATTGACTTATTTCAAATCCCTCTTTATTCAAGTGGAATATATGTTTCAGAGATATTTCGTGAAAAATTATCAAAAGCAAAAATCACAGATTTAAAATTCTTAAAAAACAACGAAGAATTAAATAAAATATGGAAACCATACTTTCCAGAAATAGAATTTTCTAAATAATTCACAATTTAATTATATCGCATAAAAAAAGCTTCATCGTTATGATGAAGCTTTAGAGCGAGAGACCGGGTTCGAACCGGCGACATTCAGCTTGGAAGGCTGACGCTCTACCAACTGAGCTACTCTCGCATTTCCGAATGCAAATATAAGAACTATTTTCACTTCTGCAAGTCATTTTATAATTTCTTTAAAAAATGATAGCCTAAAATTTTAAAATCTTCATTGTAATAAAATTTATGCGACGGATGATTGGTGACATAAGTATTCAACTCCACCGTTTCCTTACCATTGTTTTTCAAATAGTTATATAGCCAATTCATAAACTTTTTACCCAAACCTTGACTGCGATAATCTTCGTTTAAATACACATGATCTAATTCTGCACTTTTTCCAGAATAATGTCTTGTCATATACCAAACACCACAAATACCTATTAATTCTTCAGCATTAAAGACACCAAAACATTCATAATTTTCAGTAAACATGTCTTTAAAACGCGATAATAAGATTTCCTTAGAGACTATTGTGTCACTAAAACGAAGCATAATATCTACAATAGCATCAATATGATTACTATTTAGTTGTTTAAACTGAACTTCCATTGGCTTTTTTCTTGTAAAAATAATTAAGTTTGAGTTATGAATACTAAAATTAACATAAAACAAATATCTACTGAAGACACTTATTCTATTAGACAAAAAGTGTTGAGACCAGGAAAACCTATTGACACCTGTAAATTTATTGGCGATGATGAAAAAGACACCTTTCATTTAGGGCTGTATTATAAAAATGAACTCGTTGGCATTTCAACGTATATGAAAAACAAAAACACGGTTTTTAAAGATTTGGTCCAATATCAATTACGTGGTATGGCAGTTTTACCCGAATTTAGAGGATTAAATTTTGGAAAACAACTTTTAATTGAAGGTAAAAAGATTCTAAAAGAAAAACATTTGTTATGGTTTAATGCCAGAGCTACAGCTGTTAAATTTTACAATAACAATAACTACCATACAATTGGTGATTATTTTAATATAGAAGGTGTAGGAAAACACATAATAATGTACAAAGCCATTACTAAAAACAAAGAAGACAATTAGATTTCGTAATTTTGTTGTCTAAAATCGACTACCATGAGAGGAGGAAAAAGTTTTAAATACCGCATATTAATAGGCTTAGCTATCGCCGCATTTTTTTATTTTAAAAAATGTAGCCAACAACAAGTTAATTCATACACAGGAAGACAACAAACCATATCTATGAATACCGATCAGGAAATCCAAATGGGTTTACAAAGTCGTGATCAAATGGCACAACAACATGGTGGCTTGTATCCTAATGAAAACTTCCAAGCATTAGTAGACCAAGTTGGTAATAAATTAGTAAACAACAGTATTGCTAAAAAAACACCTTACAAGTACGAGTTTCACTTATTAGCCGATCCAAATACCATAAATGCCTTTGCTTTACCTGGCGGACAAATATTTATTACCTATGCTTTATTTTCTCAGCTTAAAAACCAAGACCAATTGGCTGGTGTTTTGGGTCACGAAATTGGGCATATATTAGGAAAACATAGTGCCGAGCGTATTGCAGAAAGTGAATACTGGCAAGGGTTAACCACCGCTGGTTCTGTTGGTGCTGATATGGGTGGCATGGTAAGTCAAATTGGACAAGGAAAACTCTTAACCAACGGTCGTGATGACGAATTAGAAAGTGATGATTTAGGGATTTTATTTATGATTAAAGCAGGCTACAAACCTGAAGAAATGATAGGTGTTATGAACATTTTAAAAGCAGCTGCAGGACCAAATCGTCAGCCAGAATTTAAAAGCACGCATCCAGATCCAGATAACCGTATAGAACATATTCAAGAATCTATACGCAAATACAGAAAATCACCACAAATACAAAATCAAGATAAAGGCTTTTTCGAGTAAAAACAACCTTGATTTAACAAGACCAACACGATGAATAAAAAAGTAATCTTAATGATTTTAGATGGCTGGGGAAAAAGCCCTGACTCTAAAGTTTCTGCTATCGATAATGCAAACACGCCTTACATAGATAGTTTATCTACCAAATACCAAACAGCACAATTAAGAACCGATGGTTTACATGTTGGTTTACCTGAAGGACAAATGGGTAATAGCGAGGTTGGACACATGAATTTAGGTGCAGGACGTATTGTGTACCAAGATTTGGTTAAAATTAACTTAGCCGTTAAAAACAACACACTTAAAGATGAACCTGCATTGAAAAATGCTTTAGAATACGCTAAAACAAACAATAAAAATGTACATTTTTTAGGTTTAGTTAGTAATGGTGGTGTGCATTCTCATATTAATCATTTAAAAGGATTAATAGATTCAACCGATGCTTTTGGAACTAAAAACTACATACATGCATTTACCGACGGTAGAGATGTAGACCCTAAATCTGGCTTAGATTTCATTAAAGATATTGAGAATCATATCTCGAATAAAAATACAGAAATAGCAAGTATAACAGGTCGTTATTACGCTATGGATCGTGATAACCGTTGGGAACGTGTTAAGTTAGCTTATGATGCTTTAGTAAATGGTTTAGGTGAAAAGAGCCAAGACTTAATACAAAGTATTAGCAATAGCTATGCTAACGATATTACAGATGAATTTATAAAACCTATAATTCACACCTACGAAAACAACGAACCATTAGCACAAATTAAAGCTGATGATGTGGTCGTATTTTTTAACTTTAGAACCGATCGTGGTCGCGAGTTAACCAATGCGTTGTCGCAAAATGATTTTCAAGAACAAAATATGCATAAGTTAAACTTGCGCTTTGTTACCATGACTAATTATGACGACACCTTTAAAGGAATTGACGTTATTTTCGATAAAGATAATCTTAAAGACACCTTAGGAGAAACTTTAGCAAACGCTAATAAAACCCAAATTCGTATTGCCGAAACAGAAAAATACCCACATGTGACATTTTTCTTTTCTGGCGGACAAGAAGAACCTTTTAAAGGCGAACAACGTATTTTAAGAAACTCGCCAAAAGTAGCCACTTACGACTTAAAACCAGAAATGAGTGCATACGAATTAACGGATGCTTTAACAGTTGAATTAGAAAAAGGCGATACAGATTTTGTATGTCTTAATTTTGCTAACGGAGATATGGTTGGACATACCGGAAGTATGGAGGCCGCAATAAAAGCTTGTGAAACAGTAGACGTTTGTGCAAAAAAAGTGATAGAAACTGGTTTACAAAACGGCTATACGACACTTTTAATTGCCGATCATGGTAATTGTGAAACCATGATTAATCCTGATGGTTCGCCTAACACAGCACATACTACAAACCCAGTACCATTTATTGTTATTGATAACGAAATAACAACGATTAAAGATGGGGTTCTAGGTGATATTGCCCCAACAGTTTTAAAATTAATTGGTGTAAAACAACCCGAAGCTATGACACAACATAGTTTAATATAATAAACGTCAATAAAATTGTACTTTTGTCGTCTTACAAAATGTCACTATGAATATAAATAACTCTTTATTAATTGCTGTCGATTTTGATGGCACTATTGTGGAAGATGCCTATCCAGGTATTGGAGACGAACGTTTATTTGCGTTTGAAACTCTAAAACGACTGCAACGCGATGGGCACAGACTTATTTTATGGACGTACAGACACGGTAGAAAATTAGATGAAGCTGTTGCTTATTGTAAGGAAAATGGTATAGAATTTTACGCGGTTAACAAAAGCTTTCCAGAAGAGACATTTAATGGTTCGGTAAGTAGAAAAATAGGTGCTGATTTATTTATTGACGACCGAAATATTGGTGGTGTTTTAGGTTGGGGAGAGATCTACCAAAAACTAACCAACGAAGAAGCGCCAAAACAAAAAAAGAAAAAAGGATTTTTTAGATTTTAAGTACATGATAATAGCAAAAACTGCAAAAGAGATAGAGTTAATGCGCGAGAGTGCTTTAGTAGTTTCAAGAACTTTAGGATTAATTGCTAAAGAAATAAAACCAGGTGTAACCACACTTCAATTAGATAAAATTGCTGAAGAATATATTCGTTCTCAAGATGCTATTCCAGGTTTTTTAGGTTTATATGATTTCCCAAACACGTTGTGTGTAAGCCCAAATACACAAGTCGTTCATGGTATCCCAAATGACACGCCATTAGTTGAAGGTGATATTATTTCGGTAGATTGTGGCGCTATAAAAAATGGTTTTTATGGAGACCACGCTTACACGTTTGCTGTTGGTGAAATTGCTCCAGAAACTGCTAAACTTTTAGAGGTTACAAAACAGTCTTTATACGAAGGAATTCGTGAATTAAAGATTGGAAACCGTACTGGCGATGTTGGTTATGCTATTCAGAAATACTGCGAAGATCATGGTTATGGTGTAGTTAGAGAGTTAGTTGGTCATGGTTTAGGAAAAGTAATGCACGAAGATCCAGAAATGCCAAACTACGGAAAACGTGGTCGTGGTAAAAAATTAATTGAAGGTATGGTGGTTGCCATAGAACCTATGATTAATTTAGGAACCAAAAACATTAAACAACATCGTGATGGTTGGACAATTACCACACGTGACAATAAGCCAAGTGCACATTTTGAGCATGACGTTGCCATTGTAAATGGTAAACCAGAGCTTTTATCGACGTTTAAATATATTTATGAGGCTTTAGGTATTGTGAGTGATGAGGAAGAAGAATTCAGAGCACAATAAATTTTGAAAAAGCTTTTTAAAACAATTCTTAATATTGTCCCAAGACCAATTCTTATTAGGTTAAGCTATGTAGCGCGACCAATTTTGGCTTTTTTTCTAAAAGGAAGTACTTACACCGATCCTATTGATGGTAAAAGTTTTAGAAGCTTTTTGCCTTATGGATACGGAACGCAACGAAATAATGTATTATCGCCTTCCACGTTGTCTTTAGAAAGACACAGATTATTGTGGTTGTATTTACAAAATGAAACTAATTTCTTAAAACCTCAATTTGGATTAGATACTAAAATCACTAATTCAAAACTTAGTGTGCTTCACTTTGCACCAGAGCAATGCTTTTTAAAGCGTTTTAGAGACTTAAAACATATTGATTACACGACAACAGACTTACTATCGCCTATTGCCGATGTTAAAGCTGACATTTGTGACTTACCTTTTAAAGATAATAGTTACGATATGATTTTTTGTAACCACGTTTTGGAACATATTCCAGATGATACGAAAGCTATGCAAGAATTGTATCGTGTTTTAAAACCTAAAGGAATGGCCATATTGCAAATTCCGCAAGATTTAAATAGAGCCACAACGTTTGAAGACAATAGCATTACTGACAAAGATGAACGAGCCAAAATATTTGGACAATACGATCATGTTCGTATTTATGGTCGTGATTATTTTGATAAACTTAGAAGTATAGGCTTTAAAGTAGATGAAGTTGATTACACCGCAAATCTTTCCGCGGAAGCGATAGAAAAATATTGTTTAGCTAAAGGTGAAATTATTCCAGTCGTTTATAAAAACTAATTAGCAGTAAAGATTTTAAATAAAAAAAGCATCGTTTTATAAAACGATGCTTTTTGATTATTATGTTGGTTTGCTTTTACTTTTTTGATAATTCGGTTGCATAAGCTTCTGCTTTTGCTTTAGTCATTCCTGCGACTTTAGATTTACTTTTACTATAAAAATTACTAAACATAAATTTAGACCAATTACCGCCTTCTATTTTGCTAGTTACCATAACAATCACAAAACTATTACTATCATAACCTAAAGCGTATAGACCTGTGCTATTAAAAAACACCGGCACGCCAAGTCGTTTGGTATCTTCTTCCTGAAAGGTATAAACGGCAGGCATACATTTTTCGCAAGCAGCTATGGCTAATAATTTCGTTCCGTTATTTTCTCCAAACTGAAATAATTTATTTTTAGTAGGCTGATTTTTCAGTCCGCGTTCCGCTTCTAACAAATGGTATTCGCCATTAATAGCTTCGGTTGGCATTCCTTTTTGTGCAAAAACACTGGTTCCTACCGTGCAAAGTAGAAATAATACAATATGTTTCATAATGATTTTCTATGTTAAGATTAATCAATAAGTTTTGACAATTTAAGTATTTTACCACAATGTTTTGACTCTATTTTAAAAATAACATCGCCTTTTTTCCTTTACTTGCCCAACGCACTTCTTTACCTGTATTACAACCAATACTAGTTTTAGAACCTTTATTTAAAGACACAAAACCTGTACCTTTATGAATACTGACTTTGTTTTTAGTATCGTTTATTAAAGAGAAACTACTTCCAACACTAAGTTCTGTTTTTACAACAGTTTTAGTTTGTTTTGTTTCTTGTTGTTCTGGATTGAAAATTAATAATGCAATAGCACTTAATGTAATGATGGTTAGTTTCATTTTATTTATATGTATTTGTTATCCTTAAATATACTATTAAAATAGTTTGGTCTTCTGCTTCACTTTCCGAAACTGCAGTAAAACTTTCTAAAGCGTGTACTTAAATACACAAAACGACCTCACATTAGCGATTGAAGTAGTGTTGGAGCTCTTAATTTTTTTTCGATTTATGAAAAAATTAAAGCGACTACGGAAAGCGCGACGTTTAGTCTTGATTTTTCTTCAAGGCTAAAGGTAATGCCATAAAAAAAGCCCTAACTTTCGTTAAGGCTTTTACTATTATAATGGGTTTGTGATTATAGAATTAACATGGCATCACCATAGCTATAAAACTTGTAACCTTCCTTGACGGCTTCCTTGTAAGCTTCCATAATGAAATCGTGACCTGCAAAGGCTGACACCATCATTAATAACGTACTTTTTGGCGTATGGAAGTTAGTAATCATACTATTTGCAATACTAAATTCGTAAGGTGGAAAGATGAATTTGTTTGTCCACCCGTCTCTTTCGTTTAGTGTATTACTTGAACTTACCGCACTTTCTACAGCACGCATTGCAGTTGTACCAACGGCACAAATACGACGCTTTTCTTTTAAGGCTTTATTTACTACTTCTACTGTTTTTGGTCCAATTTCAAGCTCTTCACTATCCATTTTGTGTTTCGATAAATCTTCTACCTCAACTGGATTAAAAGTTCCTAAACCAACGTGTAAAGTTACTTCTGCAAAGTCTACACCTTTAATTTCTAAACGCTTTAATAAGTGTTTTGAAAAGTGTAATCCTGCTGTTGGCGCAGCAACTGCTCCTTCTTTTTTAGCAAAAATAGTTTGGTAGCGCTCTTCGTCTTCCGGCTCTACTTCACGCTGAATATATTTAGGTAATGGTGTTTCTCCTAATTGCGTTAATTTTTCACGAAATGCTTCATAAGAACCATCGTAAAGGAAACGTAATGTTCTACCACGAGAGGTTGTGTTATCAATTACCTCTGCAACTAACGTTTCGTCGTCACCAAAGTATAATTTGTTACCAATTCTTATTTTACGTGCTGGATCTACCAATACGTCCCATAAGCGTTGCTCTTCGTTTAATTCTCTTAATAAGAATACTTCGATTCTTGCTCCCGTTTTTTCTTTGTTTCCAAATAAACGCGCAGGAAAAACCTTTGTGTTATTTAATAATAAAACGTCTTTTTCATCAAAATACTCTATGATATCTTTAAACTGTCTGTGTTCAATTTTTTGAGTATCTCTGTGCAATACCATTAAACGAGATTCATCTCTATGTTCTGCTGGATGTTCTGCTAATAACTCTTCAGGTAACTCAAATTCGAAGCTTGATAATTTCATATACGTATTTTAAATTAGTGTACAAATATACAATCTGAAAATAGGCGTTGTCAAGTATTTTGGCATTTATTATTGATTTTCAATAGAAAAGCCAATTTCTGACAAGTCTTCCCAGAATGTTGGATAAGATTTAGATACCACTTCGGCTTCATTAATTGATAATGGCGCGACTAATGCTAATGGTGTAAATGCCATTGCCATTCTGTGATCGTGATAGGTATCTATAGCCACATTTTGAATGTTATTTTTATTTGCTTTTAAATGCAAGGTCTCATTGGTTATAGTTACATCTCCACCTAATTTTTTAATTTCGGTTTTTAGTGCCACTAACCTATCGGTTTCTTTAATTTTTAAGGTATGTAATCCTGTTAAATCACACGATAAACCTAAACCATAAGCAGTTACCGCTATAGTTTGTGCTATATCTGGACTTTTTATTAAGTCGAAATTTAATACCGTTTCATTTACAACCTCAACTTTTTCAAGTTGAACTGCACCATTATTAAACGTGGTTTTTACACCAAATGATTTATAGATTTCTGCTAATACAGAATCACCTTGCAGGCTATTTTGCTTGTATGAAGACAACTCGATTTGCGTACCGACTTTAGATAACGCCACAATACTGTAATAGTATGATGCCGATGACCAATCTGATTCCACTACTAATTGTTGTGGTTTTGCATTTTCAATTGGTTTTACGGTAATCACTTGCCCTTCAAAACTAGTTTCTACGCCAATTTCGTTTAATAAAGCCAAAGTCATATTTATATATGGAATAGAAGTTATTTCGCCAACTAAGGTTAATTCTATACCATTTTTAAGTTTTGAAGCCACTAACAATAATGCCGAAATATACTGACTGCTTACATTTGCCGAAATACTAACTTTATGTTTAGTTAAAGCGTTTCCTTTTATTTTTAACGGCGGAAAACCATCGTTTTCCATATAGCTAACATCTGCTCCTAATTGTTGTAAAGCGTCTACCAATAAACCAATTGGTCGCTCTTTCATTCTATCCGAACCTGTCAGCACCACCTCTCTTCCATCTTGCGTTGCAAAATAAGCGGTTAAAAAACGCATTGCTGTTCCTGCGTGATGAATATCTACCACGTCTTCTTTAGAAGCTAAGGCTTTTTGCATTAGCACAGAATCGTCTGAATTAGACACATTACTAATGTTTAATTCTGGATGTAAGGCTTGTAATAACAACAATCTATTAGATTCACTTTTAGAACCTGTAATTGTAATTTTTGAATGACTTACAATTTCTGATTTATGTATGTTGATGTTCATTATTGTAATTGTGTATTAGGCTTGAAGATTGTAGCAAGAAGACTGAAGTTTCGAGCTACGTACTTCAACATCTATTTCAGCTTTTCGTTATTATGATGCCTGTCGTGGTCGCGTTTTGTTTTTAAATCTAACTTTTTATCGAAAGCATCTTGTAAGTCAACACCTGTTTGATTTGCTAAACATAAAACGACAAACATTACATCGGCTAATTCTTCGCCTAAGTCTTTATTTTTATCACTTTCTTTTTCGCTTTGCTCACCGTAACGTCTTGCAATAATACGTGCAACTTCGCCAACTTCTTCGGTTAATTGCGCCATATTGGTTAACTCGTTAAAATAACGAACGCCGTGTGTTTTTATCCAATTATCTACGTCTAATTGTGCGTTTTTAATATCCATATTTATTTTTTTTAGCCTTGATTGAGGCATTTGTTGAAGCTCTTATTTTTTTTTTTCGATTTATGAAAAAATTAAAGCGACTGCCGAAAGCGAGATGAGCTCCTTAAATTTATTACATTTCTTTAATTATTTTATTGAATGTTCTTTTAAACTTCCAAAATACATAGGTTTTAATTCCAAAAGAAAATGGAAATCTACCATAAAGTGTTCCATTAGTTATCATATTATAATACAATCCATTACTTTTAGCTTCTACTCTAAAATCTATAAAGTTATTAATAAAACCATTTTTAGTTTTTATAAATCCTGCGGTAATACTCCAATTCAACTTAATTAATGTTAATTGTAAAGCTTCATTATTTTTAGCTTTAGAAAGTGACGTATTTAACACCTTGTAATTCCTTTCAATGGATATTAGGTATATCGCATAGAAGAGCAAAAATATTGAAATTGCAAATGTGTAAGTTTCAAAAAGAGTAGATTTATTAAGCACTAAATCACCGAAAAGCAACTCACAAGAAAGTATTACTGGCATTGGTATTAAAATAAAAAGTCCAAGTGCAGTTTCTTGCAAATAATCAGACTTATCATATTTTATCTGTCTTTTCATTCTACAACTTTTAATCTTTATTCTTACTATCTACAATAATAGTGACTGGTCCGTCATTTACTAAAGCGACTTTCATATCGGCACCAAATTGTCCCGTTTGTATGGTTTTATTGGTTTCGGTTTCTAAGCTTTTTACAAAATTTTCATATAATGGGATTGCTACTTCTGGTCGCGCGGCTTTAATATAACTTGGTCTGTTTCCTTTTTTAATTGAAGCTTGTAAAGTAAACTGACTAACCACAATAATTTCGCCGTTTATGTCTTTTACGGATTGATTCATTACGCCATCGCTATCAGGAAAAATACGCATATTGGCTACTTTTTTAACCAGCCAATTAATATCTTCTTGAGTATCTTCATTGACAATACCAACCAAGACCAATAAACCTGTATTTATGTTGGCTACTTTTTCGTTTAAAATTGTGACACTTGCAGAAGATACACGTTGAATAACGACTTTCATTTGTTGTGATTTTAATTATTCCTTATCCCAAATATCGGTACGATAATGTTCTTCTTCTCCGTTTAAAATTTGAAGGTAACTACGGTAACGCGAAGCGGCAATTTCGTCTTTTTCTAAAGCATCTTTAACCGCACATTTTGGTTCCTCGACGTGCAGACAGTTATTAAATTTACAGTCTTGCTTTAAAGCGAAAAACTCCGGGAAATAATCGCCAACTTCTTCCTTTTCCATATTAACAACACCAAACCCTTTAATTCCTGGTGTATCTATAATTTTAGCATCGAAGCTTAAATCGAACATTTCGGCAAAAGTTGTGGTATGCTGTCCTTGCATATGTTGCGTAGAAATAGCTTTGGTTTTTAAATCTAAATTAGGCTCGATTGCATTTACTAAAGTCGACTTACCAACACCTGAATGCCCAGTAAACGTACTGACTTTACCCATCATTAAATCTTTAACTTGATCTAAATTCTTACCGGTTTGTGCCGAAATACCAATACATTCATAACCAATGGTTCTATAAACGTGTGCTAAATAACGCACCTCATCTAAAGTGTCTTGACTGTACACATCTATTTTATTAAATAGAATTACGGTTTTAATATCGTAAGCTTCGGCAGTAACTAAAAAGCGATCTATAAAGCTCGTAAATGTTGGTGGATTATCTATAGTCACCAACAAAAAACACACATCAATATTTGACGCAATAATGTGGGTTTGTTTGGATAAATTCACTGACTTGCGGACAATATAATTTTCACGGTCGTGAATTTTTGTAATCACACCAGTTTCTACATCACTTTTAGTATCTAAATCGAAGTCTACAAAATCGCCCACCGCAATTGGATTGGTACTTTTTATACCTTGCAATCTAAATTTTCCTTTAATGCGACATTGGTATTCTTGTCCTAATTCGGTTTTAACCAAATACCAACTTCCTGTAGATTTATAAACGCGTCCTGTCATAGCTTACAAAGATGAAAATTATAAGTTAGCAATGCAACAAAAAAAAACCACTTATTACAGTGGTTTTAATTGTTTTAGCCTTTTATTATTTTTTCTTGATGTTGAATAGACTCTTGGTGAATTGCTTTGAATACTTTTAAAATAAACTCTTCACTTAATTGCTTTTCTTCACCTTGAAGAATCATTTTTCCTAAAATTTCATTCCAACGTTTAGATTGTAAAATAGCGACATTGTTTTCCTTTTTAAGACCTCCAATTTTATCGGCTATCCCCATACGTTTCCCCATAGTTTCAATTAATTGATGATCAATCACATCAATTTGAGTACGTAAGGTATTTAACTTATTATTAAACTCAGTTTGTGAGGTTGTTGTTTTACGAATACGTAAATCTTCAGTCAATTTAATTAAAGCTTCTGGTGTAATTTGCTGTTTAGCATCACTCCAAGCTTTGTCTGGATTACAATGTGTTTCAATCATTAATCCATCGTAATTTAAATCTAAAGCAGTTTGAGATAAGTCGAAAATTAAATCACGACGACCAGCAATATGCGATGGATCTAAAATTAATGGTAAATCAGGAAAACGATTTTGTAAATCGATCGCTATTTGCCATTCCGGATTGTTACGGTAACGTGTTTTTTCATACGTTGAAAATCCTCTATGGATTACACCTAAGTTTTTAACATCGGCAGTATAAAAACGCTCCACAGCTCCTAACCATAAGGCTAAATCTGGATTTACTGGATTTTTAATTAAAACCGTTTTATCTGTTCCTTGTAAAGCATTCGCAATTTCTTGAACAATAAATGGACTTACCGTTGTCCTGGCACCAATCCATAAAATATCTACATCGTGTTTTAAGGCTAACTCTACGTGGTTTGCATTTGCAACTTCAGTAGTCGTTAATAAACCTGTTTCTTCTTTTGCTTTTTGTAACCATTTTAAACCAATAGCACCAACACCTTCAAAATTTCCGGGTCGAGTTCTTGGCTTCCAAATACCAGCTCTAAAAACGTTAGTATCTGTATCTTTTAATTGGTGTGCTATTTTTAAAACTTGCTCTTCAGTTTCCGCACTACACGGACCTGCGATAACTAAAGGATGATCTAATCCGAAGTTATTTAACCAAGTTTTTAATTCTTTTTTATTTTCCATAACTTTTATAATGTTGCAAAAATACACATTGAATGGTCATTCGGTTGTATTTAAGCTTAAATTTTTATTTAAAAAATGCCTTTTAACACACTTTTTATATAGTTTGTATCTTCCATTTCTTTATGAATGGACTTAAAATCGTCTTTTTGAAGTAAATCTTTAAACTGTGTTAAGTTTAAAATATACTCTTCTAATGTCTCGATAACATTATCTTTATTTTGTTCAAAAATTGGCGTCCACATTTTAGGCGAACTTTTTGCCAATCTTACCGTAGAGGCAAATCCACTGCCAGCCATATCAAAAATATCGCGTTCGTTTTTTTCTTTAGCCAAAACTGTTTTCCCCAACATAAACGAACTTATGTGCGATAAATGCGACACGTAAGCAATATGTTTGTCGTGAGATTCTGGGTTCATATAACTAATTCGCATCCCGATAGCTTCAAAAATTTGCATCGCTAAACGCTGTATTTGTGGTGCTGTTTTTTCAACTTCACAAATAATATTTGTTTTGTCTTTAAACAAATTTAAAATAGCCGATTCAGGACCAGAAAATTCTGTTCCCGCAATTGGATGAGTCGCTAAAAACTGTCTACGCTTACTATGATTCTCAACACTTTTACAAATAGGTTGTTTTGTTGATCCTACATCAAACACC
>DAISIZ010000004.1:28520-31730 GCA_036821745.1 Aurantibacter sp. | reverse complement strand
ACTATTACAAAATGGCAGTAGAAGTAAAAGAATTACTTGAAGCAGGTGTACACTTTGGACATTTAACACGTAAGTGGGATCCAAACATGGCACCATACATATATATGGAGCGTAATGGTATCCATATCATTAACCTTTATAAAACAGCAGCTAAAATTGACGAAGCTGGTGAAGCACTTGCAAAAATTGCTGCATCTGGTCGTAAAATTTTATTTGTTGCTACAAAAAAACAAGCGAAAGATATCGTAGCTGAAAAAGCTGGTAAGATTAACATGCCTTTCATCACAGAAAGATGGCCTGGTGGAATGTTAACTAACTTCGTAACTATCCGTAAGGCAATTAAGAAAATGTCTACAATTGATAGAATGAAGAAAGATGGTACTTTCTTAACCTTATCTAAAAAAGAGCGTTTACAAGTTGATCGTCTTAGAGCTAAGTTAGAGAAAAACTTAGGTTCTATTACAGATATGACTCGTTTACCGGGTGCTTTGTTTGTTGTAGATATTAAACGTGAGCATATCGCGATTAAAGAAGCACAAAAATTAAACATTCCTATTTTTGCAATGGTAGATACTAACTCAGATCCACGTGAGGTAGATTATTTAATCCCTGCAAATGACGATGCTTCTAAATCGATCGATAAAATCTTAACGCACGTAACTGACGCAGTAGCTTCAGGATTAAACGAGCGTAAAGCAGCTAAAGCAGACAAAGATGCTGCCAAAGCTAAAGCTGATGCTAAACCTGCTAAAGCAGAAAAGGCATCTAAAGAAGAAGAATAAAACAAATACAAAATAGTTAAAGTCGTTTGATTCTTTTCTGTATAGAAAACAATTAAGCGACTTTTTTTAAATTATACTTATCATGAGTGAAGTAAAAATTTCAGCAGCAGAAGTAAATAAGCTTAGAAAAGCAACTGGAGCTGGTATGATGGATTGTAAAAAAGCCTTAGTTGAAGCTAAAGGTGATTTTGATACAGCAATTGACGTATTACGTAAGAAAGGTCAAAAAGTAGCTGAAAAAAGAGCTGACAGAGATTCTTCTGAAGGTGCTGCTGTAACAAGAATTAATGCAGATAACACTGTTGGTGTAGCAATCGTTTTAGGTTGTGAAACTGATTTTGTTGGTAAAAACGAATCGTTCTTAGCTTTAGCTGGACAATTTGCAGATATCGCATTAAACTTTGATAACAAAGAAGATTTCTTAGCTGCTGACTTTGGTGGTATGACTGTTGCCGAAAAATTAGTTGAACAAACTGGTGTTGTAGGTGAAAAGTTAGAAATCAATGCTTTTGAAAAATTAAGCGCTAATTACGTTGGTACTTACGTACACATTAACAAAATTGGAGCTCTAGTTGGTTTAAACAACACACAAGAAGCTGTAGCTAAAGATGTAGCAATGCAAGTAGCTTCTATGGGAGCAACAAGCTTATCTTACAAAGATTTCGATCCTACATTCGTAGCAAACGAAACTGAAGCAAGAATTGCTGTTATTGAAAAAGACAACATCGAATTAGAGCGTTTAGGTAAGACATTAAAGAATGTACCTCAGTACATCTCTATGTCTCAATTAACTGAAGACGTTTTAGCTCAAGCTGAAGAAGCTGCTAAACAACAATTAGCTGCGGAAGGTAAACCAGAAAAAATTTGGGGTAACATTTTACCTGGAAAAATGCAACGTTTTGTATCTGATAACACAACTTTAGATCAAGAACAATGTTTATTAGACCAAAACTTCATTAAAGACGAAAAGAAAACTGTTGCTCAATACGTAGCAGACAACAACGTTGAAGTGGTTGCTTTTAAACGTGTATCTTTAGGATAGTCTAAATTCTTGCTTAGGTAAGCATTTATAAATTACAAAAACCATCATATTTTTTAATATGATGGTTTTTTTATACTTCAATTTTAAATTGAAAAGCGTAACAGAATTAAAAAAATATGTAGTTTTGCAAAACAAGTACTCAGGTACATAAATCAACACACAGCACTCATGAAATACAAAAGAATCCTTCTAAAATTATCTGGAGAAGCCTTAATGGGAGATCGCCAGTATGGTATTGACCCAGAACGTTTAGCCGAGTACGCTAACGACATTAAAACTATAACAGACCAAGGTGTAGAAGTTGCCATAGTAATTGGTGGTGGAAATATTTTTAGAGGCGTTGCTGGTGCCAGTAATGGAATGGATCGTGTACAAGGTGACCACATGGGAATGTTAGCAACTGTTATTAACGGTTTAGCTTTACAAAGTGCCTTAGAAGATGCTGATTTACCAACGCGTTTACAAACCGCTATTAAAATTAACGAAGTTGCTGAACCTTTTATTCGTCGTAAAGCGATGAATCATCTTAAAAAAGGACGCGTTGTCATTTTTGGTGGTGGAACAGGAAATCCTTATTTTACAACAGATTCTGCAGCCGTTTTAAGAGCGATTGAAATTGAAGCTGATGTAATTTTAAAAGGAACACGTGTAGATGGTATTTATAATGCCGATCCAGAAAAAGATACTACAGCAACAAAGTTTGATCATATTACTTTTGATGATGTATTACGTAAAGGCTTAAAAGTAATGGACACAACTGCATTTACTTTAAGTCAAGAGAATAAATTACCTATCATAGTTTTTGATATGAACAAGAAAGGGAATTTATTAAAAGTAGTCTCTGGTGAAGCGATTGGTACAGAAGTAAATTTTTAACTTTGGCTTAGTTTTTGAAAACTAACTCACAATTAAACAAACTAAAACAACATGAACGAGGATATAAAATTTGTTATAGATTCAAGTAAAGAATCTATGGATAATGCCATAAAACACTTAGAAAAACAATTCGTTAACATTAGAGCAGGAAAAGCAAGTCCAGCGATGTTAGGAAGCGTTATGGTAGATTATTATGGTTCTCAAACACCATTAGCACAAGTAGCTAATGTTAATACGCCAGATGGACGTACCATTACGGTTCAACCTTGGGAAAAAAACATGATGCAACCTATTGAGAAAGCTATTATGATTTCTAACTTAGGTTTCAACCCAATGAACAATGGTGACATGATTATTATTAGTGTACCGCCATTAACGGAAGAAAGACGACGTGATTTAGCAAAACAAGCAAAAGCTGAAGCAGAAGATGCTAAAGTTGGTATTCGTAATGCTCGTAAAGACGCAAATAACGATATTAAAAAGAATGATGACATTTCAGAAGATGAAAAA
>DAISIZ010000004.1:0-28510 GCA_036821745.1 Aurantibacter sp. | reverse complement strand
AAAAAAAATCGGCTGAAAGTGAGATTCAAACTTTAACCGATGCTTTTGTTAAAAAAGTAGATCAACTCTACGCAATTAAAGAAACGGAAATCACAACCGTATAAACACATTAAAAAGCGACTTAATTAAGTCGCTTTTTTTGTAACATTTCCAAAAGTATTTCGTCTTAAAAAGTATAGCCTTAGCTTATAAATGAAAAACCATCTTGTTTTTTTAGTTTTATTATGCCTTCACTTTAGCCTTAGTGCACAAATTGAGGCACCAAAAAACGACTCCTTAAAACACAGAGATTTAATTAAAGAGATAGGAAATGGCTTTTTACCTTCTAAACTCTTTAAATTCGACTTACGTTACTTGGTGAAATACAACCAATATGAAGGTTTAAGAAGTGGTCTTGGTGGTATTACAAACGATGGATTTTCAAAACGATTTAGAATAAACACCTACTTTGTTTATGGTTTTGTAGATCAAGAATCAAAATACAGTATTGGTGGTGGTTTTAAGCTTCATAAAGATAAAAACACTTGGGTAAATTATTCATACACAGACGATCTTATTGAAACGGGAAGCACTAAATTCATTCTAGATAAGCGCTTTTTTCAATTTTTCGAACCGCGTTTATTAAACATCGATTTATTCCATAAACACATTACCAATCAGTTTACAGTTGAGCACGAAATTAAGAACAATTTATTGACTGAATTTCAAGTCGCCTTTAGCAACATAGAACCCACTTACGATTACAACTTTATACTAAACGATAAAACGTATAGAGCATTTGGTACATCAACAGCTAAACTCGCTCTACAATGGATGCCTTTCACAACATTTAATTCTGAAACAGGAAAAATAGAAAAAGACGGTTTCCCAAAATTTACACTACAATACACTAAAAGTTTTAAAAATGTTTTAGGTGCGGACTTTAATTTTTCTAAAACCGATTTAAGAGTTATTCATCAATTAAAATACACGAAGCCTGAAGCTAAGTCTTTAATTACTTTTACTTCTGGTTTTGCAAATGGTGAAACACCATTAACGCATATGTATCATGCATATCCTAATAACATTAATAAAGAAACCATAGCACAACGTTTCTCGGTCGCTGGAATTAATAGTTTTGAAACCATGTACTTCAATGAGTTTTTCTCAGATCGATTTTCGACCTTAATTTTAAAACATTACTTCGAACCTTTTCATATTGCTAAACGATTTAATCCACAATTAGTGCTTATAAACAGATATGCTATTGGAGATATGAGCAATAAAGCAAGTCACCAAAATGTTAGTTTTGATACTTTGGATAAAGGTTATACTGAAGCTGGCTTTGAGTTAAACAAACTTCTTTTTGGTTTTGGTTTGAGCACAACCTACCGTTATGGCGCTTATCATCTAACAAATGAAGAAGATAATATTGCCTTAAAATTCACCTTTAACATCACATTATAATCCTAAAAATATAACCTTATAATTCTTAGGATTTAATTACCTTTGTGCTGTTTTTCTAAGCGTTATGTTAAAGTTATTCACTAAAAGTTTTTGGGATGTTCTAGCAAGAGTCATCTTAAGAAATAAAATTGCAATCCTGTTTGGTGTTATCATCATTACTGTACTTTTGGGTACACAATGGAAATATATGCGCTTTACCTATACTGAAGCGAATCTTTTACCAGATGATCATGAGGTTAACTTAACCTATAATAATTTCCTTGATATTTTTGGAGAAGAAGGAAACTTGGTCATTTTAGGTGTAAAAGACAAAAACTTATATACCGTTGAAGCTTTAAACGCGTGGAATAACTTAGCAAACAACTTCAAAAAGAATGCTAATGTTGAGCAAGTTCTTTCTATTAAAGATTTACAAAAGCTTGTAAAAGACAACGAACTTAAAAAGTTTCATCTAAAACCGTTTATAAAAGACTCTATTTCAAACCAAATAGAACTTGACAAACTTAAAGGCAATTTATTTAAAAACTACCCATTTTACGACAACTTCTTATTTAATAATGCCGACGTAAAAACCATCCGCTCTGCGATATACTTAAAAAAGGACATTGTAAATACTCCAGCTAGAAAAGACTTTGTTGTAAAAGACTTAATTCCTGCTATAAAAACATTTGAAGACACGTATGGCATCAATGTTCGTGTATCTGGAATGCCATATATACGTACATTAAATGCACAAAATATTGTAGATGAAATTGGTCTTTTTGTACTAGCTGCTTTATTTGTTACATCAATTATTTTCTTTTTCTTCTTTAGATCTTTTCGTGCTACGTTAATATCACTTTTAGTGGTTTGTATTGGTGTAATGTGGACTTTAGGTTTCTTAGGCTTATTAAAATATGAAATCACTGTATTAACGGCTTTAATTCCGCCATTAATTATTGTGATTGGAATACCTAATTGTATTTTCTTAATTAATAAATACCAACACGAAGTAAAGCTTCACGGTAATAAAGTAAAATCGTTACAACGTGTGATTACCAAAGTTGGTAATGCTACCTTAATGACAAACATTACTACGGCATCTGGGTTTGCTACGTTTATCATTACAGAAAGTAAACTACTTAAGGAATTTGGTGTTGTGGCCTCTTTAAGCATATTAGCAATTTTTGTGTTATGCTTATTAATTATCCCTATAATTTACACCTTTTTACCTTATCCAAAACCAAGACACTTAAACCATTTAAATAAAAAATGGATTGGTGGTTTTGTTAACTGGATGGAACAAATGGTACGTCACCAAAAGATTGCAATTTATTCAATTTCATTTATACTAATTGTAGCTTCTATTATTGGGATTTTTCAAATTAAAATTTCAGGAAGTCTAATTGAAGATATGCCTCAAGATGCAGATTTCTTTACCGATATTCGCTTTTTTGAAGAGGAATTTAATGGTGTTATGCCATTAGAAATTATGATTGACACCAAACGTAAAAAAGGCGTTTTAAAACTATCTACACTTAAACGCATGAATCAATTAGAAGCGTTTATTGATGAAATTCCAGAATTATCAAAACCAGTATCTGTAGTAAGTTTAGTAAAATATGCTAAGCAAGCTTACTACAATGGGAATCCTAAATATTACGATATTCCAACTAGTCAGGAAAACACATTTATTCTATCATACGTAAAAAACTCTGGTGCTACCGATGCCAACTTACTTAGTAATTTTGTAGATAGCACGGGACAATATGCACGTATTACGACCTTTATGAAAGATATTGGTACGGATAAAATGGAACGTATTGAAGAAGATATTCAAAAGAAAATAAACAAACTATTTCCAGAAAAACGTTACAATGTAACAATGACTGGTAAAGCATTGGTATTCCAAAAAGGAACCACATACTTGGTAAAAAACTTAGCTTTATCATTAAGTTTAGCGGTCGTTTTAATTGCCTTATTTATGGCATATATGTTCCGTTCGTTTAGAATGATTATTGTATCGCTTATACCAAACTTATTACCACTAGTTGTTACAGCTGGTTTAATGGGTTATTTAGGCGTTCCTATAAAACCATCTACCATATTGGTATTTAGTATTGCCTTTGGTATTTCGGTAGATGATACCATTCACTTTTTAGCCAAATACAGACAAGAATTACAAGCCAATAGATGGAAAATTAAAAAATCAGTTTATGGTGCTTTGCGCGAAACTGGCGTGAGTATGTTCTATACCTCTATTGTATTATTCTTTGGCTTTTCGGTATTTACCATTTCAAGTTTTGGAGGTACGGTAGCTTTAGGTGCTTTAGTATCGGTAACATTACTATTTGCCATGTTATCAAATTTATTACTTTTACCATCGCTATTACTTTCATTACAAAAAAGTATTGCAAACAAAAAGGTCTTAAAAAAACCATCAATAAATATTATTCCAACTGAAGATGATGACGATGTTTTAAACGACACCGAAAATTCTTCAGCAAAACATAAATAGCATTATGACTAAATTAAACGTTTCACAATTATTAAAAAGCAAGCCTTTAGATAGCGTTGAAATTAAAGGTTGGGTAAGAACCTTTAGAGCAAAGCGTTTTATAGCTTTAAACGACGGTTCTACATTACACAACATTCAATGTGTTGTAGATTTTGAAAACACAGACGAAGCCATATTAAAACGCATCACCACTGGTGCTGCAGTTAGTATTGTTGGTGAATTAATTGAAAGTCAAGGAAAAGGACAAAGCGTAGAAATTAATGTAACAAGCTTAGAGATTTTAGGAGATTCTGATCCGGAAACATACCCTATTCAGCCTAAAAAACACTCATTTGAGTTTTTACGTGAAAATGCACACTTACGTACAAGAACTAATACGTTTAGTGCCGTAATGCGTTTACGTTCGTCATTAAGTTTTGCTGTACATAAATACTTTAACGACAACGGATTTAACTATATGCACACACCAATTATTACGGGTAGTGATGCTGAAGGTGCCGGAGAAATGTTTCGTGTAAGTACTTTAGATCAAAAGAATCCGCCATTAACAGAACAAGGAGAGATTGACCACAGTCAAAACTTTTTTGGAAAAGACACTAACTTAACCGTTTCTGGTCAGTTAGAAGCCGAAACTTATGCCATGTCTTTAGGGAAAGTATATACGTTTGGACCAACTTTTAGAGCCGAAAACTCTAATACATCTCGTCACTTATCTGAATTTTGGATGATTGAGCCAGAAGTTGCTTTCATGGACTTAGCAGGTAGTATGGATTTAGCCGAAGACTTTATGAAATCGGTTATTGCATACGTTTTAGAACATAATGCCGATGATATAGCGTTTTTAGATAAGCGTTTATTTGACGAAGAAAAAACTAAACCACAAGCGCAACGTAGTGAATTAACACTTTTAGAAAAACTTAAGTTTGTTGTAGACAACAACTTTAAGCGTGTAAGCTATACGGAAGCAATTGATATTTTACGTAACTCGAAACCTAACAAGAAGAAAAAATTCAATTATTTAATTGAAGAATGGGGCGCAGATTTACAAAGTGAGCATGAGCGTTTCTTAGTTGAAAAACACTTTAAATGTCCAGTGATTTTATTTGATTATCCTGCAAACATTAAAGCCTTTTACATGCGTTTAAATGAAGACGGTAAAACAGTACGTGCTATGGATATTTTATTCCCAGGAATTGGGGAAATTGTTGGTGGTTCGCAACGTGAAGAACGTTTAGATGTTTTAAAAGAAAAAATGGCTGTTTTAGATATCCCTGAAGAAGAATTATGGTGGTACTTAGATTTACGTAAGTATGGAACTGCAGTTCACTCAGGATTTGGTTTAGGGTTCGAACGTTTAGTGATGTTCGTAACTGGAATGACAAACATTCGCGATGTAATTCCTTACCCAAGAACACCTCAAAATGCTGAATTTTAATCACGCATTTTTATAAAACCTTAAAGACCTTTCATTATTTAAATTTTGAAAGGTCTTTTTTTATGCCTTCATTTAATAAAATCCTCTTAAAACAATTGACTTTAAAACCCCTATGTAGATTGTTTTTTTTATTTTAGTACTTTACCCAATCATCTATGTTAAAGCAATTTTTACAATTCAAATTATCACAAAAGCTCTCACCGCAACAAATTCAGTTAATGAAACTGATACAATTACCTACGCAAGCTTTTGAGCAACGTATTAAACAAGAGTTAGAAGAAAACCCAGCTTTAGATAACGGTAAAGAAGAAAAAGTTGATGAGTTTGATGATTTAGACAACTCTCAAGATGACTTTGACGACAACGAAACCATTGAAGCGGAAGATATAAACGTCGATGATTATTTAAGTGACGACGAAATTCCTGATTACAGAACGAGCGTTAATAATTACAGTAGCGATGATGAGGAAAAAACAATGCCTTACGCTGCGGGAACATCATTCACACAACATTTAATTAATCAATTAAACACCTACCGTTTAGATGAAACTGAATACCAAATTGCTGAATTTTTAGTTGGTAGCGTTGGCGAAAGCGGTTACATACGTCGTGAGATTAGCGATATTGTAGACGATTTAGCATTTACACAAAGTGTCTATACCGAAGAAGAAAAAGTAGAAAGCATTTTAAAAATTGTACATCAATTAGATCCTGCAGGTGTTGGAGCTAGAAGCTTACAAGAATGTCTAAGTATACAATTACATAGAAAAGAAAAAACTCCAGATATAGAATTAGCTATTAAACTAATTGATGATGCTTTTGAGAAATTCACAAAAAAGCATTACAAAAAACTAATTGCTAAGTTTGATATTACGGAAGAACAATTACGTGATGCTATTCATGAAATTGAACGTTTAAATCCTAAACCTGGTGGTTCTTACGCTGGTAATAATCGTAGAGTAGAACACGTTGTTCCTGACTTTGCAATTAAAATTGTTGATGGCGAATTAGAGTTAACCCTTAACGGAAGAAACGCACCAGAATTACACGTGTCTCGTGAATATAGCAATATGATGAAAGGCTATAAAGAAACCACTAAAAAGAGTAAAGCTCAAAAAGATGCGGTGCAATTTATTAAGCAAAAATTAGATGCGGCTAAATGGTTTATTGAAGCTATTAAACAACGTCAGCAAACTTTATTTGTAACGATGAGTTCTATCATGCATTACCAAAAAGATTACTTTTTAACGGGCGATGAACGTCAATTGAAACCAATGATTCTTAAAGATATTGCCGACGAAATTGAAATGGATGTTTCAACCGTTTCTCGTGTTGCCAATAGTAAGTATGTAGACACACCTTACGGTACTAAATTAATAAAAGAGTTCTTTAGCGAGTCTATGACTAATGACAAAGGTGAAGAAGTTTCGACTAGAGAAATTAAGAAAATATTAGAAACCGTTATAGAGCAAGAAGACAAAAAGAAACCGTTAACCGATGAAGGTTTAGCCAAAATACTTAAAGAAAAAGGTTATCCTATTGCGCGTCGTACGGTTGCTAAATACCGTGAGCAGTTAGATTTACCAGTCGCTAGACTTAGAAAGAAGATTTAGTTTATAATAAATCTTTTGGGTAATACTTATTATCTCTAAAACTACTGTCATCTAAACCTTTTATTTTCACAATAGCGGCTGCTAGAAAACACCAATAACCTACGTACCTTCCTCCTTTAACATTATGTTGATTATAAGTTGATGTATCATAAAGTGATCTATACCATTCTTTTTCTAAGAAAAACTTCAACTCATTTTGAGCTACATCATTGTCATTTTCTTTAATAATAGATTTAATTCTTATAAATCGGTCTTTATACCAAGAGAAAGCTTGAAAATTCTCCTCAATAGTTAGACATCTTTCTTCTAATTTAGAGGATAATAAAAACTCAAAAACTGAATCTTTAACACTGTCTTTATCTAAAACAGAAGACATTAACTGATAATTTTTTAAAGGAACATATAAAAGAATACCCAAAGACAAAATATCAATGACATTAAAATGCTCTGAAAGCACATATTGATTTAAAACAAGAATTTTTTTACCTTTTCTATAAGATAATAATTTAGCACCTTTATCTAAACTTGATTCATAAAATAAATTAACTGTTTTTTCATAATCATTTAATAAAAAACCAGATTTCATATCATAACCTGCACAATATTTAGCTTTAATGACGTACAAAAAATGAAGAACCATACTTTGTTTAACAGCTTTGAATCTTTCAGGTTTAATAAGTCCTTTGTCAAGTTTATTATACCTAACATTAAGCATTTCAGTGAAATTATTAATCACATTTTCGAAGTGAGTTATATCTTTCAATTTATCACGCATAATTAATAAACATTTAGAACACCAATTTACAAACTAATTAAATAATCCTAGAAAAGATATTAAAAGAAAGCTTAAAAAAATTTTAATGATTATATTTCATAATATTTCTAAATCAACCGCAGTTTAGTGCAACACGTATTTAAAAGCATATCGTTTCTATTTCACCCCTTATTTATGCCACTTATTGGCGCGGTTTTTTATTTCTCAAAATCGCCACGATTTTTACCTGAAGGTTTAATTTGGAATAAACTAATGAGTCTTAGTATTCTAAGTATAGCATTACCCATTCTAGTTTTCTTTCTACTTAAAACTATTGGCAAAGCAGACAGCATTTACTTTAAAAGAGTAGAGCAACGCAAACTACCTTTACTTATAAATAGTTTAATTCTACTCATACTATTATTTAGGGTTTTTCCTTCATATCAAATAATAGAATTACACTATTTTTTTATGGCTATTTTAATGTCCAATATAGCGTGTTTTATACTCGCTTTGGTTAAGTTTAAAGTAAGCTTACATATGGTAGGCATTTGTGGTGTATTTAGCTTTTTTATAATGCTAGCTATACAATATAGCATTAACATTAATGGTACGTTAGCCTTAATGAGCATTCTAACTGGTGCAGTAGCAAGCGCCAGACTTTATTTAAAAGCACATACTGGTTTAGAAATACTTGTAGGTTTATGCATAGGGATTTTACCACAAATTATGGTTATTAATTATTGGTTTTAAAGAATATAAAACAACAAGCCTACTTTTATAACATTGGCATTAATAGCAGTACCATTTTGTAGTTTAGCATCATTTAATAACGGATTTAAGGCATAATACACATGAATATTCCATGTGTTATAACCACCACTAAGTGTGACACCATATTGTAATTTATTAAACACGTCTAAATTTGTATATCGTAAAGATTGTGGTTCACCAACATACTTATAAGCGTTTGCAAACATATACCCCATTTTAAAACCTGGATAAACACGCCAAAATTTATAAGAACTTGGCGTACTATTTCGCCAACGAAACTCTATAGGTAACTCAACTAAATGGGTAAAATAACGATTGCGTGTAAATGTAATTTTGGTAGGATCTAAAACGTTATAACTAGCCGTATTATTTACTTTAGAAATACCTAAGTTTTGATTAAACGTGTTTGTAGACAAACCTAGACCTACACCAATAGCATACGTACGATTCTTATTTACTGGAAAATCACGTATAAAACCTAAATGAAAACCTGTTGAAAATCCGCTTTGCTTCATTCCTTCTGGTTTATTAATAAATATATTATAAGTTGCCCCAATATAGAATTGGTCTTCTCTATATTTAGTATCAATAACCGAATCTAAAGCAACTTCATTAGTCTCTTGCGCTGTTGTTATATTTACGAAAGACAAAGCCGTTAAAAGCACTAAAATTGAACGCCACATATCTATTATAATTTGAGTTTAAAAAACAAAAGACGTTTTGTGTAAACAAAACGTCTTTTATATAAAATTAAGAGTGATAAATTATTTTAAACCACTACCCTTTTTAGTAGTGTAATTTATCTTTAATGCATTTACTTTACGTAATTCTTGCTCAATATCAGAAACTAATCCCATATTGGTCTCTTTATCTACTTTAAGAGCTGTTGTAAGTAAAGGAATTTCTTCCTCACGCTTAGAAGCTCTTTCCGAAGAAATAAAAGCAGCAATATCTTTAACATCAGCAAACTTGTCGTTTAACTGAATACGAGCTTCAGTACCTGCATTTTTGTAAGCGTCACTTGGAGCACCTGCATAAATAAACATCACTAAATTTTTCTTATCTAATTTCTCAACTTCAGATGCTGAAGGTAAATTGTTTTTAATCTTAAGACTGTTGTCTCTCATTACAGTTGCCACCATAAAGAAGAATAAAAGCATAAATACAATATCTGGTAGAGATGCTGTAGAAATTGCTGGCAGTTCATTACCACCTTTCTTTTTAAATTTTGACATAATACTGTTTTTATTTAGGTTCTGCTTTAGAGATAATACGAGGATACTTTGTTTTAATATCGTTTATTTTCTCTTTTAACTTAGCACTTTTAAATTCTGGAGACTTTGTATCACTATACGTTGCCTGCATTTCATCAAAAGTTCTGTTATATAATCTAGAAGACAAAGTGTTTCTTAATTCAGTATAAGCACTTGCTAATTGATCATAAGCGACAATAAATGTTTCGTAATTCGTACCTCTAGAGTTCTGTAATGAAACAATAGCTTTTCCAGGGTTATCTGAAGAAGCAGGATCTTTATCGCCTTGACAATAATTACAAGCAGTATCACCTTGTCCTCCACCGTTATCGATGAATTTTAAAGCGGCTGCTTTAAGATCTTTCATTTCCATTAGTTCATCCTCAACTAAAAGTTGATTGTCTTTACTAATCTCTACAGTAAAAATATTTTTCTGCTTAATCTTAACATCTGGCGGTGGAATATCTGGTGGTAACTTAGAGTTAATACCAGAATCTACCTCAATAGTTGTTGTAACTAAGAAGAAAATTAATAGTAAGAAGGCAATGTCAGCCATAGAGCCTGCATTAACTTCTGGTGCTGATCTTTTTGCCATAATTATTTAAACATTTTCTTAGCGCCACCTACTAACATAGAACCAGCTGCTACTGCGATTAATATATAAAACGCTACTAAACCAGCACCTACCATAGTAGACTCACCTTCTGTAGCCGTTAATCCGTTGTATTTGTAAGCCATATTGTCTCCACCAGATACTGCATAAGCAATAACTAATACAGCAACAAAGGCACCAACACCAATTAACGTATTTTTTAATCCTGAAGTGTTACTAAATACATTTTTTAATGTAAATACTACCACTAAAGCTAAAGTGACCGCTAAAACAGCATATGCTATGTACATAAATGTAGTAACCGATCCGCTGGCTTCACCAGCTTTTACTGCCTCATCGCCAGCACCAATGATTGACCCTAAGAAGACGATACTAATAACGCCTACTATGGCAGCAACCAGAGTAATTATTTTTTGTGAATTCATAACGTGAGTTTAAATTTTAAATTATATTATTTTTTGAACTTAGATAACATATCGATTAACGTGATAGAAGAATCTTCCATATCGTTTACGATACTATCAATCTTAGCAATAATATAGTTGTAAAAAATTTGAAGAATAATCGCTACAATTAAACCAAATACTGTTGTTAATAAGGCTACTTTAATACCACCGGCTACTAAAGAAGGTTGCATATCTCCAGCAGCTTCAATTTTATCGAAGGCTTGAATCATACCAATTACAGTTCCCATGAACCCTAACATTGGTGCTAATGCGATAAATAAAGAAATCCAAGAAACGTTTTTCTCTAATTGTCCCATTTGAACTCCACCGTAAGCTACTACTGCTTTCTCTGCAGAGTCAATACTATCGTTAGCTCTATCTAAACCTTGGTAGTAAATTGATGCTACAGGTCCTTTTGTGTTACGACAAACTTCCTTAGCTGCATCTAATCCACCTGATTGTAAAGCGTCTTCAACTTCTTGAGTTAACTTTTTAGTGTTTGTTGTAGATAAGTTTAAAAAGATAATTCTTTCAATAGCAATGGCTAAACCTAGAATTAAACATAATAATACAATCCCCATAAATCCTGGTCCACCTTCTATAAAACGTTTTTTAAGTTCTTGGTGAAATCCTAATTTTTCTTCTGCTGCATCGTCTTGAGACGCATCATCTTGAATTGCTGCAACAGTTGTCGCTACAGTTGCTGTAGTTGTCGTTGCGTTAGCTGTAGATCCTAAAGCCATCATTAATGTAATAGCTAGAATTGAAAAAAATCTTTTCATTGTCGTTGTCTTAATTTGTTCTTAATTTTATTATTTCGAAGTGCTAAAGATATAAAAATTTGCTTTCAAAAATAAAAATACCCGTCTTTTTGATGTTAAAATATGGTTATCTCTTTTCTTTTTTCACTTTAGACTGATAATCCTTCAAGCCTAAATTAATTAAAACTAAAGGCTTAGCTTACTATTCAAAGGTATTTTAAAGCATTTACCAAATCCATTTTATGAGGTCATTTCACCTCTAATTTCATTTTGAAACGCTTCTTTAAACACATTTCGTTGCAATTTTTTGGGTAATAAGTACATTAATTTGCTTAATGCAGCTTCAGTAGTGATGTCTCTACCAGATATTAAACCTATTTTTTTTAGCTTCTCGCTAGTTTCGTATTGTCCCATAGTAACGCTTCCACCGGAACACTGGCTAACATTTACAATAACTATGCCTTTATTTACGGTTTCTTCTAATAAATCCAAAAACCAAGCTTCGGTAGAACAGTTCCCAGAACCGTAGGTTTCTAGTACAACTCCTTTTAAACCTTCGGTGTTTAATATACTTTTCAAGATATTCTCGGTAATACCAGGGAACAGTTTTACAACCGCAATATTAGTTTCTAAATCGTCGTGAACAATTAGATCGCCTTTACCTTTATTTGAGTATAAATAGGGTTTATTTATTTTTAAATGTACACCAGATTCTGCTAATTCTGGATAATTTAAACTCGCAAACGCCTCAAAATGTTCGGCGTTAATTTTAGTAGTTCGGTTACCGCGATACAATTTATACTCAAAATATAAACCAACTTCTTTAATAACGGGTTCGTTATTTTCTTGTAATGATGCCACTTGTATTGAGGTGATTAAATTCTCCTTAGCATCGGTACGTAAATCTCCAATTGGTAATTGCGAACCTGTAAAAATCACAGGTTTGTTTAAATTCTCTAACAAGAAACTTAATGCTGATGCACTGTAACTCATTGTATCACTTCCGTGAAGAATCACAAAACCATCAAATTTATCGTAGTTTTTAGCGATTAAATCGGCAATTTCAATCCAATATTTAGGCTGCATATTGCTGGAATCTATTGGCTCATCAAAAGAAAAGGTTTCAATATTACAGTCTAACAGTTTTAATTCCGGAATGCGTAATAACAAATTATTAAAATCAAATGCACGCAAAGCACCAGTTTCTGGATCTTTAATCATACCAATGGTTCCACCAGTATAAATTAATAATATGTTTGGTAAATTCGTTTTCATAAGTATGGTTTAAATGCCAAAAACGGCTTTAGAATTTTCTGTCGTAACAGTTGCTAAATCTTCAATAGATGTATTATATAATTCCGATAATTTCTCTATCACCTCATTCACATACATACTTTCGTTACGCTTACCACGATAAGGTTTTGGCGCTAAATACGGTGAATCAGTCTCTAAAACAATATGTTTTAAATCAATTTCATTTATAAACTGATCTATTTTTCCATTTTTAAAGGTCACAACACCACCAATTCCTAATTTCATATTGTAAGAAATGGCTTTTTTAGCTTGTTCTAAATTACCCGTAAAACAATGGAAAATTCCGAATAAATCATCGCTTTTTTCTTCTTCTAAAATTTCAAATATTTCATCGAACGCTTCACGACAATGAATCACGATAGGTAATTTATGTTGTTTTGCTAATTTTATTTGACGTCTAAAGGCATCTTGCTGAATCGCTAAAGTACTTTTATCCCAATACAAATCGATACCAATTTCACCAACAGCGTAAAATTTATGCGAATCCAACATTTCAACAACGTGACTTAATTCGTCTTCATAATTCTCTTTAACGTGTGTTGGATGTAATCCCATCATTAAAAACACGTTCTCAGGATAGTCTTTTTCCAGTTGAAGCATACTTTTGGTGTAAGTAGAATCTATAGCAGGTACAAACAGACGTTTTACATTAGCGTCTAAAGTACGTTGCATCATTTCGGCGCGATCTTCATCAAAAGATTCGCTATATAAATGCGTATGTGTATCGGTAATTATCATGTGGTAAAAATATAAAATCTAAATATCAGTTTTACGCTTTGTTGGGCTTATTTCTGCTGAAGGATTTTGACCTAAAAACAAGCTTAAAACAAAGGTTTGCAAGTGAATAATTGTATTTTAGACCTTTAAACAACTTATGAACCACGATTTAAGAGACTTTTTATTCGAAAAAGACTATACACGTATTAAACTGAAACAAACAAAAACCAATCATTTAGAATTAAAAGCGCGCATAAATGGCATTGTAGGTAATTTTATTTTAGACACTGGCGCTTCAAGTTCTTGTGTTGGATTTGAAAGCATACATCAGTTTAAACTAAACGCCGAAAATTCTAAAATTAAAGCTGCTGGCGCTGGCGCAACCGATATGTTTACGCAAATCGCAAAAAAGAACCGTATTAAAATTGCCAAATGGCACTATGACAAATTAGCTTTAGTATTATTCGATTTAAGCCACGTTAATTTAGCACTTACTACTCACAATGCTAAACCCGTAGACGGCATTATTGGCGCCGATGTTTTAAAGAAAAGCAAAGCTATTATTGATTACAGCCAGAAGTATTTGTATTTAAAGTTGTAGTTTAAAATCATTACAAAACGAGAGATTCTGCTATGTAGCAGAATGACAAACAACACTTACCAACGTCAGTTCGAGTGTTTTAATTTGGAATGGTAGTCGAAAACTAAAATGTATCGAGAACCGAATCAATAGAAACTTATTAATTACAAAAATAGATTCTGCTATACAGCAGAATGACAAATTGAACTAGTTAGTTTAATTTCAAAATAAAGAAGTCAAGCAAAAAATAACTATGAAAACCAATGTCATACTGAGCGCAGTCGAAGTACTGTTTTACTCCAATTAATCACCTAAATTATACCTACAAAATTTTGGAAACCTTGCATGATAAAAAATGGTAACACATAATAGATTCTGCTATGCAGCAGAATGACAAATACCACTAACAAAAAAAGGTTCAGCGAAAGCTGAACCTTTTTAATGTATACTAATTGAAATCTACTAAAGCTCTAATGCTTTTTTGATGTTTCCATTCATTAATAATTCTTCTGGGCTTTCTAATGCTTCTTTAACAGCAACTAAGAAACCTACAGATTCTTTACCATCAATAATTCTGTGATCATAAGATAATGCCACATACATCATTGGGTGAATTTCAACATTACCATTTACAGCGATTGGACGCTCAATAATGTTGTGCATTCCTAAAATTCCACTTTGTGGTGGATTAATAATTGGTGTAGATAACATAGAACCAAATACACCTCCGTTAGAAATTGTAAATGTTCCTCCTGTCATTTCATCAACAGTAATTTGTCCATCTCTTGCACGTAAAGCTAAACGCTTCACTTCTGCTTCAACACCTCTAAATGTTAAGTTTTCAGCATTTCTAATTACTGGTACCATTAAACCTTTTGGTCCAGATACTGCAATAGAAATATCTACGAAATCGTAAGACAACATTTGCTTACCATCAATCATAGAATTTACTGCTGGATATAATTCTAAAGCTCTAACCACAGCTAATGAGAAGAAAGACATAAATCCTAATCCTACACCATGTTTAGCTTTAAATTCTTCTTTGTATTGCTTACGTAATTCAAAGATTGGCGTCATATTAACTTCGTTAAACGTTGTTAACATTGCCGTTGTGTTTTTAGCCTCTACTAAACGCTCTGCTACTTTACGACGTAACATAGACATTTTGTGATGCGTTGTACCACGGTTCCCACCAGTTGGCGTTCCCATACTTGGCACCGCTTTTACAGCATCGTCTTTAGTTACACGACCATCTTTTCCTGTTCCAGAAACTGTAGATGCATCCATACCTTTTTCAGCTAAAATTTTCTTAGCCGCTGGACTTGCAGTACCAGATGCGTAAGTTTCTTTTGTAGCTTTAGGTGCTTCAACTGGTTCTGCTTTTGGTGCTTCAGTTTTAGCTTCTGCTTTTGGAGCATCGCCACCTTCAGGCTTCGCTGCACTTGTATCAATTAAACAAACAACTTGTCCAACCTCAACAGCATCGCCATCTTCAGCTTTTAAAGTAATCGTACCACTCGCTTCAGCTGGTAACTCTAAAGTTGCCTTGTCGCTATCTACCTCAGCAATTGCTTGGTCTTTTTCTACATAATCACCATCTTGAACTAACCATTCAGCTATTTCTACTTCTGTGATAGACTCGCCTGGAGAAGGCACTTTCATTTCTAAAATCATTATACTATAATTTTATATTGTATTGTTTTATAATTCTTTATTGATGTCCAAACTATCAATTTGGTCTTCGCTATTAAAACTTACGTTTATAATGTAAGCCACGTTTTTCACTCTTTTAAAAAAGGCTTTATAGCGCCATTTATTTCTTTTAGACTCAATAAGTGTCATCGTATTGATGTCACCTAAGTCCTTTTACAATTGCTTACGTTTAGCTTTAAATCTACTTAAACTTGCTTTTTCCTTGCTATAGCTAGAATAAAACTCAAAAAGCACATCGTAATCTGCATTATTATAAGTTACTTTATATCTATCCATTACCTTATAACGTCCACCTTTTTGGCTTTGAGAAAAACCAAGTGACACAGTTAAAATGGCTAGAATTAAAATAACTTTTTTCATAATACGTTTATTTTATCTTTGATTGTTTTTAGACGCATCGAAAACGAAATCAATGACTTCTTGGTGACGTTTTTTAGAACGTGTAGAACTACCTGCTGCTGGTGCACCATAAGGTCTACGTGTTGCTGGCCTAAATGTTCTTGCTTCATCTAAATGCATTAACAAGTGAGAATATGCTCCCATGTTTCTTGGTTCTTCTTGAGCCCAAACTACATCTTTTACATTCTTGTATTCACTTAAAATAGCTTGAATTTCATCTACTGGTAATGGGAATAACTGCTCTAATCTCACTAAAGCAACATCATCTCTATTCGTTTCCTCACGACGTTCTAATAAGTCGTAATAGAATTTACCAGTTACAAACACTAACGTTTTTGCATCTTTTGCTTTAACAGTTTCTTCACCAATTACGGTTTGGAAACTTCCTGTAGCAAATTCATTAACTGTAGACACACATTTTGGGTGACGTAATAAACTTTTAGGTGTAAACACAATTAATGGTTTACGGTAGTTCAATAACATTTGACGTCTTAACAAGTGAAACATGTTTGCTGGACTTGTACAGTTTGTCACAAACATATTGTCTTTTGCACACAACTGTAAGTAACGTTCCATACGTGCCGATGAATGCTCTGCTCCTTGCGCTTCATAACCATGTGGTAATAACATGACTAATCCGTTTTGAGTTTTCCATTTATCTTCACCTGCAGAAATATACTGGTCTAACATAATTTGAGCTCCATTACTAAAGTCTCCAAATTGTGCTTCCCAAATCGTTAATGCTTTTGGATTTGCCATAGCATAACCATAGTCAAAACCAACCACACCATATTCTGATAATAATGAGTTAAACACATCAAAACGACCTTGCTCTCCACCTAATTGGTTTAATAACACGATTTCTTCTTCACTGTCTTCAACTTTTACTACTGCATGTCTGTGTGAGAATGTACCACGCTCAACATCTTGACCAGAAATTCTTACATCGAAACCATCTTTTAATAATGTTCCGTAAGCTAAATGCTCAGCCATAGCCCAGTCTAACTTATTATCGTCAAACATTTTTTGTCTTGAGACAACTAAACGTTCAATTTTACGTATGAATTTTTTATCCTCAGGTAAATTAGAAATTACTTTAGTGATAGATGTTAAATCTTCTTTAGAAGCTGAAGTTTTTACAGTTTCTAACATTTTAGTTTCATCTACACGTGTAAAATCTTCCCATTCAGATTGCATGAATGGTGTAATTACCGTTTTATCTTCTTTTCTTGAAGCATCTAATTTCTCTTCAAGTTTTGCTTTATAAGCTTTCTCTAATCCTTTTACATAATCACCATCAATAATATTATCTGCTACTAATTTAGCTGCATAAATATCTCTTGGGTTACTGTGCTTAGAAATCGCTTTATATAATTTTGGCTGTGTAAAACGAGGCTCATCACCTTCGTTATGACCATATTTTCTATAACCTAATAAGTCAATAAATACATCACGCTTAAATTTCATTCTAAAATCTAAAGCGAATGTCATTGCATGAACAACTGCTTCTGCATCGTCTGCATTAACGTGTAATACTGGCGAAAGCGTTACTTTTCCAATATCAGTACAATAAGTACTTGAACGTGCATCTAAATAGTTGGTTGTAAATCCTACTTGGTTATTCACAACAATATGAATCGTACCATTAGTTTTATAACCGTCTAATTGTGACATCTGTACAATTTCGTACACCAAACCTTGACCAGCAATTGCCGCATCTCCATGCACAACTATTGGTAAAACTTGGCTAAAATCGTCACTATAATATTTATCTTGTTTAGCTCTAACAATACCTTCTACAACGGCACCAACTGTTTCAAGGTGCGAAGGGTTAGGCGCTATACTTAATTTAATTTGTTTTCCAGAATCTGTTTTACGATCGCTAGTCCAACCTAAGTGATATTTCACATCACCATCAAAAACTTCTTCTTGATAATCTTTACCATCAAATTCGCTAAAGATATCTTTTACAGGCTTACCAAAAATATTGGTTAATGTACTTAAACGACCTCTGTGAGCCATTCCCATTACAAATTCCTTAACACCTGCTTCTGCTGCATTTTCAATTAATGCATCTAAGCCTGGAATTAAAGATTCTCCACCTTCTAAAGAGAAACGCTTTTGACCTACATATTTGGTATGTAAAAAACTTTCAAAAGAAACTGCTTCGTTAAGTTTCTTTAAAATGTGTTTTTTCTGTTCTGCTGAAAAATTAGGATGATTATCATTAACATTCAGCTTATTTTGAATGTATTGTAATTCTTCTGGCTCGCGAATATACATATACTCAACACCAATAGATTGACAATAAATGCGCTCTAAATGATTAATAATTTCTTGAAGCGTTTGCTTTCCAATTCCTAAAATATCACCTGCATTAAACACTGTCCCTAAGTCAGATTTTGATAAACCGAAGTTTTCAATCTCTAAAGACGGCGCATATTTACGACGATCTCTAACTGGGTTTGTGCGAGTAAAAAGGTGTCCTCTAGTTCTGTAACCATCAATAAGCTTAATCACCTGAAACTCTTTTTGTACGTGCTCTGGAACTTGAATCGCGACACCTTCTGCAAGGTTGTCTAACTCTCCAAAACTTTCACTACCAAAGTCGTAACCTTGAAAAAAAGCTCTCCAACTCGGCTCTACCGAGTCTGGATTTTTTAAGTATTGTTCGTATAAATCAGCAAAGTATGCTGTATGTGCTGCGTTTAAAAAGGAATATTTATCCATTACTAGGGTTTAGGCGTATGCGCTTCAACAAAATTTTATCAAAAATACAACATTTCACAAAAACAGCATTCATTTTAGTATATTTATCCTATAAAACTTGAAAAAAAATAGACTTATGAATTTTAAGAACTCTAAGAACATCATTTTTAGCATATCAATAATATGCAGTTTATTTTTTATGAATATAACAACTGCCCAAGATTCTACCTTAATTAAAAAAAGTGACTTTTGGAAAAACGTCCGTTTTGGCGGTGGCTTAGGCTTAAGCACCACAAATAATTTCTTCACGCTTGGCGTTTCACCTAGTGCAATTTACGATGTTAACAATCAAGTGAGTCTGGGTCTTGGATTAAACTACACGTACAATAGATTTAAAAACCGTTACAAATCTAATATATATGGCGGAAGTATTATTGGACTATTTAACCCGATTAGAGAAATTCAAATCTCTACTGAGTTTGAACAATTGCTAGTTAATAGAAAATTTGAAGGTTTACTAAGTAACCGAGTTAATGACAACTACTTCTCACCAGCCTTATTTTTAGGCGCAGGATATCGCACACAAAACATAACTATTGGCTTACGTTACAACGTACTTTTTGACAAAGATAAAAGTGTATATGGTGACGCCATAGTTCCTTTTGTACGCGTTTATTTTTAAGACGAATACTTTGCCTTAAACCATACTTTTTGCCATTCGCGTCGCAAGATTAAAAAGCTAACTTGTTCAGACAGCTTTAACGTATCATCGCCATAAAGTTGTTTTATTTTTTCTTCGGAAACATCTATGATATACAATAAATTTAAGTACTCGGCGAATTTCTCTTGAATTAACCTATGCACCGTTTCGTGCAACACCACTTTTAAAGTTTGTGGTGTAATATCTTCTTCAAAATCTAAGTCAATATTAGCGTATAAAAAATCTTTATTTAATTGAATCACAAGCTTTTTATACAACTTTAAGCTTTCTGACTCTTGCACTAATTGATCAAATGTAGAAGGTAATTTCATAACACGACTTAAACCTATCTATTATTTAAAGATTGCTCTATAAACACAACTGTTTCTTTTACCGAAGTTTCAAAAACACCACCTTTCTGACTTAAAAAAGCCGTTTTCCAATTGCTATATTCCGTTTTAAAAGACGGCAATACTTTATTAGACTCTAATAATCTTACTATACTTCCTTTTAATGCCAATTCAGAGATTGGAATATGACCAATACGCTTTGAAAGTCCATCCGGATTAGCTGGATTTTTAAGTTTTAAATCATTTATAAAAATATGATAAACTTTTCCCTCTTCCTTAAATTCATCAATCTCTAATATTTGTAAAGTTGAATCATCTTCGCCTACTCTATTTTGATACGACCACACTTGACCAATTTCAAAAGTTTCAGTTTCAGCAGTTTTTGATGCTTCTTTACAAGCCATTAAACTCACTAATGCTAAAAATAATACTATTGTTTTTTTCATCTTAAACATTTCTTGTCATCAAGCCATTACCAAAATCTATTAGTAATTGTTTTTTGGATGCGTCAATAGATAAATCATCTAACACCACATAAGCTTGATTAGTATAATCTTTAATCACTTGTTTTGTTGCTTCCGCAGAACCACTTTCAATAAACAAGTTTTTAACTGTTTCTATTTTAGCCGTATTATCTTCTAAAACAGAACTAAACAGACTAACTAATTCCGAAGATTTTTTAGCATCTAAAGCTTCAATCGCTTTTAAGTATAAATAGGTTTTTTTATTTTCAATAATATCGCCACCAACTTGTTTCCCAAAAGTTTCAGGATTTCCAAAAGCATCTAAATAATCGTCTTGCAATTGAAAAGCAATACCTAACAAACGCCCAAACTCGTATAAACTCTTCTGGTCTTTCTCGTTAGCTTTCGCCACAATTGCACCCATTTGCATCGCTGTTCCTACTAAAACTGCCGTTTTGTATTCAATCATTTTTAAATACTCAGGAATCGTGACATCGTTTCTAGTTTCGAAATCCACATCGTATTGTTGCCCTTCACAAACTTCTAAAGCCGTTTTACTAAATAATTTTGCTAAGGCATAAAATGTTTCTGACTCGTATTGCTCATATAACTGATAAGCTAAAATTAACATCGCATCTCCGGATAAAATCCCAGTGTTAATATCCCATTTTTTGTGTACCGTTTCTTTTCCACGACGCAAAGGCGCGCCATCCATAATATCGTCGTGTACCAAAGAGAAATTATGAAACACCTCTATACTTAAAGCCGCTGGTAATGCTTTTTTTACGTCGCCATCTAAAAGCGCTGCACTCATTAAAGTTAACACAGGTCTTAAACGTTTTCCGCCTAATTGTAGGATATAATTTACGGGATCATATAAATTTAAAGGTTCACGTTTTTGAGTAAATCCATTTAAATACTCTAAAAAAACACCTTGTAGTTGGGTTATGTTTTGCATAGAACAAAAATAACTAAATAGTAATCGCTCACAACTATTAATTGTGTGTTAAAAAAACATTAAAAGAATGGAAACTTTAAAAACATTAAAAGTTTCCTGTGTATATTTGCAGCGAATATGAAAGATAAAATCATCATAAAATCTACCGAACTGTTCTTAAATCTTGGATTTAAAAGCGTAACAATGGACGATATATCTACAGAAATGGGCATATCTAAAAAAACCATTTACGTCTATTTTAAAAACAAAACGAAACTGGTAGAAGCCGTAACATTTTATTTATTTGATACCATTTGCGATGGGATTGACTGCATTTTTGAAAAATCTAACAATCCTATTGAAGAATTATATGAGATTAAAATGTTTGTGATGCATCATTTAAAAAATGAAAAAACATCACCACAATACCAATTAAGAAAATACTATTTCGAGATTCACGAAAAACTTCGCGAAAAGCAATTTGAAAAAATGCACGAATCGGTAAGTAAAAGCCTAGAACATGGAAAAGAAACTGGTGTATTTAGAAACACTATTAATGTCGATTTTATTTCACGTATGTACTTTAATGGTATGACCGGAATTAAAGACGAAAGTATTTTCCCATCTAGTCATTTTAAGATGGAGGACTTAATGGAAGACTATTTAGAATATCACTTACGTGCTATTGTAACCGAAAAAGGAATGAAAATTTTAACCAAATTTACAAACAATCAAATTCAAAACAATGCATAAACTTATTGTGATCCTCATAGGACTAATCAGTTTTTCTGCTATTTCGCAAGAAAATACACCTGAACAGCTTAGTCTACAAGAAGCCATTGACTTTGCACTTAAAAATAATAGAAATGCACTTTTGGCAACTAAAGATGTATCAGCAGCAAAAAAGCAAAAATGGGAAACTATAGCTACTGGATTGCCACAAATTGATACTGAAGTTAATTACCAAAACTTTTTAAAACAGCAAGTAAGTGTTGTCCCTGCAGAAATAATTGGCGGTCCTGCAGGACAGTTAGCCGAAGTTATTTTTGGAGCCAAACAAACCGCCTCTGCAACAGCAACTTTAAGACAATTAATTTTTGACGGTTCTTATTTAGTAGGATTACAATCGGCAAAAGTATTTTTAGAAATCTCTAAAAACGCAAAGACTAAAACCGATTTACAAGTCCGCGAAAGTGTTATAAATGCTTATGGGAATGTTCTTTTAGCAGAAGAAAGTATAGACATATTAAAAAGCAACATTGCAATTCTAGAAAAAAATGTTTTCGATATCACTAAAATTTACGAAAATGGTTTTGAAGAAGAAGAAAGTGTAGAGCAATTAAAAATAACATTAACTAATGTGAAAAATAATTTAGCTAAAACGATACGCTTAAAAACTATAGCTTACCAAATGCTAAATTTAAGTCTTGGAATTGATTTTAACACAAACCTTAAACTTACTGACAATCTAGAAAATTTAACCGATAAAAACATCATATTAGGCAGTCCTGCGGAAGCTGACGTTACATCAACGATAGACTACAAAATTGCCGAAAATGATAAAGTCGCAAAAGGCTTACTAGTTAAGCTAGAAAAGAGTAAAGCCTTACCTAGTTTAAGTGCTTTTCTAAACGGAGGTTACTCTTCTTTTAATAATGAATTTTCTTTCTTGGACGAAGACAATAAATGGTTTGCATCATCACTTTTAGGTTTCTCTTTAAAAGTACCACTTTTTAGTTCGTTAGGAAGAACAGCGGCTACCCAACGTGCAAAAATAAACTTAGAAAAAGCAGAATTGCAACTAACGGAAACGGAGCAACGTTTAAAACTTCAAATAAATTCTACCAAAAGCGATTACGAATTTGCCATTCAAGATTTTGGAAACAAAAAAGAAAACTTAGGCTTAGCGAAACGTATTGAAGCTAAAAACCAAACTAAGTTTTTTGAAGGTGTTGCAACAAGTTTTGATTTAAGACAAGCACAAACACAACTCTACACCATTCAACAAGAATATTTACAAAGTATGCTTAACGTCATTAACACGAAAGCAAAACTAGAAACATTAACCAACGACATCTCAACTTTTTAAGTCCATAATATGAAAAATATAATAAGCATTTTAACCGTAAGTCTTTTATTAACTGCTTGTGGCGGTAATAATAAGGAAGCAAGTTTAGAAAGTATTCTAAATTCTGGTGATAGCAAAAGCATAAGTGAAAAGCGCCAGACTTTAGTCGATGAGCAACAAGAAATTATGAATCAATTAAAACAAATTGATGCCAAATTAGCTCAAATAAACCCAGACAAAAACGTTCCGTTAATCACAACATTTAAAGCCAAAACCAAAGTTTTTAATCACTTTGTGGACTTGCAAGGGAACGTAACCACAAAGCAAAACTTAGTTTTAACCTCAGAAATGCCTGGGATTTTAAAACGTGTTAACGTAAAAGCTGGCGATAAAGTTAGAAAAGGACAAATATTAGCTGTGGTAGATGATGGCGGTATGTCGCAACAGCGTGCACAATTGGCTATTAAAACCGATTTAGCAAAAACTACTTTTGAGCGTCAAAAACGTTTATGGGACCAAAAAATTGGTAGTGAAATTCAGTTTTTACAAGCCCAATCTACTTATAAAACACAGAAAGAAGTTTTAAATCAAGTTGATGCACAATTAGCAAAAACCAGAATAAAAGCACCATTTTCAGGAGAAATTGATGAAGTTATTACGGAGCAAGGTAATGTAGTTGGAGCAGGACAGACTGCTATTATTCGTATTGTAAACTTAAACGATATGTACATAGAAACAGATGTTCCAGAACGCTATTTAGCAAACGTAAAAAAAGGCTCAAAAGTAAGTGTATTCTTTCCTGTTTTAGGAGAAACTGTCGAAGCTAAAGTAAGACAAACGGCAAATTTTATTAATCCTGCCAACCGTACATTTAAGGTTGAAATTGAAGTACCAAAAACTAAAAATCAAATCAAACCTAATTTAACGGCTCAGTTAAAAATTAACGATTACACCAATACCGAAGCGCTATTAATTCCGCAAAACATTATTTCTGAAAATGCAAAAGGCGAACAATATGTTTACACTATTCTAGAAAAAGATGGTAAACAAATCGCAAAACAAACCATTATAGAAACTGGAAAAACACAAGGCGATGTCATTGAAGTCTTAAAAGGCTTAAGTAACAACGCACAAATTATCCAAGAAGGTGCAAGAAGTGTAAAAGATGGTCAAGCGGTCAAGATAATTGAATAAGTCTATAGACTTTAGTCTTTAGACAGTAGAATTGAAATACGTGATAAAATGGAACATAAGAATATAAAATTCAAATTTGAAGATTTAAAAGTTTACAAAAAAGCGTTGGACTTTATAGATTACACTTATACCATTACGAAGCAATTTCCAGATGATGAAAAATTTGGTTTAACCAGTCAATTCAGAAGAGCTTCAACATCTATTTCATTAAACATTGCAGAAGGTTCTGGAGATAGCAATGCGCAATTTTCAAGATTCCTAAACATAGCTTTAGGCTCAATTAAAGAATGTGTGGTTTGCGCCACAATAGCCGAAAGACAAAACTACATCACTCACGAAAAAAACCACACCATTAGAATACAACTTGAGGAATTATCAAAAATGATCTCAGGGCTAAAAAAATACCTAAAAACAACCTAACGTCTACAGACTTATGACTGATACAAATAAAGAATTCCCATTATCAACTTGGGCAATTAAAAACAAAACCACCATTTATATGATGATTGGTTTAATACTAATTTTAGGTGGTTCGGCCTATTTTAGTATGCCACGTGAAAGCTTCCCTGAAATTAAAGAAACTAAAATTTACATTAGCTCTTTATTCCCAGGAAACACTGCCGAGGACATTGAAAAACTAATTACAGATCCGTTAGAAGACAAACTAAAAACGGTAAGTAATATGGTAGAAATCACGTCTACGTCTCAAGAAGACTACTCTATGGTTATTGTAGAGTTTGACGAAAGTATTACGGTAGAGCAAGCCAAACAAAAGGTAAAAGATGAAATTGATAGCGAAACATCTGGCGAAGATTGGCCAACATTTAATGGTGCCAAAGTAGAACCTAATGTATTTGAGCTAAGTATGAGTGAAGAACTACCTATACTAAATATTAATATTTCTGGTGATTATCCGGTTGAAAAACTTAAAGAATATGGTGAATACCTTCAAGATGAAATTGAAGATATCGTTCAAATTAAAAAAGTAGACATTCGTGGTGCTCAAGAAAAAGAGGTAGAAATTGCTGTGGACATATATAAAATGATGGCATCACAAGTTAGTTTTGATGATATTATAAATACTATTGGTCGAGGAAACGCAACAATGTCTGCAGGAAACTTAATTACCAGCGGACAAAGACGTACCATTAGAATTATTGGTGAGATTGAAAACCCAGAAGACCTAAACCGTTTTGTTGTAAAGTCAGAAAAAGGAAATTCTATTTATTTAGAAGATGTTGCAACAGTTTCATTCACCGAAAAAGACCGCACAACTTATGCACGTGAATTTGGAGAACGCGTTGTAATGTTAGACGTTAAAAAACGTGCTGGTAAAAATATGGTCGCTGCTTCAGAGCAAGTTGAAGTTATTGTAAAAGATGCCATAGAAAATGTATTCCCAAGCAATTTAAAAGTAACTATTACTAACGATCAATCTTCAAAAACCATTGGTCAAGTTGATGATTTAGTAAACAATATCATCTTCGGAATTATTCTAGTAGTAACCGTTTTAATGTTCTTTTTAGGATTCAAAAACGCACTGTTTGTAGGATTCGCAATACCAATGTCTATGTTTATGTCTTTAATGATATTAAACTACTTAGGCTACACAATGAACACAATGATACTATTCGGTCTTATTATGGGATTAGGTATGTTGGTAGATAACGGTATTGTGGTCGTAGAAAACGTGTACCGTTTAATGGAAGAAGAAGGTTTAACCCGAATAGAAGCTGCTAAAAAAGGTATTGGAGAAATTGCATTTCCTATTATTATATCTACAGCAACCACGGTTGCCGCGTTTATTCCTTTAGGTTTATGGCCTGGCGTTATGGGACAATTTATGGTATATTTCCCAATTACATTATCAGTAGTTTTAGGATCGTCATTATTTGTGGCTATTTTCTTTAACTCGGTTTTAGTATCGCAGTTTATGACTACTGAAGATAAAAATATGCCAGTAAAACGATTAATAAGCATCTCAGCAATTGTTGGAGCAATTGGATTAATCATTTTATTGACTGGTGGCGCATACAAAGGTTTAGGAACGGTAATGATTTTTACCGCTATTTTGCTTTGGGTTTACCGATTAGTGCTACGTAAAATGGCAAATCGTTTTCAAACCAAAACATTAGTACGTTTAGAGAATTTCTATGAAAAAGCTTTAAAAGGTGCATTAAGTGGCTACAAACCACAAATTATTATAGGAATCACGTTTTTACTATTAATTGGTGCTTTTATGGCATTTGGCGGTTCGGTTGCTTCTCAACGTACAAAAATTGAATTTTTCCCAGATAACAAACCGAATCAAATTATAGTTTATATTGAGTATCCGCAAGGAACAGATATTGAAAAAACCAATAAAATAACTAAAGCTATTGAAGCCAAAGTGTACAGTGTGATTAATGCACCAGAATACATTAAGGATGGCGAAAATTTTATGGTAGAAAGTGCGGTTTCTCAAGTTGGTGAAGGTGCTGGGAATCCACAAACCGATGGTGGTTCTTCTGCCGAAATGCCACATAAAGGAAAAATCACAGCTTCAATGCGTGAGTACAAATTCCGAAACGGGAAAGACAGTGAATTAATGCGTCAAAAAGTACAAGAAGCCTTGGTTGGTATTTATCCTGGGGTTTTAATCTCTGTTGAAAAAGATCAAAATGGTCCGCCTGCAGGTGCGCCAATTAACATAGAAATTGAAGGAAACGATTATAACGAGTTAATCTCTTTAGCCGAAAATATGCGTGAGTTCATCAACAGTAAAAACATTACTGCTATCGATGAGTTAAAAATTGACGTTAATAAAGACAAACCTGGAATGCAGGTTTTAGTCGATAGACAAAAAGCAGGTGAACTTGGCGTAAGCACAGGACAAGTTGGACAACAGTTACGTAATTCTATTTTTGGAGCTAAAGCTGGTGTTTACAAAGAAAACGGTGACGATTTTGACATCTACGTGCGTTTTAATGAAGAGAATCGTTACAACACCTCAGCGCTATTTAATCAGAAAATTACGTTTCGCGATATGGCTTCTGGTAAAATTAAAGAAATACCCGTTTCGTCTGTGGCAAGTCAGAAAAACAACTCTGGTTTTAGTGCTATTAAACATAAAGACACCAAACGTGTGGTAACGGTTTACTCGGCATTAGCACCAGGATTTACCGATGCAGGTGCGGTTGTAGCGCAAATTCAAAATGAAATGAAAGCCTTTACCGATTTACCAAAAGGTGTTAAAATTGATTATACTGGACAAATTGAAGAACAAAATAAGCAAATGACATTTTTAATGGGTGCATTTTTCACCGGTTTAGGTTTAATTTTCTTGATTTTAATTTTCCAATTCAACTCAATTTCAAAGCCAACCATCATTATGATTGCCATCTTTTTAAGTTTAATTGGTGTATTTGGTGGTATAGTTATTTCGGGAGCACCATTCGTTATTATGATGACAATGATGGGAATTATTTCCTTAGCGGGAATTGTGGTTAATAATGGTGTAGTTCTCTTGGATTACGCCCAATTATTAATAGACCGACGCAAAGAGCAATTAGGTTTAGATGCCTCAACCTATTTAAGTAAAGACGATTTGTTAGCAGAGATTATTCAATCTGGAAAAGCACGTTTACGACCAGTTTTATTAACGGCAATTACCACTATTTTAGGTTTAATTCCATTAGCTATTGGTTTAAACATTAACTTCTTCTCATTATTTAGTGAATTTGATCCTAAAATATATTTTGGTGGTGATAATGTTATTTTCTGGGGTCCATTAG
>DAISIZ010000003.1:26480-35393 GCA_036821745.1 Aurantibacter sp. | reverse complement strand
TGTTAATCAGAGGGTCCTAAGTTCGAGTCTTAGAAGAGGAGCCAAATGGGAAAAGCCTTTACAGCAATGTAAGGGCTTTTATTTTTTTACTACCTTTCCTACTTTCTATTTAAAGATAATTTCTTATGAGGCTTTTCTACATTTTAATTACTTTTTTTTTAGTATCACAAATAGCTTTAGCAACACATGGGCAAAACGCTAGAATAACCTACAAATGTGTTGGTGTTAACACCTATGGGATGACCTTAGAGCTTTATAGAGACTGTAATGGTGTAAACTTAGGTAATACTCAAAATGTTAGTTACTCTTCTAATTGTGGTAATGGAAACTTGACTTTTAATAGAATTTCTATAACCGACGTTACAACGCAATGTGTAACACAACAATCAGCTTGTAATGGAGGAAATGGTTCTTTTGGTGTAGAAAAATACATATATACTAGAACCTTTACGTTTCCTAATGGTTGTAATGATATTCAATTAGACTATAATTTGTGTTGTAGATCAAATTCTTTAACGTCAATATCTAATCCAGGTAGCGAGCAATTGTATACAAGAATTGTTTTTAACAACAATTTATCTACTTGTAATAACTCACCAGTTTTTAATACTGATACAGTTTTAACGACAGCAGTAAATCAATTTTATAGTGTAAGTTTAGATGTTAGAGATATAGATGGAGATACTTTTACTTACGAGTTATCAAATCCATTAGGAACAAATGGTTTACCAATGGGGTATATTGGAGGATACGATTATCTAAATCCTTTTGGTATAGGGAATGGTTCTTCTATAAATTTAGATGCTAATTCTGGATTGTTATGTTTTCAATCATCTACAACTGAAGTTACACCTGTAGGTATAACGGTTAGGGAATATAGAAACTCTATTGAGATAGCTACCTATTATTTAGAATATTATGTTCAAATTTTGGGAGCAACTAATCCAATACCATATATTGGTTCAAATAGTATTTCTTGCAATGATTTAGATGTTAACTTTACACAAACAAGTCCATCTGTTACAGAAATTGACGGAGATTCACTAGAGTTAACTGCTGGAGATAATTTTTGTTTTACCTTAGACTTTAATGATCCACCATTTGCAAGCAATCCAATTATTCTAAGTACAACATCTAATGCAGAGCAAATTTTAAATGGAGCAACCTATACTATAACTAATAACAATAGTAATAACCTTTCTGCCGAACTTTGTTGGACTCCAACAAATGCAGATACAGGAAAACATTATGTAACGTTTTCAGTATTTGATGAGAATGCATGTCCTATAAGATATAAACGTGATTATGTTTACGATATTACGGTTAATGAAAACACATTAGGTGTCAATCAAGTTGAAGCAAATAAAATTAAAATTTTCCCTAATCCTGCAAAAGAAACTATTAGTGTTACAGGATTTAATGCGATTTTTAATTACACCTTATATGATTTAAGTGGAAAAGTAATTTTAACTGGAAATAGTCAAAATTACATTAAAAACTGTTGAAAGTGGATTATATTTACTAAACGTAACATCTAATCAAGCATCATTAACTCAAAAAATCATCAAGCTTTAAATCTATGCTTTACTTAGTCCCAACACCAATAGGAAATTTAGACGACATTACTTTACGTGCCTTAAAAGTCTTAAAAGAAGTCGATGTTATTTTAGCTGAAGACACACGAACGTCTGGCAAACTATTAAAGCATTTTGAAATTACTACACCAATGCAAAGCCACCATATGCATAACGAGCATAAAACGGTAGATCATTTAGTACAACGGTTAAAATCTGGTGAGCAAATAGCCATAATTAGCGATGCAGGAACACCAGCAATTTCAGACCCAGGATTTTTACTAACCAGAGCTTGTGTAGAAAACAATATAGAAGTGAATTGTTTACCAGGTGCAACTGCATTTGTTCCCGCATTAGTAAACAGTGGTTTACCAAACGATAAGTTTATTTTTGAAGGCTTTTTACCCGTAAAAAAAGGACGACAAACTCGTTTTAAACTATTAGCTGAAGAATCAAGAACAATGATTATTTACGAAAGTCCACATAAACTAATTAAAACCTTAGGGCATTTTTGCGAATATTTTGGCGAAGACAGACAAGTTTCGGTCTCAAGAGAAATCACAAAACTATACGAAGAAACTATTCGTGGTACAGCCAAAGAAGTTTTAGAACATTACACCAACAAACCACCAAAAGGCGAAATTGTTATTGTCGTTGCTGGCGCTTCAAAATAAGTCAGTTACACACAAAAAAGTACTTTATTTGCAACGTTTAGCACGGTTTTAAAAAAAAAGAAATGGCATTTGACAATTCCATAATAATTTCTTACTTTTTATCTCGTTATAATAAGTGTATCTTTACGCTTATTTTACACTAATCGTCTTCTAAAACATTGGTTTTAGAATCTATATATAAATCATCATATGGCTTGTCAAAGTTGCTCAACAAAAGATGGTCAACCAAAAGGTTGCAAAAGTAATGGGACTTGTGGTACAGACAGTTGCAATAAATTAACCGTTTTTGACTGGTTATCTAATATGTCTTTACCAAGTAACGAAAAACCTTTTGATTGGGTTGAAGTTCGTTTTAAAAACGGACGTAAAGAATATTATAAAAACACCGAAAACTTATCGTTAAGCATAGGTGACATTGTTGCTACACAAGCACAATCTGGTCACGATATTGGAATGGTTACCCTCACGGGGGAATTAGTGCGTGTTCAAATGAAGCGTAAAAAAACCAATCCAAATCGCGAACAATTCGAGAAAATTTACCGCAAAGCTTCACAAAAAGATATTGATATTTGGTCTACAGCACGTGACCGCGAAGAACCTATGAAGGTAAAAGCACGTCAATTTGCGATAGATTTAAAATTAAAAATGAAAATCTCGGACATCGAGTTTCAAGGTGATGGTAATAAAGCCACTTTTTATTACACTGCCGAAGAACGCGTAGATTTTAGAGAATTAATAAAATTATTTGCTAAAGAATTCCGTACCCGAATAGAAATGAAACAAGTTGGTTTCCGTCAGGAAGCCGCTCGTCTTGGAGGTATTGGTTCTTGTGGTCGCGAGTTATGTTGCTCTACTTGGTTAACCGATTTTAGATCGGTAAGCACCAGCGCCGCACGTTACCAACAATTATCATTAAATCCGCAAAAATTAGCAGGGCAATGTGGTAAATTGAAGTGTTGTTTAAATTATGAGTTAGATTCATATTTAGACGCTTTAAAAACATTTCCTAAAACTGAAACAAAGCTTTACACCGAAAAAGGAACGGCTGTTTGCCAAAAGACTGACATTTTTAAAGGTCACTTATGGTACGCTTACGAAGGTGAATGGATGAATTGGCATTTAATCACCAAAGAGCAAGCCAACGAAATTATTCAACTAAATCGTAAAAAAGAAAAGGTTGCTAATCTTGAAGATTACGCATCTACACTTATTGTTGAAGCTAAAGTAGAGTTTGAAAATGTGGTAGGACAAGACAGCTTAACGCGTTTTGATCAACCAAAAGGAAAAAGCAAAAACAACCGTAATAAAAAGCGTCCTAACAACCGTAATAAAAAACAAGGGGCAAATGCTAATTCTAACAATACTCCGAACAAGCAAAACGACCCACAAAATAAACAAGGTCAAAAAGCGAAACCTAATCGCAAACCAAATAACAGACCTAAAAAGAAACCGGTAAATAAAACGGATAACAATACAGAGAATCCTAATAAAAAACCACAAGGTCAAAATCCGCAAGATCAAAAACCACAAGGCGCTAAGCCAAAACGTAATAACCAAAAACGTCGCAAGCCAAACCCTAAAAACAACACTACTAATCCAAAACCAGATGCTAAAAAAGAATAATTTAGTCCTTTTATTGGTCGTCTTAATTAGCGTTTTCTCTTGTGGAGATAATGCCGTTTTTGATGAATACAAAAGTGTTTCAACGGCTTGGAATGAAAACGATGTGGTGAGTTTCAAAGTGAATCCTAATGACACGATTCAACCGTACAACTTATTTTTAAACGTTAGAAACACAGAAGCTTATAAGTTTAATAACTTATTTTTAATTGTTGAAATGGATTTCCCAAACGGAAAAATCATAAAAGACACGTTAGAATACAGAATGGCACACAAAACTGGAGAACTTATGGGCGAAGGTTTAGGCGCTGTTAAAACCAACAAACTCTGGTACAAAGAAGCCGTTAGATTTAATGAGTCTGGCGATTACCAAGTTAAAATTCAACACGCTATGCGTAAAAATGGCGTAGTTAATGGCATAACCAACTTACAAGGCATAACAGATGTTGGATTTAGAATAGAAAAAACTCAAAATAATTAGTCTTAACATAACGTTAAGCACGAGATAATATAATATGGCAAAGTCAGAAAAAAAGGAAACTACATCAGGTTTCATAAAGTTTGTACGTTGGTTTTGGATACTGTTTTTAGCAGGTGTACTTGGTGTTGCACTAATTTTCTTTTTAGCATCGGTTGGTGTTTTTGGAGAATTACCAGATCACACACAATTAGAAAACCCTAAAACAAATTTAGCTTCAGAAATTATTTCTTCGGATGGAAAAACATTAGCTAAGTTTTACTTTAATGACAATCGTACTCCTGTAGGTTACGAAGATTTATCTAAAAATTTAGTCGATGCCTTAGTCGCTACAGAAGATGCTCGTTTTTACGAACACTCAGGAATTGATGGTATTGGAACTGTAAGAGCATTTGCTTTTCTTGGTAAAAGAGGTGGCGCAAGTACCATTTCACAACAGTTAGCACGACAATTATTTGTTGGTGTAAGATCTAAAAGCGTTATAGATGCAGCAACACAAAAAATTAAAGAATGGATTATTGCAATTCGCTTAGAACGTCAATACACTAAAGAAGAAATTATTGCGCAGTATTTCAACATTTATGACTTTGGAAATAATGGCGATGGAATTAGAAGTGCTTCACGTATTTATTTCAGCAAAGAACCAAAAGACTTAGATATTAAAGAAGCCGCTATGTTAGTTGGTATGTTTAAAAACTCTTCTTTTTACAATCCAATTCCAAGCAGAAATCCGGTTGGTGTTAAAAACAGACGTAATGTCGTTTTATTCCAAATGGAAAAGTATGGTTACATTAATAAAACGGTTAAAGATTCACTTCAAAAAACAGAATTAGATCTTCACTTTTCGCCAGAATCTCACAAAGATGGAACGGCTACTTACTTTAGAGCTTACTTAGATAAGCATATGAAAGAGTGGATTAAAGATAACCCAAAACCAGATGGCACAAAATACAACCTATATAATGATGGATTAAAAATCTACACCACTATAGACTCAAGAATGCAAGCCTACGCCGAAGAAGCAGTGATGAATCATATGAAACGATTACAAGCTGAATTTGACGTGCAAAACACTAAAAAACGTAACAAAACGGCACCATTTTTAGGTCTAACTAAAAAAGAGATTAAAGATTTATTACATCGTTCTATTAAGCAATCGGAACGTTGGCGTAAAATGAAATACGATCTTAAAAAGCCAGAAAATGAAATTTACGCATCTTTTGACAAACCAACTGCAATGCGTATTTTCTCTTGGAAAGGCGACATAGATACCATTATGAAACCAATGGATTCTATGCGTTATTACAAATCGTTTTTACGTTCTGGAATGATGAGTTTAGAACCACAATCAGGTCACGTAAAAGCTTGGGTTGGAGGTTTTAATTACAAGCATTTTAAATACGATATGGTAAAACAAGGAAAACGCCAAGTTGGTTCTACCTTTAAACCTTTTGTATATGCAACTGCTATAGACCAATTACACTTATCACCTTGTGAAGAGTTACCATTATCTCAAATAACTATTCCTGCAGGGAAAATGGGTAACACCAAAGACTGGACACCAGGAAATAGTGACGGAAAATATGGTGGTGTTTTAACTATTACCGATGCCTTAGCAAACTCTGTAAATACAGTAACGGCTCGTTTAATGGACAAAGTTGGGCCAAGACAAGTAATTGATTTAGCACAGAAATTAGGGGTTACTTCTGATATTCCACCCGTACCGTCAATTGCCTTAGGAACTCCAGACATTAGTATTTACGAAATGGTTGGTGCTTACGCAACGTTCGCCAACAAAGGCGTTTACATAAAACCTACAATGGTAACTATTATTGCAGATAAAAACGATACCATTTTAGAGCAATTTATGCCAGAATCACGTGATGTATTAAGTGAAGAATCGGCTTATGTAACCGTTAAACTTATGGAAGGTGTCACAAATGCTGGTTCAGGAAGACGTTTAAGAACTGAAGGTGCAGAAAAATGGAATGATGTTTACAAAGAAATTATTACCGGTTATCCATATAAATTCTCAAATCCTATTGCAGGAAAAACAGGAACTACACAAAACCAAAGTGATGGCTGGTTTATGGGAATGGTACCTAACTTAGTAACTGGCGTTTGGGTTGGTGGCGAAGATAGAGCAGTTCACTTTAAGAGTATTGCTTACGGTCAAGGCGCATCAATGGCATTACCAATTTGGGGTTCTTATATGAAAAGTTGCTTTAATGATAAAGACTTAGGCATTTCAACAGAAAAGTTTGAAAAACCTAAAAACCTAAGCATTGAAGTGAATTGTAAAGATTACAAAAAGGACAATGACGATTCCACATCACCGGGCGATGATGACATTGACGATTTAGGTATGTAACCGTTAAAACATTTATAAGCCATTCTTATTTTAGAATGGCTTTTTTTATTTGTAAATTTAGGCTGAAAATTAACAACATTATGATATCAAAGAAAGTAAATTCTGTACAAGAAGCACTTGAAGGTGTTGCAGATAATATGACTATGATGCTTGGCGGATTTGGTTTATCTGGAATACCAGAAAATGCCATAGCAGAATTGGTAAAGAAAAAAATAAATGGACTAACCTGTATTTCTAACAATGCTGGAGTAGACGATTTTGGTTTGGGCTTATTATTACAAGAAAAGCAAATCAAAAAAATGGTATCCTCTTACGTTGGTGAAAACGATGAGTTTGAACGCCAAATGTTATCTGGTGAGTTAGATGTAGAATTAATTCCGCAAGGAACTTTAGCCGAACGTTGTCGTGCAGCGCAAGCTGGTTTTCCTGCTATTTTTACACCAGCAGGTTTTGGAACGGAAGTTGCCGAAGGGAAAGAAACACGAGAATTTGATGGTAAAATGTACGTTTTAGAACACGCTTTTAAAGCCGACTTTTCATTCGTAAAAGCTTGGAAAGGTGATGCTGCCGGAAACCTAATTTTTAAAGGAACCGCAAGAAACTTTAATCCAGTAATGTGTGGCGCTGCTAAAATAACTGTTGCCGAAGTCGAAGAGTTAGTTCCTGTTGGAGAATTAGACCCAAATCAAATTCATATTCCAGGGATATTTGTACAACGTATTTTTAAAGGTGAGACTTTCGAAAAACGTATTGAACAGCGAACAGTAAGAACACGTTAATTTTTTAATGTAATAATGCGCCAATAAATCAATGGAAAAACGTAACGTGACATTAGAAAAATCAATTGAGTTTTCATTGAACATTATTGAATTTACAGAAAAATTACAAGCAGAAAAAAAGTTTGTTATTGCTAATCAATTATTAAAATCAGGCACAAGTATTGGAGCTAATATACACGAAGCTCAAAATGCAGAAAGTAAAGCCGATTTTATTCACAAACTAAAAATTGCTGCGAAAGAATTAGAAGAAACTAAATATTGGCTTTTACTATGTGAGAAATCATCATTTTATTCTTTTAATCCGATATTAAAACAACAAATTAAATAGCTTGGCTTAATTTTATATAAAATAATTAGTACAAGTTTTAAATCTAAATAGCAGATTGAATTAAATTATTACATTAATTCATTTTTGCATTGATATATTAAAAGTTATGTTAGACAAAACAGGAATAGCAAAACGTATTGCAAAAGAAGTACAAGATGGTTATTACGTTAATCTTGGTATTGGTATACCAACGCTTGTAGCCAACTATGTAAGAGAAGATATAGAAGTAGAATTTCAAAGTGAAAATGGTGTTCTTGGTATGGGACCATTTCCTTTTGAAGGTGAAGAAGATGCCGATATTATTAACGCTGGAAAACAAACCATTACCACATTACCTGGTGCCAGTTTTTTCGACTCTGCAATGAGTTTCTCTATGATTAGAGGACAACACGTAGACCTAACTATTTTAGGCGCTATGGAAGTTGCTGAAAACGGTGATATTGCCAACTGGAAAATCCCAGGAAAAATGGTAAAAGGAATGGGTGGCGCTATGGATTTAGTTGCCAGTGCCGAAAATATTATTGTAGCGATGATGCACACTAATCGTAAAGGCGCTTCAAAATTATTAAAACGTTGTAGTTTACCATTAACTGGTGTTGGCTGTGTTAAAAAAGTGGTTACTAACCTTGCCGTTTTAGAAGTCACAAATTACGGTTTTAAATTATTAGAACGTGCGCCTGGTGTTTCAGTAGAAGATATTCAAAATGCAACCGAAGGTGAATTAATTATAGAAGGTGATATCCCAGAAATGGACATTTAATCACCTATACAAAATGGCTTTTTATAGTCATACATCTTAAAAAAAGCTACTTTAAACTAAAAAGTAGCTTTTTTTTTACGCTCATAATGAAAGGTGGAGCTTGTTACAGACACTAATACAATATGGTAATAGCAACTAATTATTTTAAACGGTTTTTTTCGGTCTTTAAACAAGGCCTAACACCAAAAGCTTTGGCTTTAAGTGTTACCGTTGCATTAGTGGGTTACTGCATTTCCTTTTTATGGCTTAGTGACTATTGTATTAACCAGTTTAGCGTTACGTTTTAAACTAAACTTAGCCATAATGCTAACATTAAGTTATTTAGTAGA
>DAISIZ010000003.1:1766-26380 GCA_036821745.1 Aurantibacter sp. | reverse complement strand
GTTATTAAAATGGAATCGTTTACAAACATTATCACCTTACTTTCAGTAGATTTCACTTCTGGTATTTTAGGCTGGTTGGTTACCGTTGTACCATTATCATTTTTGTTTTACTATAGTTTTAAATGGATATTATGTATGAAAAAAGGCTGTAAAACGGTTATTTTAGAATAAACTATAACCCTTTAGGAATAGCATCAATTAGTGCTTTTGTATATGCTTTTTTAGGCTGACTATAAATTGCATCTGCCTCGCCAATTTCTTCAATTTCACCTTTATTCATTACCAATAATTGATCACTCATATATTTAACCACAGCTAAATCGTGTGAAATAAAAATATAAGTAAAGCCAAAATTCTCTTTTAGTTCGTTTAGCAAGTTTAATACCTGAGCTTGCACAGAAATATCTAATGCCGAAACAGATTCGTCACAAATAATTAATTTAGGTTGTAAAGCTATAGTTCGTGCTATACCAATACGTTGGCGTTGTCCTCCAGAAAATTCGTGAGGATAACGATTGTAGGCTGTTTCATCTAAACCTACACGATCTAACAATTCTAAAACCTTTGCTTTACATTCTTTTTTTGTAGCATATAATTTATGAACTAACATAGGTTCAATAATAGATTCCCCAACCGACAATCTTGGATTTAAAGATGAATAAGGATCTTGAAATATAATTTGAATCTCTTGTCTTAACTTTACCATTTCAGCATCACTAAGCTTGGTAATATCTGTGCCTTTATAACGAATTTCTCCTGCAGTTGCTTTATCAAGATTTAAGATAGCATTTCCTAAAGTACTTTTTCCACAACCAGATTCACCTACCAAACCTAAAGTTTCGCCTTCATAAACATTAAAACTGACGCTGTTTACGGCTTTAAAACTTTCAGATTTTCCAAAAATTCCTGATTTAGACAAATATTCTTTTTCTACATTTTCAACTTCTAATAATGGAGTTTTACTGTAAAGTTCCTGGTGTGCTTCTACTCTATTTTGAGTTGTAATTTCTTCAGCTAAATCTGCTTTATTTAAAATTGAACTTACCGTAGGCAAACGTTTTAAACGCACATCCAAACTTGGTCTTGATGCTATTAAAGCTTTAGTGTATTCGTGTTCTGGGTTTTCAAAAATAGCTTGCGTTGTATTCTGCTCTACAATTTCACCTTTATACATTACTAAAACACGATTCGCAATTTGAGATATTAAAGACAAATCGTGAGTTATAAATAACACACTCATTTTAGTCTCTTCTTGTATATCTTTTAAAAGCTGAATAATTTCTTTTTGAACCGTAACATCTAAAGCAGTCGTAGGCTCATCGGCAATTAATAAATCCGGTTGACAAGAAATTGCCATAGCAATCATAACACGTTGCTTTTGTCCGCCAGAAATTTCGTGAGGATAAGATTTATAAACACGATTGGGTTCTGGAAGTTTTACTTTCTCGAATAAACTTAACACCTCAGCTTTTAATTCTGCCTTATTTAATGAGGTATGTTGCTTTAAAATTTCTTCAACTTGTTTCCCACAAGTCATACTCGGATTTAAAGAACTCATAGGCTCCTGAAAAATCATTGCAATTTGATTTCCACGCAGATTTCTGAATTGTTTTGTTGTAAAATTTGTAATGTCTTCATCTTTAAAATGAATACTTCCTGAGCTAATTTTAGTTATTTTTTTAGGCAATAAGCCCATTAACGCTAACGATGATACGGATTTACCTGAACCAGACTCACCAACAACGCCTAAAATTTCATTTTTATCAATATGATAAGAAATTCCTTTCATCACATTTTTTAATGAAAAATCAATATTTAAGTCTTTAACCGATAGTAATGGCATTGTATCCTATTTTTTACAAATTTAACTGAAATAACCGAGTGATTTAAAAACCGAATGATATTCAGTAAAATGTTAAATTTTAAGTGAATTTAACATTTATATTGTTTAAATTTTAACAAAACAATAAGTTTTTAATAGTTTTGCTGAGGTTTTAACAAACACCCTAACTAAATTTTAATGATTATGAAAAAAATTATCACACTTATTGTGTTAGTGTTTTTTGCATCAGGATCTCTAATGGCACAAAAAAGAAATTGTGCTTCTATGGAAAATCTTGAATTCAGAAAAGCTAATGATCCTGCATTGACAAAACGCATGCAAGACATTGAACAATTTACGAGTCAAAAGATTCAAGAATTAAGCACTCAAAAAATCGTTGGTAACGTTATTACAATACCAGTTGTTGTGCATGTACTTTACAGAAATGCTACCGAAAACATTAGCGTTGCACAAATACAATCTCAGTTAGATGTATTAAATGAGGATTTTAGACGTACTAACCTAGATGCTGATAATGTTTGGTCTCAAGCTGCAGATACACAAATTGAATTTTGTTTAGTAACTGTAGACCCTAATGGTAATGCTACAACAGGTATTACAAGAAAATCTACAACACGTCGTAATTGGGGAACAAACGACGATATGAAAAGTACTGCTACAGGTGGGGTTAATCCTTGGGACACCAGTCAATACCTTAATATGTGGGTTGTACCACAAATGTTAAGATCTAATGGCGATACTATATTAGGTTATGCGCAATTCCCTGGAGGAGCAGCAGCAACAGATGGTTGTGTAATGTCTTACAACTATTTTGGTAGAACCGGAGCAGTTTCGGCACCATTTGACGGCGGAAGGACAACAACTCATGAAATTGGTCACTACTTAAACCTACGTCATATTTGGGGAGATTCTAACTGTGGAAATGACTTTGTTAGCGACACACCAACACACCAAACATCAAACTCTGGTTGTCCAGCTGGAAGAACATCTTGTGGATCTGTAGATATGTATCAAAACTACATGGATTACTCTAACGATGTATGTATGAACTTATTTACAACAGGTCAGAAAAATAGAATGCGAGCAGTATTAGCCGCTGGTGGAGCAAGACGTAGTTTAGCTTTATCTGACAAGTGTGGTGCAGTGGTAACACAACCAACATGTAATGACGGTATTCAAAATGGAAACGAAACTGGCGTAGATTGCGGTGGTTCATGTACACCTTGTCAAACAGGAACACAATATTGTGCATCTCAAGGAAACAGTGTAAACGATGAATATATTTCTAATGTGAAATTAGGAAGCATTAACAACAACTCAAATGCTCAATCTTATTCTAACTTTACAAACATATCTTCAGATTTAAACAAAGGAACGAGCTACACACTATCCGTAACACCTACCTGGACAGGAACTCAGTATAACGAGGGAATTTCTGCTTGGATAGATTTTAATCAAGATGGAGACTTTACGGATGCAGGAGAACAAATTTTCTCTAACGCGCCATCTCAAACAAGTCCTATTTCTGGATCAATTTCAATTCCTAACAGTGCTTTAACAGGAGAAACCAGATTACGTGTTTCTATGAAATATAATGGAACACCAACATCATGTGAAACTTTTGATTATGGTGAAGTAGAAGACTACACCGTAAACATTAAAGCTGGTGGAGGAACAACAGATCCTGATCCAGACCCAACTACATGTTCTGCATCTGTAACCTCTTTTCCTTATTCTGAAGGATTTGAAAGTGGTATAGGATCTTGGACACAATCTACAAGTGATGATATTAATTGGACAAGAACAAGTTCGGCAACACCTTCATCTGGGACAGGTCCAAGTAATGCTTCACAAGGTTCAAACTATTTATTTGTTGAAGCGTCAACACAAGGAACAGGTTATCCTAATGCACAAGCTGTTTTAGTATCCCCATGTTTTAATTTAACTTCTATTACAAATGGTAATTTCACTTTCAAATATCATATGTTTGGAGATGCTGATATGGGAACTTTTTCAGTTGATGTAACTACAAATGGAACATCATGGACATCGCTATGGAGTCAAACTGGTAACAAAGGAAACAACTGGTTAGATGCGAGTATAGACTTATCTGCTTACAGCGGACAAACCATTAAATTACGTTTTAACAGAACAACAGGTAATACTTGGAAAGCTGATATTGCTATAGACGCATTAAGCTTAACTTCGGGTTCTGCAGACAAATGTGCAGGTGTTGCACCATATAATAGTTCTAATAGCTATACAGCAGGAGATAGAGTTACTTATCAAGGGAATTTATATGAAAGAACTGCAAATTCATGGACTAATTTAGGTGCTTGTGGAACGGCAAGAATAGATCTAAGAGGAACCGTAAATAGTTTAGATAGCGTAGAGTTCTCAGTCTATCCAAACCCAGTAAAAGGAAATACCTTATATATAAAGTCTAATACAGAAAATGTAGACTTAACGATAATAAACATGCTTGGTCAACAAGTAGCTAAAGGAAATACTAACCAACAAAATTTAAATGTTAGTAATCTGGACGCAGGAATGTACTTGATACAATTTAATGTGAATGACACATTGGAAACAAGAAAGTTCATCAAACAATAAAACCACTAAAGCCTCAACATAATGTTGGGGCTTTTTTATAGAATTATAGCTATAATTCAACAACCATTCATTAATTATTAACTCATCATTTATTATGAAAAAAAGAGCTTTTAGAGCTTTATTCCTTCCAACTTTGGTTACATTAATTTGTGCAACCAGTTATGGACAAGAAGAAAAAGTAGCTCAAAAAATTAACGGAGAAAATGGACAACCCAACTTAATTATTTTTAACAAAGAAACGTCTTACAAATTAAGCGACGTTAATAAAGTCTTGTCGGAACAATTAAAAATGAATAGTAATGACAGTTACTACCTTATTAAAAGTGAAAATGATCAAATAGGTATGACGCATCAAAAATACCAACAACAATACAATGGTATTCCTGTTGAATTTGCAACCTATACACTTCACGGTAAAAACAACAAAATAGCCTCTATAAGTGGAGAATATTATGATTTAAAAGGTGTAAACACAACACCTTCAATTTCAAAACAACAAGGCTTTCAAAACGCTATAAGTCATATTGGAGCACAAAGCTACCTATGGCAAGATATAGCACAAGCTAATCAACTAAACTATACACAACCTGAAGGAACTTTAGCCTTATTACCAAACTTAGATAGACAAGGAAAAAACACAACACAAAATGCAACTTTAGCTTATAAATATGATATTTATGCTACTGCGCCATTAAGCCGCGGAACCATTTATATTGATGCTGTTACTGGGAAAACATTATTCTACAACAGTACTATTAAGCATTTAGATGAACATGCTAATTCATCAAAAAATCTAATTTCTATTGAAGAAGACGAGCACAATCACAATGCAAATAAAACATTTAGAGCTGTTGGTAATGCAGCAACACGTTACAGTGGTTCACAAAGTATTACAACACGCGTAATTAGCGGAAACTACACATTACGAGATAACACAAGAGGTAGCGGAATTAACACCTTTAATAGTGGTCGCCAAGCCTCTTATCCACAAACTAACTTTACAGATGCTAACAATAATTGGACTTCTGGAGAATTTAACAACACAAACAAAGACAACGCAGCTTTAGATGCACATTGGGGCGCAGAACAAACTTATGACTACTTATCTTCTGTACATGGAAGAAATAGTTATAACGGAAGTGGCGCTACCATTAACAGTTGGGTTCATTATGACGACCAACCTGGAGGCGCTGGTTATGATAATGCATTTTGGAATGGAAGTGTAATGACTTACGGTGATGGTTCTTCTAATGGAAATGAAGGTAACGGTTTTTTTGATGCTTTAACGTCTTTAGATGTTGCTGCTCATGAAATTGGTCATGCTGTAACCTCAAACTCAGCAAATTTAGCTTACCAAAGAGAATCTGGAGGATTAAACGAAGGATTTTCTGACATTTGGGGTGCAGCTGTAGAACATTTTGCAAAAGGAAATGGAAATGATGCGGCTCCATCAGCGATTACGTGGTTGATTGGTGATGAAATTGACCGTAGAAATGGATCGAGTGCATTACGTTCTATGAGCAATCCAACGTCAAGAAATCAACCAGATACTTATGGTGGACAATATTGGAAAAACCCAAATTGTGGTACACCAACACGTGCAAATGATTACTGTGGTGTACATACCAATTCTGGTGTACTAAACTACTGGTTTTATTTAGCAGTAACAGGTGGAACTGGCTCTAACGATTTAGGAACTGCCTTTTCAGTAAGCGGAATAGGAATGACTAAGTCGGCAAAAATTGCTTACAGAACATTAACCGTTTACTTATCTGCTAACTCTACGTTTGCAAATGCAAGAGCTGGAGCAATACAGTCTGCTAAAGATTTATATGGTGCTGGAGGCGCAGAAGAAATTGCAGTAACTAATGCTTGGCACGCTGTTGGTGTTGGTGATGCTTACCCAACTGGTGGCGGAAATAATGGTGGTAGTAACTATTGTGCATCTAATGGACAAAGTACTAATGATGAATACATTTCTAATGTATCATTAGGAACTATTAACAATACGTCTGGAGTTGGTACAACAAGTACTGGTTATTCAGATTTCACAAACCAATCGACTACTTTAGCTAAAGGTACTTCTGCTAGTATTTCTATTACACCAACTTGGCCAGGAACAAACTATAACGAAGGTTATGCGGTTTTTATAGATTATAATCAAGATGGCGACTTTACCGATGCAGGTGAAACTGTTTGGAGTAAAACGGCTTCGCAAACAACGCCAGTTTCTGGATCATTTACTGTACCAAACTCAGCTTCAGATGGCGCAACACGTATGCGTGTTTCTATGAAATATAATGGTGTTCCAACTGCTTGCGAATCTTTTCAATATGGTGAAGTTGAAGATTACACCATTGAAATTGGTGGAACTGCTTCTGATACACAAGCACCAAGCACACCAACAAGTTTAAGTGCTTCTGCAATTGCACAAACAATGTTAACGTTGAACTGGAATGCTTCAACAGATAATGTTGGTGTAACTGGATATGAAGTTTTTAGCGGTTCAGCAAGTTTAGGAACGGTTACAGGAACGACTGCAAACGTAACAGGTTTAACAGCTAATACAGCTTATAGTTATACTGTTCGCGCAAAAGATGCGGAAGGAAACACCTCTAGCGCAAGTAATACGGTAAATGTAACGACATTACCTGAAGCAACTTCTGGCGAATGCTCTAACGCCATCACGTCTTTCCCTTATAGTGAAGGTTTTGAAAGCGGATTAGGTGCTTGGACACAAGCTACAAATGATAATATCAATTGGACAAGAAAAAGTGGAACAACACCTTCAAGCGGTACTGGTCCTTCAAGTGCGCCTCAAGATTCAAATTATTTATTTGTTGAAGCTTCTGTACAAGGTACAGGTTATCCTAATGCTCAAGCTGTTTTAAACTCACCTTGTTTTGATTTAACTGGAGTTTCTTCTGCTAACTTTAGTTTTAAATACCATATGTTTGGAGACAATGATATGGGAACTATTGCTTTAGAAGTAAGTACAAATAACGGAACATCTTGGACTTCTATTTGGAACCAAACAGGAAATAAAGGAAATAGTTGGTTAGATGCTTCAGTAGACTTAGCATCTTACTCAGGAAGCAATATTAAATTACGTTTTAACAGAACCACAGGAAGTACTTGGAAAGCAGATATTGCAATTGATGATTTACAATTATCTAACAGCACACAAAATGCTGATCCTTGCGCAGGAGTTTCTGCTTATGTTAGCGGACAAAGCTATTCTGCTGGAGATCGCGTAACGTATCAAGGTAATTTATTTGAAAGAACTGCAACTGGATGGACTAATTTAGGTGCTTGTGATGCAACAATCTACACTTTAGCTAACGACACATTGGTTAAGTATCCTCCAATTAATTCTGACTTTAAGTTATATCCTAATCCTGTAAAAGTTGAAACGCTATTTATTAAAACATCTTTTAATGATAACATTGCTTATACAATTACAAATATGTTAGGACAACAAGTCGCTAAAGGACAAACAAAGACAAAGTCTTTAGATGTTAGCAACTTACAATCTGGATTATATTTAATTCAAGTTAATATGAATGATAGTATTAAAACTATCAAGTTTTCTAAAGAGTAATTAGATAATTAACTAACCTAAAAAGACCTCGAAATTTCGAGGTCTTTTTTTATTTATATAGGTGAATAAACTCAGTTTTCTTGTCCGGTCGAGCGCAGTCGAAAACTAATTTAATCCAAATAAGTCTTAGTAAAACAACAACTTAAACGTGAATAATTTCATTAGCATTAAGAATTTCATCACCACGTAATCTTAAGAATATTTGCGCGACAGCAATAGTGTCTTTTTCGCAGTACACTATAATTCTATCAATGTCTTTTTCGTTGTAAAACACATCTCTAACCTCACTGCCATCTATATCGTCTTTAGGCGAAGGAATGCCTAATACATTTGTCATTAATTTTAATGAGGTATAGGTTTTATAATCACCAAACTTCCATAATTCTAAAGTATCTAAATGCGGAACTTCCCAAGGTTTCTTTCCAAATAAATTAAGTTTGTGTGGTAAAGCAATGTTATGAATAATCATACGTCTTGCGATGTAAGGAAAATCGAATTCCTTACCATTATGCGCACACAGCAAGTGACGATTATCATTAAAATGTGTTTCTAATAAATTTTTAAAATCTTGTAGTAGTTTTACCTCATCGCCATAAAATGATGTAGTTCGAAACTGTCTGATATCACCTTGATTTTTAAAGAAACCTACCGAAATACAAACAATCTTACCAAACTCTGCCCAAATACCGGCACGTTCGTAAAATTCTTCTGCTGAAAATTCTTCCTTACGTTGATACTTGGTTTTTAAAGCCCATAATTCTTTTTTAGTATCGGTTAATTCTTCGAAGTTTTCATTCTCAGGAACTGTTTCAATATCTAAAAACAAGATATGTTCTAAGTTTAGTTTAGTAATCATTTTGGTGGTTGGTTTTGGTTAGTTTATTTTAAAATAAGGTCACTCATCAAAGTCCATTTAAGTTTAAAAAAGGTATTGACATCAATAATATTATACTAATTAAAATTGCTATCTCATATTTTCTTTTTGCGATTGAGTTCAATCCATAAATAAGAAAAATTGACACCAATAAATAGGCTATACATCCAAACAAAAAGCTATCAATATTTAAAATATTTGATAACATCAATGAAAACAAAACATTGAAACTACCATAAGTTTGTAAATAATCATACCCAATCATCCAGAACACTACCGTATTTAGTAGAACATAAAATATAACAATTAAATTTTTCATATTCACAAAACAGAACTTATTATAAGTTTGGTTATTCTAAATTATATCCAACAATAATGAACGGAATCAGGTAAAGTAAGACATCTTTCACTTAACTATTCACCCAACATTTTATAAGCTTCATCTATATATAAACCAATATCCTTAGTAAATGTAGCCGAACCTTGGTCTGGCGATTTTTGATGTCCTAAACGCACAATAATAACGTTATCTTCTGGTTCTACAATGACGTATTGTCCTAAGTGTCCACGCATCATAAAAAAGTTTTTGTCGTCTTTTTTCTGTAACCACCAACCGTAACCGTATTGTGGACTTGCAGGAAATTTAGGCACAATAGATTTCGCTATAAAAGCAGAATCTAACACTTGTTTTCCGTTCCATTTTCCGTGGTCTTTGTATAATTTTCCAAAACGTGCAAAATCTTTGGCGTTACTGGCAATACAGCAGTAGGCTTTTACTAAATCGTGATCTTCGCTGTCTACTTGCCAAAGGGTTTCGTTTTCGCTTCCTAAAGGTTTCCAAAAGCTTTCTTCTAAATAGGTATATAGTTTTTTGCCTGTTGCTTTTTCAATAACCATTGCTAACATTTGCGTATCGCCACTGGCATATTTAAAGGCTTTTCCTGGCTCGTCAACCACTTTTAAACCGTTCATAACTTTGGCTAAATCGTCATCAAAATAAGCACGTGTGGTAATTGATAATGGCGAATAATATTTTTCGTCCCAATTAGTTCCAGAACTCATAGTTGATAAATCGCCAACCGTCATTTTAGACGCTTTTCCATCACAAAACGCCGGTAAAAAATCGCATACAGGTTGGTCTAAACTTTTTATATGTCCTTGCTGAATTGCCATACCTAACAAACCAGATACATAACTTTTTGCCATACTAAAAGAATTACTCTTACTATTAGCATCAAAACCGTCGTAATATTCCTCGAACCAAATACTATCGTTTTCAATAATCACGTAAGCAATTGTTCCCCAATCTTTATTGGCTTTTGCCAAACGCTCGGTTGGTTTAGCCGTATTATAATTTTTATGATTGTCCCAAGGTTGCGCCGTTCCTTTTGCTATGGTTTGGTTGTCAAACTTTTTATAATCTTCTAAATATGCTGTGCTGTAACCATTCATATAAATGGTTCTTACGGCTTTTATAAGATAATCGGTATCTGTAATATAAAGTAGAGCTATTATTAAGGCAAAAAAGATAACGATGCCTTTAAATAGTTTTTTTAGAAATTTCATAGGGTTAAGTTTATGTGCGTCTTGAATTAAAACTTAAGATACAAATTATTTTGTTGCTATCGCTTTAAGCTTCTGCTTTCTTGCCTTTAGTTTCGTCTTATAATGAGATTTTGTAGCGATGTATAGTGTTTTTTCAACCTCAGTGAAAACCGTTTTTTCTTCATTTATCAAGTGAAGTGTTTTGGTGAAATCGACTTCATTATGTGTAGCAACATCAGCTTTTATTTTTGTGACTTCTTCTGGAGTTACTATAAAATCGGCATAAATAGATTCTTTTGCTGGACGCTTGTATTTTATACTTGCTGATTTATCCCAAACCACATAATCGTCGCCTAAAATTTGAATGAACTGAATCATATAAATTGGATCGGTTGCAGATAACATTGAACCGCCAAAAATAGAACCCGCGTAGTTTCTGTTTTTATAACTAAACGGAATTTTTATGCGAACGTGATGTAAGTCATCACTCACTTGAATTAACTTTGCCGTGCTACGTCTGTACATTGGCGACCAATTAAATCCGTATTTATAAATGGTTGAAACTTTAAAAAAACGTTTTAAAAATGTCGTCGCTGTTTTGTACATAAATTAATTTTAGAAAAGACTTTGTTGCTTGTAAGGACTTTCGTGTTCTATTAACCATTTTTTACGATGCAATCCGCCAGCATAACCAGTTAAACTGCCATCGCTACCAATAACGCGATGACACGGAATAACAATCCACAATGGATTTTTACCATTAGCATTTGCCACAGCACGAATAGTTTTCGGGTCGCCTAATTGTTTGGATAAATCTAAATACGAACAAGTTTTCCCATAAGGAATAGTTAGCAAGGCTTTCCAAACTGAATTTTGAAATGTGGTGCCTTGCGGATTTAATGTAAAGCTAAATTGTTTGCGTTCACCTTTAAAATATTCGTTAAGTTGAAACACACAATCCTTTAAAGCTTCAGGAATAACTTCAGTGATTTTTTCTTGAGAATTTAATACAGATATAGATTGTACACCATCTTTATCGCCAATAATTTTGGTGAATCCTAAAGGCGAATCTATAATGCATTCTTCCATTATTCTGATGTATTCTCTGGGTTTTCAGGATTAAGAATCCCTAATTTTTTAGCACGTGTTTCCCAGCTTTTTCGCGCCAAACGTTGCAAGTCCGATACGTTATCGCTTTCGTCCATAATTTCTAAACCTAATAAGGTTTCTATAACGTCTTCCATAGTAACGATTCCGCTTACGCTACCATATTCGTCTACTACTAAAGCCATATGATTTCTGGTAGCGACTAATTCTTCAAATAACATTGGAATTGGCTTATTACGATCTACAATAATAATGGCACGCTTTAAATCTGTTAATTGTTTTGAACCATTACCTAAAGCCATTTCTTTAAACACTTCGTCCTTTAAAACTAAGCCAATAATATTATCTGGATTATCGGTATAAATAGGAATACGTGAAAAACGCACATTCATATTTTTATTGAAAAATTCCTCGACGGTTGTGGTTTCGCTTTCAGCCGTTAGAACACTTCTTGGCGTCATTACATTTTTAGCAAAAACATCCTTAAAGGTTAATAGGTTTTTTATGATTTTACTCTCGTTCTCTTGAAAAATCCCTTCTTCCTCAGCCATATCTGCCATAACGTGAAAATCTTCACGACTTAACACGCTTCCGTGATGTCCTTTTCCTCCAATTAACTTGGTTGTTAATTGTAATAACCATAAAATTCCAGTCCATTTTAATGGAAAAATAAGCACTTTTAAGGCTTTAGTTGTAAAATTAGATAAACCTTTCCAGTAGGTTGCACCAATGGTTTTTGGTATAATTTCCGAAGCCACTAAAATTAAAATAGTCATTATAGATGACACCACACCAACCATTATTTCTTCTGAAAACGTAATTCCTAATATGGTTTGGGTTTGCGTTCCATACATTTCGGTAAAAGCAACTTTGGCTTGAACACCAACTAAAATAGCTCCAACGGTATGCGCAATAGTGTTTAAGGTTAAGATGGCAATAAGTGGTCTATCGACATCATTTTTTAAGGTTTCCAATTCGGTTGCAAAGGCTTTGCCTTCTTTCTTTTTAACATTTATAAAGGTTGGTGTTACACATAATAAAACCGCCTCGAGGATTGAACATAAAAAAGAAAAGAAAATTGAAATAATTCCGTAGAATAGTAATAATGCCATTATGGTTGAAGTATTTTTTACTAAAATAGAAAATTGTAATGAATTGCTTGGTATTAGGGCAAATTAAAGTGTGGTTTAATTGGAAATAAACGGACTAAAATTTAAACACAAGCCTTTGTGCGAACACGAACTTCGCGTTAGCGGTTGCAGTGGCATCCTTTTTTTTGTTTAAAACTTAAGCTTATGGTTACAAAACCAAGATTGCGTTGGTTATAAACAGATGCTGAAATGAATTTAGCATTAAAAAAAAGATATAACGGAAGACGCGACCTACAAGGTAACGCCATAATAATTTAGCCTAATAATTTCACGACATCTTTGGCAAAGTAGCTGGCAATCACGTCTGCGCCGGCACGTTTCATCGCGGTGATTTGCTCCATCATAACGGTATCGTGGTCTAACCAACCTTTTTCGGAAGCGGCCTTAAGCATCGCGTACTCGCCAGAAACTTGGTAGACTGCAACTGGCACATCGACTTCGTTTTTAATATCGCGGACAATATCTAAATAGCATAAACCGGGTTTTACCATCACGATATCTGCGCCTTCGTCGATGTCCATTTCGGTTTCACGAATGGCTTCGAAACGGTTGGCATAATCCATTTGGTAGGTTTTTTTATCCTTTGGAATGTCTTGCATATCCACTGGTGCCGAGTCTAAAGCGTCACGAAATGGCCCGTAAAATGCACTGGCGTATTTTGCCGAGTAGCTCATAATTCCGGTATCTGTAAAACCTTCGTCCTCCAAAGCTTCGCGAATGCTTAAAATACGTCCGTCCATCATATCGCTTGGCGCGACAAAATTGGCTCCAGCTTCGGCGTGAGATATACTCATTTCGGCTAAAAACTCATTAGTGGCATCGTTTACAATCACACCGTTTTCTATAATTCCGTCGTGGCCGTATTGCGAATATGGATCTAAAGCCACATCGGTCATTACCAACATATCTGGACACACATTTTTAACGGTTTTTATGGCGCGTTGCATTAATCCGTTGGGATTTAAAGCTTCCTTACCTGCGTTGTCTTTTAACGCGTCTGGCACTTTTACAAATAACAAAACCGACTTTAAACCTAAGCTCCATAGTTCTTTAATTTCGTTTTCTAACAAGTCTAAACTGTAACGAAAATAGTTAGGCATTGAAGCAATTTCTTCTTTGATGCCTTTACCTTCTACAACAAAAAGTGGTACTAAAAAGTCGTTTGGCGATATAATAGTTTCGCGTACTAAACTACGTACGGCTTCGTTTGCTCTTAGTCTTCTATTTCGTTTTAATGGATACATTGTTTTAGTCTTCAGTTTGCAGTATTCAGTCTGCAAGTTATGATGTATATTTTATAGTCTTATTGGCGCACTCAAATTACTAAGCTAAACCAATATTGTTTTTAGTATTTTTAACGCTTACAAAGTTAATCATAAAAACCTACTTTACGAATTGGCGAAATCTATTGAAGCGTTAAATTTTATTTTCCCTTGGCGAAACTATCAAAAGGAATTATTAAAGAATTTTGATAGCCATATGGCAGACCATCATTTTCACGTGATTGCGCCACCAGGTTCTGGAAAAACTATTTTAGGGCTTGAAATTGTTAAACGCTTAGGTCATAAAACCTTAGTATTAACGCCAACCTTAACCATACGAAATCAATGGAAGGAGCGTTTGCAAACGTTTTTTTCGGCAGATGCTGAGTTTGAAGCGTTTTCGTTTGATATTAAATCGCCTTCGGATATTACGTTTTCGACTTACCAATCTTTACACGCCTTTTACAAAAGTTTTAGTGACAAAACGGATTACTACGCTTTTTTTAAAAAACACAGCATAAAAACATTGGTTTTAGATGAAGCTCACCATTTAAAAAATGCGTGGTGGACTTGCTTAATGGATTTAAAAGAAAACAATCCGTTTTATGTAGTATCGCTAACAGCAACGCCTCCATACGATAGTAGTCGAGCCGAAGTCTCTAAATATTTTGATTTAAGTGGTGAAGTTGACGACGAAATTACGGTGCCAGATTTGGTAAAAGAAAACGACTTATCGCCACATCAAGATTTTGTGTATTTCACGAAACCTAATGACATAGAAATTAACAAAATTGTTGATTTTAGACGCAACATCGCCAATTTTAAAGACCAACTTATTGCAAGTACTGACTTTATAAACTTACTTGAAAATCACCGTTTTTATAAAAACCCTAATTGGCATTTAGATGATTTGTATGCAAATACGAGTTACTTTTCGTCCATTTTAATAGCACTGAATGCTTGTGGTATTTATATAGATGATGAAAAACTAAACATACTTGGTTTTGAAAAGAAGGAAAAAATTAAGTTTCCAAAGCTTGAATTAAACTGGTTGGAAATTTTACTTCAAAATCTTTTAGTCACTGACCGCGAATTGCTTTTTGAACACGAAACTTATCTTAATAAGCTTGAAAAACAACTGCGTATTTTAAATGTTTTTGACCGTAAGAAAGTCGATTTTGTAGGTGATAACCATATTTATAAATCACTTTCTAATAGTCCCAACAAACTAAAAGGTATTGTTAGTATTATAAAAACTGAACGCAACCAATTAAAAAAACAGCTTAGATGTGTTGTCTTAGCGGATTTTATTAGAAAAGAATTTATTTCTACTGAACAAAAAGCACTTTCTACTATTGATAAAATTGGTGTAATTCCTATTTTTAAGCATCTTAAATATGAAGCGAAACTAAGTGAAGATTTAGCAGTTTTAACAGGAAGCATCGTTATTATTCATAAGAGTATTTTAGATGATTTATTAGCGTTAGAAGACCGAAATAACTTATCAATTTCGACTTTAGAAATAGAATCTTATTTTATTGAAATCACACCAAATACAGTCGCCAAAAAAAGTATTGTAACCAATATTACTAAGCTGTTTGAAAACGGTACGATAAAAATTCTTGTTGGTACCAAAGCCTTATTAGGTGAAGGTTGGGATGCACCATCTATTAACAGTTTGGTATTGGCTACTACGGTTGGTTCGTTTGTGTCGTCTAACCAAATGCGAGGTAGAGCGATTAGAATTGATGCGAATTCTCCGAACAAAACAGGAAACATTTGGCACCTAAGCAGTATTGACCCAACCCTTAGTAAGGGCGGAAAAGATGTGGATATTTTAAAAAGACGTTTTGATGCTTTTGTAGGAATTACGAATACTACTATTAAAACGATTTCTAACGGTTTTGATCGTTTAGATTTACCAGAACATATTAGTACAGATAATATTGACATCTTAAACCAAACAAGTTTAGAGCACGCCAAAAACAGAGCAGAAATCACTAAAAAATGGCAAAATAGTATTGGTTCTGGAACAAAACTTACCAAGCAAATAAAATTGCTTCATTTAGGAGAAATACCTTACAAAAAACAACAGCGCGTTTATGCTTTAGATACATTACGCTTTGTAATCTTAGAGCTTGTTTTTGGGATAATGTTCTTCTACATCGATTTCTTCTTAAACAGTATGAGCATTTTGTTTGGTAAAGGCATTCTATACTTTGTAAAAGCCTTATTTACTGGATTATTTATTGCGTTTGGTTATAAACTATATCAAACCGCTAAACTGTATTTAAGACACGGATTTTTATATAAGAAAATTAAAAAAATAGGCTTCGCTATTGTAGACACTTTAGACGATTTGAATATGTTGACCACTAAAAAAGAAGACATTAAAATTACATCGGAAGTTTTAAAAAATGGCGAAATAATTTGTTCTATTTATGGCGTTAATAATTTAGAAAACTCAATATTCACAACCGCTTTAAGAGAAATTATTGAACCAATAGATTCGCCACGATACTTATTGTTAAGAACTAATAAACTTAGAAAGGAATTTGATGTCGAAAACTTTCACGCAGTTCCTGATATTTTTGGAGATAAAAAGAAGAAAGCTATTTTTTTTCAAAAGAATTGGCATCGCTATTTAGGTCAGACAAACTTGGTCTATACCAGACAATTTGATGGACGCAAACTTCTTTTAAAAGCCAGACTATTTCACGCTTATAATGCGCTAAAACAAACTACTAAAGAAACAATGATTTGGAGGTAATAATAGTTCTAATCGGCTAAACCTAAGTAAAACCAGCAGTTGTTTTCTTTTACAAATTTTGAGCTTTCTGCGATGACATCAGGTGTTCCGTTTTCAAAAAAGTAAGCGTTAAAATTAACGGTATCTATAGTAGATTCTAATACTTCTAATTTTAACCATTGTACAGCTTTTGCCCATTTTACAATCGCTTTCTTTTCTTTAATTGGTCGTGTACTTTTATGATGCGTTTGCATTAAATAATCACCATTAGCCAATACAAATGCTGAATAACGTGAACGCATTAACTGTTCGGCAGTTTCTGTTACACCACCGTTTTTGTGGTAAACTTCACAGCAGTTTGTGTATGATTTTGGGTTTCCGCAGTAGCAGTTCATTTATTGTTTATTTTAAACTTTTAATTACTATGGTTTATACTTAACTCTTCGCTTCAATTCGTTTTTTACGTAAAATTGTATTAGGTCGAAATTGTAACGATATTTAATATCATTTAAGTTCACAATGAGGTTTCGACTGCGTTCAACCTGACAGTAGTAATTAACCTGATAAATTAAACCCAGTCAACGGGGTTTTTAAGCACGTCTAACAATTTAGCTTCTTCACTATTTGGCTCTGGATTATGATCGTAAACCCATTGCACGTGTGGCGGCAAACTCATTAAAATACTTTCTATACGTCCGTTGGTTTTTAAACCGAATAAAGTCCCTTTGTCGTGTACTAAATTGAATTCCACATAACGTCCACGACGAATTTCTTGCCAGTCGCGTTGTTCTTTAGTGTATAGTAAATCTTTACGTTTTTCTACAATTGGAACGTAGGCTTCTATAAAACTATTTCCAACTTCGGTTTCAAAATTGTACCAATCTTGCATCGTCATTTCATCAGTTGCTTTACAGTAATCGTAAAACAAACCACCAATACCGCGACCTTCATTTCTATGTGAATTATAAAAATACTCGTCGCAACGTGCTTTATATTTTGGGTAAAATTCTGGGTTATGTTTGTCGCAAGCGTCTTTACATACTTGATGAAAATGCTTCGCATCTTCTTCAAATAAATAGTAAGGTGTTAAGTCTTGTCCGCCACCAAACCATTGATCTACAATATTACCGTCTTTGTCATACATTTCGAAATAACGCCAATTTGCGTGAACCGTTGGCACCATTGGGTTTTTAGGATGCAATACTAAGCTTAATCCGCAAGCAAAAAAGTCAGCATCTTCTACGCCAAAATACTTTTGCATTGTGTCTGGTAACTTCCCGTGAACACCAGAAATATTAACGCCTCCTTTTTCAAACACATTACCGTTTTCTATGACACGTGTTCTTCCGCCTCCACCTTCAGGCCTGTCCCATAAATCTTGCTTAAACGTCGCTTTGCCATCTATAGCTTCTAACTTCGCAGTGATACGATCTTGTAATTCGTGTATGTATTTAAAAAATTGGTCTTTCATATTATGCTTTATATTTTTCATACAACTCCATATCTAATGGTGCTGAATTTGGTGGCGTATACTCATTTAATAAGGTCTTTTGCCACTTAAAATCGTTTTGAAGCGCGACATTTACACTGGCTTTATTGTCTTTGTAGACTATAATTTGAAGTGTTTCTAAATCCAACTCGGTAAAAGCATGATGAGACAAGGCTTTAACTGCTTTTGTCATTAATCCTTTTCCTTTTACTGTGTAATCGATACAGTAAGCAAACTCGCCTTGTTTTATAGTCCAGTCTAATTCTTTAATATAAACTAAGCCTACTAATTTATGCGTTTCCTGTTCTTTTAAGGTGAACAAAAACGTGCTTTTTGAATTGAAGTTTCCAACCATTTTATCTGCAAATAATTGCGATAAATTTGGTGTTAAATTTTGCTGAAGTGTTAACGGAAAATATGCTTTTAGTCGGTCTTGATTAGACACACAAAAGTCACAAATGCTCCAAGCGTCTTTTGCATCAATACGTTTTATATAAAAGGTGTCAAATTTAGCTATCATAATGTTAATTTTGGTTAGCGTTTAAAAGCGCTTCTTTTTCTAAAACTTGTATTGTTTTTAAAGAAGCCGATGTGACACTAAATGGTAACACTAAAATTACACCTAATACTGGAATTAACAAAAACAGCATAAATACAATACCATTTCCTATGGCTAATCCGCGATAGTTTTTTACGAATTTTATGCTTTCGCGATATTTAAAATGACGTTCTAAAGTGTAATCTATATTACCAAAACCTGCATAATAGGCTTGGGTTAAAAACAATAGTATTGCCGAAACTATATTAACACCTGGAATAAACTTTAACAATAATAATGGTATGGTTATTAAAAGCTCGTAAGCTAAGTTTCTAAGGTTAATTCTAATACCACGGATTAATTGTTCAGAAAAGCTTGTTTTACGATGTTGGTGCTTTGAAACGCCTGTTAGATGCGCTTCTATTTTCTCGGAAACGGGACTCATAAACGGCGCAGATAATGCCATTACAATATGCTTATACAAAATAAACCCAATAGCCAGTATAGCAATAAAGCCAACAATTGTTGATGCTGATGTGAAGGTTTCTTTTCCGAAATCCCATAGCCATATTTTGGCAATGAATTCACCAATATTGTCTGACAAACCATAAGCCGAAAAACCAATTACTGATGCCGTTACAACGCTAATAATTATAGGCACAAAAAAGTATTTCCAAAGTTTTAGTTCTGAAATTAATGCGAAGCTTTTAAAATAAGCTTGTATGCCTTTTATGATGTTTTGTATCATTTTATTCTTAAGTCTTTACCTAAAAAAAGAACTTAATTATTAAGTTATAAAGCAAAAGACCTATTAGGCTTAAAGAAACCTAACAGGTCTTTACTTCTGTTTTTTTCGTTATTTATAATCGCATTACTGCTTTGCGTTAGCGATTGAGGCTTTGTTGGAGCTCTTTTTTAATGGTTTTTTCTTTTTAAGAAAACCATTAAAAAAAGCGACTGCCGAAAGCGCGACCCTTGTGGTAACGCCCAAATTATATTAAGCTTTATACTCTTTTACAGCGTCTATAAAGGCTTTTGCATTCTCTAAAGGAATGTTTGGTAAAATTCCGTGACCTAAATTAACAATGTACTTGTCTTTACCAAATTCGTTAATCATTTGTGTTACCATACGTTTAATTTCGGCTGGTGGCGAGAATAAACGTGTTGGATCGAAATTACCTTGAAGCGTTATGTTTCCGCCAGTTAGATAACGTGCGTTACGTGCTGAACAGGTCCAATCTACACCTAAAGCAGAAGCGCCAGATTTTGCCATAGTATCTAAAGCAAACCAACAACCTTTACCAAATGCAATTACTGGAGCATCGTCTTTTAAAGCATCGATAATTTGCTGGATATAGTTCCAAGAAAACTCCTGATAATCCACTGGAGATAACATTCCTCCCCAAGAATCGAATACTTGTACGGCGTTACAACCTGCTTTTATTTTCTCTTTTAAGTAAGCAATAGTTGTATCGGTGATTTTTTGTAATAATTGATGTGCGGCCACAGGATTTGTAAAACAAAATTCTTTGGCTTTATCGAAATTTTTAGAACCTTGTCCTTGTACGCAATAGCATAAAATAGTCCAAGGCGAACCTGCGAAACCAATTAATGGAATTTCGTCGTTTAATTTTTCTTTGGTTGCTTTTATGGCTTGATAAACGTAGTCTAATGCTTCGGTTACATCTGGAACAATCACATTATCGACATCTTTTTGCGAACGAATTGGGTTTGGCAAATAAGGTCCGAAATTTGGTTTCATTTGCACCTCGATATTCATAGCTTGAGGAATAACCAAAATGTCACTAAATAAAATAGCGGCGTCCATTCCGTAACGACGGATTGGTTGTACGGTGATTTCACTGGCTAATTCTGGCGTTTGGCAACGTGTAAAGAAGTCGTATTTCGCTTTTATTTCCATAAATTCTGGTAAATAGCGACCTGCTTGACGCATCATCCATACTGGTGGACGTTCTACAGTTTCTCCTTTTAATGCTCTTAAAAATAAATCGTTCTTTATCATATTTAGCTTTTGGCTATTAGCGCTTTGCTTTTGGCTGGCTCTTAGCTGTTCTTTATTTTTGTTATTATTTAAATGAGGTCTCGACTGCGCTCGACCAGACATCGCAACTGTTATTTAATGACACTAACAACTAACCTCTACAGACTATATTATTCACTAAACAAACGCTTCGTTAACTAATTCTATAACGCTTTCTACGGTTGGTACTTTGGCAACACGTACGTCTTTAAATTGTTTTCTGGCGTGTTTTGCTGTCGTTTCTCCAATACAGAATGCTATTGGTCTTGTGCTGTTTTCTTGCACAAAACTATCTACTGTACTTGGACTGAAAAATAAAACTGCTTCTACGTCATTACTCACTTCGAAACCGTCGTATTTTGTACTATACGCCTGAATTTCTTTTACTTTAATATTGTTATCGGTCAATATAGTTGGTAAAGCGTCTAAACGAATATCGCTACATAAATACGTTACTTCATCTCCTTCTACATATTCTACTAAATAGTTAGCTAACACCTCAGCATTTTTAGCTTGATGTGCCACTTTACCTATTTTTTGCTCGATTAACTTTTTAGTTCTTCGACCAACACAGTATATGTTTGAGAAGTTTAAATCCTCGGCAGGCACACTATTTAAAATAGCTTCTACCGCATTTTGACTTGTAATTACTATATTTTTATGCGCTTTCTTTAAAATACTTGGCGCAATACGATTGCTGTTAATTTTAACAAAATCGGCGTGATTTACTTTTAAACCGTCGTGGAATAGTTTATTCTGATCGTCGGTTAAAGCTTTTGTGGCAAAAATCGTTTCGTTACGGTTGTTATAATTTCTTATATCTACCAGCTTGTTTCCACCTTTATCTAAAATGTAATTTGCACAGAAATTTGCTATATCGTGATGTCTTCCTAAAGGCGCTTCTTTTTCGACTTCAATTTTACGCGTCCCATCACGACTTAATAAAATTCCTTTAAAGAATATAGCGTCTTCTTTGTCTTTATAAAATGCCAATGCACCAATTGGAGCAGAACAACCACCTTCAAGAATGCGTAAAAATTCGCGTTCTATATTCGTGCAAGTTTCTGTCATTTCATCGTTAATTGCTGCACAAGCTTCTACCACTTCGGTATTTTCCTCTAAGGTAGCGACCATAACTGCACCTTGTGCTGGCGCAGGAATCATCCAATCTATATTAAATGAATTTTCTGGTTTTATACCTAAACGACCTAATCCTGCTGCTGCAAAAATAGCACCATCCCAAGTTTCGCTGTTTTCTAATTTCTCTAAACGAGAATTTACATTACCGCGAATATCTTCAATTTTATGTGTAGGAAAACGGTTTAACCATTGTGCACGACGACGTAAACTACTGGTTGCTATAACTGCGTTTCTTCCTTCTAAGTTTTCTTCTAAACCATTAAAAACCATCATATCACGTGTGTTTCCACGTTTTAAAACGGCTGCTTGAATAATACCTTTTGGCATCATTGTAGGCACATCTTTTAAGGAATGTACTGCAATATCTATATCGCCATTAAGTAAAGCGATGTCTAAGGTTTTTGTGAAAATTCCTGTAACACCAAGTTCGTAAAGTGGTTTATCTAAAACGATATCGCCTGTAGATTTTACAGGAACTAAAATACACTCGTGACCTAAATGCTCTAATTGTGATTTTACTGTTCTGGCTTGCCAAATGGCTAATTGGCTATCGCGAGTACCAATTCGTATGATTTTAGACATAAACTAAAGTTCTTCTAACTGAAACACTTTTTTAATCAATTCTAAACTCTCAGAACTTGAAATAGCATCTTCTTTTAAGTGATGCGCAAAGTGATTGGTTATTTTTTGAATAATATTATTACTGATAAGCTCTGCTTGAACTTCATTAAAATCGCTTAATTTTTTACGTTGTGTATCCAATTCAGCAGTTTTAAAATCTTGAAGCTTATTCTTTAAAGCTTTTATAGTAGGTGCAAATTTTCTGGTTTCTAACCACGCATTAAAATCGGTTTTCACCTCTTCTATAATTTGCTCGGCTACAGGAATATGCGCCTTACGTTTTTCTAATGTTTCGTCAGTCATTTGAGATAACTGATCTAAATGTACCAAAGTAACTTGATCTAAATCGGTTACGTTTTCGTTAACATTTTTAGGGATTGATAAATCTAAAATTAATAACGGTTTATTGTTTTTAATGATGAATTTATCGACCGTAGGATTTTGTGCACCGGTTGATACAATTAAGATATCCGAAGCATTAATTTCCTCTTGTAAATTTGCATAATCTTTTACAATTAAGTTGAATTTACCCGCAATTTTCTCAGCTTTATCTTTTGTTCTATTAATAAGCGTAATGTGTTCGTTTTTGGTATGTTTTACCAAATTCTCACAGGTATTACGACCTATTTTCCCTGTACCAAATAATAAGATGTTTTTATCCGAAACGTTTTCAACTTGTTTTAAAATGTAATGTACCGATGCAAAAGAGACTGATGTTGCTCCCGAAGAAATTTCGGTTTCAGTTTTAATACGTTTACTGGCTTGGATTACTGCATTTAATAAACGTTCTAAAAACGGATTTAATAAATTGGCTTTTTTAGAGGCTTTTGCACTTATTTTTAACTGACTTATAATTTCAAAATCACCTAAAATCTGACTATCTAATCCGCAACCTACTTTAAATAAATGCGCAATAGCTTCGCGACTTTTATAAATATAAGCGACTTTTTGAAATTCCTCAACCGTTCCTTTTGTGTTTTCACACAATAACTTAATTAATTGATAAGGATGCTCGGCAAAACCAAAAATTTCAGTTCTGTTACACGTAGACGTCACAATTAAACCTTCAATATTGTTTGCTTTGGCTTGTGTTAACAAGTTATTCTTAGCATTTTCATCTAAACTAAAATGACCTCGCACTTCGGCATCAGCTTTCTTATAGCTAAGTCCTAAGGCATAAAAATGGGTTCCTTTTGAGATGTTGTATTGCTTCATAAAGTGCACAAACAATTGCTTTGCAAATTTACAAGCACACTTTTGTTATAAATAACGCTATAAGAACAATAAATAACGCTTGTGGTTTTTTAAATTTACTTTTTGTATTTTTGAAGCACAAACGCAAGTATAACAAGTGATTTAACAATTTAGAACTAAATCAATTTAGAACTATTCTAAATAAAAAAGATTAACAAATGTCAGAAAACAACGCTGAAAATATCGCTAAAGGTTTTTTTAACGAAACAACCATTGAAGATGGTTTTAGAGTTCTAAGTTACCAAAATGAAAGCCATCAGGTTGTTGAAATTGAGCGTGATATAAACAATCAATTTATTCAATTTCATTTTTGTCTTAAAGGCGAAAGCGCATTCTTATTTAATAACGGGTCGTATGTTTTAGATATTAAAGAAGAAACGTCGCTGTTATTATATAATCCGCAACGTGACTTACCTATTAACTTACAAGTAAAACCTAAAAGCTGGATTGTATCTATAGTCGTTTCAATTAAAAAATTTCACGGTTTATTTTCACAAGAAGCCGACTATATTTCATTTCTAAACAATGAAAACAAAGACACTAAATACTATAAAGACGGGAAGATTTCGCCCTCTATGAGTATTTGTTTAAATCAGGTGATTAACTACAACTTAAACGAAATTATAAAACCGTTGTATTTTAAAGCGAAAGCCTACGAATTATTAAGCTTATACTTTAATCGCGCCGAAGATGCCGATATTGAACAATGTCCTTTTTTAGCTGATGAAAATAACGTCACTAAAATTAAACGTGCGAAAAGCATTATCATTTCCAGAATGGCTGAAC
>DAISIZ010000003.1:0-1756 GCA_036821745.1 Aurantibacter sp. | reverse complement strand
GGAACTTTCTGAAGAAATAAATTTAAGTCTTAAAAAACTAAAAGAAGGTTTTAAGCAAATTTATGGCGATACAGTTTATGGCTTTCTATTTGATTATAAAATGGAAGTTGCTCGCAAACTTTTAGAAACCGAGACACTTAATGTTAATGAAATAGCCCTAAAAGTTGGCTACAGTACAGGAAGCCACTTTATAACTGCTTTTAAAAAGAAATACGGCACAACGCCTAAAAAGTATTTGCAGAGTAGTTAAGATAGTTTAATCTTATTCTTTTGTTCAATATATTCCTCTTTATTTTGTGTATGACATTAATAACAATCAAACATTATTGTACAAATTCACTTATTTTAAAGAACTCATATACTCTAAAACAACATTAAAGTTTAAGTATTTGATTATAACAATAATCTATAATGCCAGAATCAAAGTAAAAATCAGTAAGATCAACAAGTGGATCTAAACCTATTTTTACCCTTTTTTTATTATGAAAAGAGACAAGTTGATCGATATTTTTTTGACTTAACTCAGGCATAACTTCTTTCTGACTAAATGTACTAACAATTTTTTCATATTCAGGGAAAAATATTAGCATATAATCTCTTGCCAAATCATATAATTTTTTTTCTTTTTCTTTAGCAATAGCTAATAACATTTTGTTTTCAGGAAATACATTAAAAAAATGCTTAGTGATAATTAATTTTCCGCCAGACTCTGTATAAATCATATTCCCTTTACGAAATTTAAATTTCGAAAAAATTTCATAAATTATTGTTGGCCAATCATTAACTATATCCTCCATAAAATAAGAATACGTTAAATGAGGTCGAAAAAAATTGTTTTGAATCCCACTGTTTACAACCACAAAATTTTCACCATTTGGATTAATTGTGTTCGAGAAATTGAATTGGTAAATAACAGAAAAATGCTTTTTATGCCAATCTACTATTTCTTGATAAGTAATTAATGAATCATCTAAATCCGGAATAATAAAAGTGATATTAAAATTAACCTGTAACACTTTCAAAATTATTTTTGCTTGAGCTATGGGTTTTATGTGATTATAAGAATTCTTAATATTATGACGCTCTGCATACCGATTGTTATTATTTTCATCTAAAAAAAAGGAATCAGGATTTAAAGCATCAACAAAAACAGTATCTGCTTCAATATAAATATTTGGCTTAAAACTCATCTAATTATAATTTCAATATTTTACTGTTTACAATTTCCCCAGCAATCTCTCTCAACAATGCATCCGAAATATTAAAACTTAGCTGATAAGTATTAATTACTAATTTAGTTTTATCATCATTCCAATGAATAAAATAAGGTTGTTTCGCATTATTTTCAGCTAATCTTTTTTCTGTAAATTTAACTTTGAAAATAGATTCAATTTCATTAAAATCCTCATTAATATTAAAATAACCAACTCCAGATATAATTATAATTTTAAATTTTTGAATAAAATTAGACTTTAATATTTCTTCTTTCCTAAACTTTATAGAAGATGTATTTGCATCAGATGTTTTCTTACTTGGTGTAGAATTGACCTCTGTTATAAAAGATTTTTCATGGAAATTAATATTTTTATTATCAGGTGTGTCAAAAATATAATTCATCAATTTTTGATAATTCATCCAAGTTACACTTGTACCGTTATTACCTTTTTTATTATCTTTTTTCAATTTTTGACCTTTGTAATGATAAGAAGATATTACGTTTGGCTTTTCTTTTAATGAATTGGTAAAATCTGAAATT
>DAISIZ010000002.1:0-36208 GCA_036821745.1 Aurantibacter sp. | reverse complement strand
AAAAATTGATTATTTTTGTAAACAAAAATGAAAATTATGATTAGAAAAATATTCACTCTAGGTTTAGTTTTTACTGCAGCTTCACTTATAGCTCAAGTTGGTATTGGAACAACATCTCCTACAGGTGCTTTGGATATTCAGTCAACTGTTAATGGTTTTTTACCACCACGGTTAGCTTTAACAGCTACAAATGTTCAAGCGCCAGTTGTAAACCCACAAGGTGGAGCCTTACCCGCAGGAACGATAGTTTGGAATACAGCTACTGCTGGTACCTCTCCAACAAATGTAGGTCCAGGTTTATATTATTGGGATGGTACAAAATGGGTAGCGTTTGCAGGTTCTCCGGGTGGCTTGGATTGGACTCTAACCGGTAACAGTGGAACTTCTGCAGGTACCAACTTTCTAGGAACTACAGATACTCAAGATTTAAGAGTACGCACAAATAACACAGAAGCTTTTAGAGTAAGATCAGATCAAAATATAGCGATTAATGACCCTGGTAATGCATTTACTCAAGTTTATATTCAATCCAATAACCCTAATGATGCTATAAACACTCGTAATAACGACGGTATTGCCAATGGTTTATGGGCAGTAAATGATAACGCTACTGGAACTGCCATTTTGGGTGCGGTGAATGGTACGGGAGGTGTTTTTCCTACAGTTGGAGCTGCTGTTTCTGGTTCAGCTGTTAATGGAGTTGGTGTTTACGGTAATACTGGGAATGGTACTCCAAATGTCCCTGCACATAATGGTCACGTTGCTGGTATGTTTATTTTAGATTCTGATAACGATCCAGATACTACTAATGATTCAGCTATGGCTCAACTAGCTGGAAAAGATGAGGCTGCTCCAGGTTTTGATCCAGTGACTGGCTTGGCTTTACCTGCTGCAAGATTGCTTTATGGAGGTTATTTTCGAGGAGGAGTGTCTAGCCAATCATTTAGCTATGTAGGATTAAAATACGCCCATGACAACAATGCAACTGCAACTGGAGGTACAGATTTTAAAATTATAGGAAATGGTGTAGTATCAACAATCGTGCGAGACAAAAATAATATCCCAAGAATTATGTTTGCACCTGAGTCTCCTGAAGTTTTATTCCAAGATTATGGTGTTGGTCAATTACAAAATGGTCAAGCAGAAATTACTATTGATGAAACACTTTCTAAAAACATCTTAGTCGATGATAAACATCCTTTAAAAGTGTTTATTCAATTAGAAGGTGATTGTAATGGTGTATATGTAACTTCTAAATCTCAAACTGGTTTTGTAGTTAAAGAGCTTTCAAATGGAAATTCTAGTGTCAAATTTTCATGGCAAATAGTTGCTACAAGAGCAGATAGAAAAGATTCTAACGGGAATATTTTATCACACACTGAGAACTTAAGATTTCCTATTGGCCCCGAGGCTCTTGAAGCGCCACAAAAATTATCAAAAAAAACAAAAAGAAAGTAAATATTACTTACAAATAAACTTTGAGCCCAACATGTGTTGGGCTTTTTTATGCTTCAATTTTAAGATATGAAGCATAAAATATAAAACTCATGAAATCTGAATATTTATAATTAGATTAAAAACATCCTAAAAAGAGAGGTTATTATATAAGTTTTACAGGTAGTATGTTTTAAATTTCACCTTTTAAAAACACAAAGAGTATTGCCAAATTATTTAAACATCTGCTTTATGAATTTAATAAACAGAAAAACAACTGTCAAGTTTAACACAGTAACAAAAATCAATAGTTTTAAAAATTTTAATTTTTATTGATAAAAGTTAAAATTTTTAACTTTTATTATGTTTTTTTAATAAAAATAAATTCATTTGTTAGTTAAATATAAATTAGTATATTCACATCTTGAAAACAAAAAAACATTACTTATTTATGAAAAACATTACTCGAATTATTCTTATCACAGGTATAACTTTGTTTACCCAAAGTACTGTAGCACAAGTAGGTATTGGAACCACATCTCCCAATTCAAGTGCAGTACTTGATGTTGTTAGCACAAATAGAGGAATATTATTTCCTCGTGTTGCATTAACAGACACAAGTTTATCTACACCATTAGCAGCACATGTTGCAGGTATGGCAGTTTATAACATTGCAGCACCTGTAAATGATGTATCACCCGGTCTATATTACAATGATGGTTCAAAATGGATTCGTTTAAATAATAATGATTGGACAGTTAATGGTAATGCAGAAACTGACGTAGCTAACAATTTTTTAGGAACAACTAATAATGAAGCTTTAGCAATAAGAACCAATAATATTGAAAGAGCTAGATTTTTAACTAACGGAAATGTAGGTATTGACGAAACAGTTCCTCAACAAAAATTACATATTGGCGGTACTAACCCTACTACAGAAACAATACGAATTGAAGCTTTAAACAATAGTCACCCCGATAATAACGGTATTGATCTTTCTCCATTAGCTGTTGATGGTGACGGAAACCTTGTTATTGGTGGAGCCCAGTTTTTAAGTGAAATTGAAGTTGATGAAGATGAAACAACGTTTATCAGCCCATCAGTATACGTAAGAACTACAACTGGAGATTTGGTAGGCGGCACTTTGGATAGTAGAACAATAACCCTCACTCAAGAAACTTTAGTTGAAGTTAATTATAACATTAGCTGCGGTTTAGATGATGGAACAAATGCAAACCCAGCTTTTAGTGGTGCTTTAACAGATGGCATGAATAGAACATATGGTTGTGCTGTCTTTATAGATGAGAATAACGATGGAGGTGCCATATTGGAAGGCGCAAATGCCCATGCTTATTCAAACAGTGATTCACCATGGACATCAGGTACGACAACATTTAATAGTGGCTTTTTTACTTTAACAGGGAGTGTTTATAAAATTTTACCTGCAGGTACTCACCAAATTTCCGTGATGGGTTATGTAATCGGACCAGAACATACAAGTGCTCTTAATAACGGTACAGTTGGTGCAGAATTTGGTGGAGGATACTCAAGAATAATGGTAATAAAACATAACTAAATATGAAAAATTCACTAGTCATTATTTTATGCATGTTATCTTTCAACTTATTTTCTCAGGAATCTAATTCAATCGAAAAAGATGATCATAAAACTGAACAAATTTTAGATTTCTTAAATAAGAAAGGAAATAAACTTAAAGCAAAAGCTATTAGTAGGCCTTTAAAAAAAGAACTCTTAATACAATTAAAAGAACTTTACAAAAAGAAAAAGTATTCAAATGCTATTATAGCTAAACCACTAAAAAAAGAACTTTTAATACAGTTAAAAGAATATCACAAATTAAACTAACCATTTTTAATTATACTAATTAAGACCAACGTATGTTGGTCTTTTTTTGCGTTAATTCAAGCTCATTTATCATTAAAAATTAAACTTAAAAATGCTGTATATTTGTAACGTATGATTAAAAAATATATTCCCATAGAAGACGATGATTACTATCTAACTCCGGAAGGCTATAAATGCTTAACTGAACAATACCATTTAAAACGCGGGTATTGTTGTAAAAACAGTTGTAGGCATTGCCCATATAACTTTAATGAAAAGAAAAAAATAAAGAATTAAATACTATTGGACTCCTACTTTAAAACATATAAAATAGTTATAGCAACCACACATCATCGTGTCGATATTAGGTACCCATAATTTATTTATTTATGTGAAATATACTTAAATAAATTAAACTAAAAAACAATGACTTTTAAAGAAGAAATATTACAAGGAATACCAAATAATTTACCGCAACCAAAACCGTACGGCACTAGCGTTAATCACTCACCAAAACGCAAAACTATCTTAAATGCAGAAGAAAAAAAGCTAGCACTAAAAAATGCCTTACGTTATTTCAACAAATCTCATCACAGCACTTTAATTCCTGAATTTAAACAAGAATTAAAAGATTACGGACGTATATATATGTATCGTTTTCGTCCTGACTATAAAATTTACGCCAGAGCTATAGAAGATTATCCTTGTCAATCTAAACAAGCAGCAGCAATAATGCTAATGATACAAAATAATTTGGATCATGCCGTAGCTCAGCATCCTCATGAATTAATTACCTATGGTGGCAACGGTGGTGTATTTTCAAATTGGGCCCAATACCGATTAACAATGAAGTATTTGGCCGAGATGAATGACGAGCAAACGTTGGTAATGTATTCTGGTCATCCAATGGGGTTATTTCCAAGTCATAAAGAAGCACCACGTGTAGTTGTAACTAATGGAATGATGATTCCTAATTATTCTAAACCGGACGACTGGGAGAAATTTAACGCTTTAGGAGTTACACAATATGGACAAATGACGGCCGGAAGTTATATGTATATCGGTCCTCAAGGAATTGTTCATGGGACAACTATTACCGTTTTAAACGGGTTTAGAAAAATAAAAAAAGAACCTAAAGGCAATTTATTTGTAACCTCTGGTTTAGGTGGTATGTCTGGCGCACAACCAAAAGCAGGTAATATTGCTGGTTGTATTACGGTTTGTGCTGAGGTAAATCCTAAAATTACTCAGGTAAGATTAGACCAAGGTTGGATTGACGAAAAAATTACAGATTCAGATGAATTAGTGAAACGTGTTAATCAGGCTAAAGCCGAAAAAGAAACCGTTTCATTAGCTTACTTAGGTAATATCGTTGAGGTTTGGGAAAAGTTTGATGAAGCTAATATTCATATCGATTTAGGAAGTGATCAAACTTCATTACATAATCCTTGGGCTGGTGGTTATTATCCGGTAGGTTTTTCTTTTGAAGAAAGCAATACTATGATGGCGAATAAGCCAGAACTGTTTAAAGAAAAAGTTCAAGAATCATTAAGAAGACACGCTGATGCTGTGAATAAACATACGGCAAAAGGGACTTACTTTTTCGATTATGGTAATGCCTTTTTGTTAGAAGCATCACGTGCAGGAGCAGATATTATGGCTAAAAATGGGATTGATTTTAAATACCCAAGTTACGTTCAGGATATTATGGGGCCAATGTGTTTTGATTATGGTTTTGGACCTTTTCGTTGGGTTTGTGCTTCTGGGAAACCTGAAGATTTAGCAAAAACCGATGCAATTGCTTGTCAAGTTTTAGAAGACATAAAACGTAATTCTCCTAAACAAATACAACAGCAAATGAGTGATAATATCCAATGGATAAAAGGCGCTCAAGAAAATAAATTAGTCGTAGGTTCACAAGCAAGAATTTTATATGCCGATGCCGAAGGTCGTATGAAAATCGCAGAGGCGTTTAATAAAGCCATTGAAAAAGGAGAGATTGGTACCGTTATTTTAGGTCGTGATCATCATGACGTTTCAGGTACAGATTCACCGTATCGGGAAACTAGTAATATTTACGATGGCTCACGGTTCACAGCCGATATGGCGATTCATAACGTTATTGGAGATAGTTTTAGAGGTGCAACCTGGGTTAGTATTCATAATGGCGGTGGTGTAGGCTGGGGTGAAGTTATTAATGGCGGTTTTGGCATGGTTATAGACGGTAGCAAAGAAGCTTCAAAGCGCTTAAAATCAATGCTTTTTTGGGATGTTAATAATGGTATTGCTAGAAGAAGTTGGGCAAGAAATGAAGAAGCTATTTTTGCCATAAAACGTGCTATGGAAGTAGAGCCAAACTTAAAAATAACAATCCCAAATTTAGTTGATGATAAGCTTCTAAATTAAATCGGTATGCTGTAAATAGAATTAACTAACCTTTGTTATTTTTATCATCGTGTATACGTTTGTTTATCTTTATCTGGCAAGGTATTTCTTCTACATATGTGATTTTCACATATTCATTTATTCAATACAAATAACAAGTTTAAAAAAAGAGCGAAGATATTTTTATTTTAGAACGTTGAAAATAAAAATAGATGTATTCATAAATTTGTTTCAAACATATTAACTCAATGTCTTGTATGATGACAGTTTAAAGGCCATCATCGTATATTGTATACATTAAAGTTATTGAATAGGTTTCTACAGGTAAAGTTACAGACATTCCTTCTAGCTTGAATTGAAAAGGGATATCATTTCGACAGCCTCGAAATCTTACTATTTCTATATCAGTATCTTGAATTTCTTGGTATATTGTGCCGTTTGACACACTAGAATTTAAAAGCGCCAGAGTTGTTGGATTAGTAATTAAGGCATCAGGAGTGCCATCACCTGTTCTTCTTATGGACATTGTTAAGGCCGGATCCCAGTTGATATTTATTTTTCTTAAGTTTACTCGATAATTATTAATATTAACCACGCACGTAAGCAATGGGTTAAATAGTGAACTACTCCACGTTAGTTCAGTTTGATTTGTTGAACTTTGAAATTGATTTGGGTAGTCTAGACCAGCTTCTGTTATGTCGGTTGAAGATAATATCAAATCCCACTGCCCATTTAAAGTCAATTGAGCAGAACACATGGTAGATAAACATAACGTAAGTAGAAGTAGTATTCTCATAAGTCTGTTATTGTATATATTATGGTTAAGTTATTATTAGATGCTAATATTTGAGCATAATTTGTAATTGATAAACTGTAAATCAAATTATGGCCTAAATTAGGTCCGTTACCAGTATAGGAACCTCCAATTCCATTTATCACATTTTGTGGTGTAGAACCAAGTACCACAGTGCCTACTGGAACACCGAAAACGCCAAAACAAGAAGTACATGGAGAAACCGTTAAACTTAATGACAAACCAGATAACGATCCAGTAACTGAAACAGAAATAGTCCTAACGTCTCCAAAGGGTACTGAGGATGTATAATTTAACCATTTCTCACTGTTTGATGAGAAGAAGTATTCCTGACCAGCCTCACTTGGAGAAAGAGCAGATAAATCAATTGAAAAATTATTTGGCTCTATATCTAAAATAAAGAATTCATTAGGCGCTACTGAGTTTGAAGTTGAGTTGTTTGAACCAGCAAGAACCTGTGCTGACATAAAGCTAGTGGTGAAAAAAAACAACAAAAATAGAAATCTATTCATTACTTAAATATAATATTTCTTTTTAATTTATTTAGGGTTATTTTTACTTTCTCATCAGATCCAGTATTAATCTTAATATTTGTTTTTATGATTTTACTTTCTTTAAAATTTTTAGAAAAATCTTTATTTAATACCTCTAAACTATATGACCCAGATTTTAAGTCCTGAAACCAAAATTTTCCGTTTCTAGACTCAGTGTAATAACTATTATCTTTTGATTTAAGCTTTAAGTAAAACACATAGTCCTTATTCTTCACTTTACTATTAAACTTATCATTTTCAAAATTAATATTTCCAGATAATATTGATCCTTTTACCAAGTTTAAATCAACTTGGACATCTCCTACATCAGACAGTTTAATAGGCATTGGTAATGATTCAGCAATAATATATCCGTTAGGAATTGACTGGTCTAAAACATTTAGCAAAACATTATCAGACGACAAATTATTGATCACATACACTCCTAAGTCATTTGGTTTATATTCAACACCGTTTACTACAAGAGTAATGTCTTCTTTAAAATTCCCCCCATACTTTTCAACATAAACAGACAACTTGGAATAATCTGTCTTCTTTTTTGTAGGTAAGCCAAAACGTTTAGAAAGAGTGAAATTTAAAAACACGTCATCTTCTCTCTCAAAAAATTCAGGTGAACGATAAACACCAGCTTTAAACCCAGCCATATAATTTCTATAACTATAAGAGGCAACTATATCAAATAACGATTTTGTACTTACAAGTTCATCTTTAGCAAAATTATTTCTATAAGTAAAATTAACGTTCAAATTATTCTTACAGAAACTAACATTTGCTCCGTAAAAAAGTAAATTTTCAAAACCTTGAACATCCAAAAACTTATTTGTACTGATATAATTTACAAAACCTCCAAACGAAAAATATTTATTGTGACTGTAGGTTAAGGATAATCTATCCATAAACGATTTGGATACAAAACCATTAAAAAGCTTATTCTGAGTATCAGAATAACTAACTAAATTAGTAAGATTAATTCTATTGAATTTGAAGTTTGTATTAAATCTAACCCCTGTATCAATAAAATTAAATTGATTTAAATCAGATGTATCGTAACTTCTTGAATAAAAATAATCAAATCTATAATTAAAATTAGTATAATTACCTGAAAAACCAGCAGAATAATTTTCAGAAACTGGTTGAGATAAAAATTCAAAATCATTTAACTGCCTATTGAGCTTAGATAAATAATAACTAAAAGACAGACCATACTTTGTAGATATTTTCTCATTTAAATTAACAGAAACATACTCGCTATTATTGTAATAACCCAAATATTCATCACTTGCGAACAAATAATCAATAGAAGCAGACGTTCTCTTAAAATTATAAGCTAAGTTTCCCTCATAACCCCATCCTTTATTATTAGTTTCTAAACTTGAATTAAGACTTGAATTCAGCGTTATCTTATCATTTGCCAAACGATAAGCTATTGTTGTGAGATTGATATTTGATAAATTAGAATCTGATGGTTTTCTAATTATATTAGATAACGATAGTTTGGAATTCATAGTCATATCATAAGTGGCATCTAAGCCATATAGGCATTCAGTGTCATTAAAGAATCTTGGGCTACCTCCATAAAGAGAAAAATCAAGTTTTTTAAAAGAGTAACTCAATTCACCCCCCCTAATGTATCTAGAAAATAATGGCAAACGGTATTTCTGAAGAGAAAAGTCACCGGCGTTTACTTTTAATTTCCCCTTATAATTATATCCTACAAAATACCTATCATAAGTTGCAAACCTAGACATATTGAATCTATTTGGCCCCCTAAACTCTGCTTCTATAAAATGCTCCTTTTTATCATTAACATAACCTTGAGCTTTCATAAAAACTTGGATGTTTTGAATATTATTCATTTTCTGATTTGTAACATCAAAGATACTCACACCAACTTCAGCTGGAATTCGATGAAAAGGATCAAAGTCTGGAATATAAGATGGATAAACCTTAACTGACTTAGAATTAGAACTAATACTATAATTATCCTCTGCTACGATATTGTTAAATACAATGTAAGAATATGGAGAAAAGGATTGCTTGACAATTTCTGACTTTTGAAATTCGTGAGTTTGTCCTGGACTTAAAGATAAATCAAGCTCTTTGATATACTCATTACGATTACCTAGGTTTGATATTAAATAAGTAGCTGTTAATTCTTGATTGTCTAGAATATATTTTGGTACAGAGATTAAATCTAACGTCAGTTTACGCTTTTCCTTAATAAAAAGATCAAAGGTCTTCTCTACAACAGTTATATCTCCCATTAGAACTCTAACATCTAATAATTTGAATCCGCTCCTAGTAGTGCTTTTTAGTTTAATGGGAATATAACCGATTTGGTAATCCTCAGGCTCCAAATACATATCCTCAGATTTGATTCCTGGGCTCAAATTTCTATCAGGACTAGAATATTCTATTCTAATATTTACAGGAAAGTCGTGATTATTGCGTATTCCTAATTTAATAACAGACACCTTCCCAGGATCCAAGAATAGGCCTGATGTTTCTAAGGATATTGAAATCTGGCTTGTTGAAGTTTGAGAACAACAAAAGTGAAATCCAAAAAATATTAATACATAATGTATATACTTCAATGATAGATATAATTAGTTATAACGTTAATTTTCTTCTGAACGCATTGATATTGTAACCTGAATCACAATAAATGATGACATCGTAATCATTAGAAATAAGATCTGTTGTATCGAATTTGAATTCAGAACATGATTTAGGAAAAAAAATACGCTTATCTAATTTTTTGGTAAATATTAATTCCCCGTTTAAAGAATAAAACTCTAAAGTAATCTCTGTATCATGAAAGTAAGAATCGTTATTCTTCATTGTAAACAATATAGAGTTATCGGATGACAACTCTAATTCTTTATGAACAGCAAAATCAGAAATATGATCTATACCAAAACTTAAACCAACGTTTACACCATAACGAACTTTAGACGTAACATTAAGATTACTTTTAACTTTTTGCTCAACACTTTTGTCTGTTTCAACCATAATAAACTGCCATTTTGAACCCTTGGAATTATAGTCTGATGGAATATTGACCTTAAAATTAACGTCCATTGTTGCTCCAGGAGCAATTTCAAAATCATTACGAGACAGACTAAACCACTTGTAGATAGAGCCCTCAAAATCCTCTGAATCATAAAAGCTGGAATTATCACAATCTCTTAAATAATCATTAAAATAAACTCTCACTCTTTGTACATTTTCACCTGAATTAACCAAAGTAATAACCCCTTCAAATGTGTCTCCACCTGATAGATTTTTATAATAGTGCGATAAGCCATTCACGATAGCAACACTAGAATAAGAGTTTAAAACCGCTGATATAAAGATTGTAAAAAACAATACCTTTTTCATAAATTAAGGAGTATCTGTTATTGTGTACAAAACTGTAATGGCAGCCCCAGAGTCAGATTGATCAATTAAACTCCAGTCATTTACAGCTAAACTGTATGTCAAATTGTGTCCATTATTGGTTCCTGTACTGGTGTAACAGCTACCTATTCCTGTAATTATGTTTTGATCTGTTCCATTCAAAACTATTGGCGTTGCCACATTTGCCCCTACAGAACCCCCTCCATTTCCAGCATCAGCTGCGGCCTGAACCCTTAAGTCAAGTCCTGCAGGAATTGTACCAGCAGTGGTTCTAACAGTTACCAAGCGGGATGTTTCGTTGCCTAAGATACTAGTATAATTTAACCACAAAGTTGAATTTGTTACACTAAAATCATAAGGATCTCCAGCTTCAGCAGGAACACCACCCGTAGCATCTAGGGTTATGTCTTTAATAGCCGAATCTTCAATATCAACAATAGCAACTTCGCTAAAGTTAATAGTTACTACATGGGAGTCATCGTTATCATCTTGGCCCATCATTGCAAATGGAATTAAAAATAATAACACTAATACATTTTGTTTGATTTTCATAGTATAATAACTTAAAATTTTTACTTTTTTAAGCTAATATTTTAATTTAATACTTAAAAATTTTAACGACAAACAGCTAATAATTAAGATTAAGTATACATTTAACTGGTTTTACTACTTTATGAAGAGCTTTATTTTGAACAAAGAACTGCAATCTATCTATTCTAGTGTACTCTATCAGGATTTAATTAGCATGTTTTATTTAATATTAGTCATTGTTTGGATAGCCAATTAATAGCTATGCAGATATGTAATACTCTCACATAATAAAGACAAAAAACACTAGGAAAGAAACAAATGGCGCGTAAACCTTTTTTGTACTGAACAACAAGGAAGAATCAGAATTAAAAGATAATTAAAAACGTTAAATTAACTATGATTTTTTTGTCACAAATTTACCTATTCATAATATTACTGGAGATTTTTTGCGATCTAGATAAGAATCGAAATAGTTATATCTTAGTCATTTGTTAGCTAATTACCATTAGTTATGGTATAATTATTGAGCAAATTAATTTAAAATCAATATTCCCAAATTTGATTCTTCATAACATTTTAAATTAAAACAAAAAACTATGAGAAAATTAAATATTTTATTACTATTACTTCTTTCTACAACACTTTTATCTTGCACATCAGTCAAAGTCTCTTCGGATTATCACGAGCAAACAAATTTTAACAACTACAAAACCTTTGCGTTTTTTAAAACAGGTATTGATAAAGCCGAAATTAACGATTTAGATAAACGACGTATTTTAAGGGCTATTGATGCCGAAATGCAAACTAAAGGATTTTCTAAATCAGAATCGCCAGATTTGTTGGTGAGTATATTTACAAAATCTCAAGAACGTGTAGATGTAAATAGAAATAACTTTGGTTGGGGATTTGGCTGGGGCTTCTATGGCGCTTCATTTGGGTCTACAGTTTCAACGTCCACACAAGGCACATTATATATCGATTTAATCGATGCTAAAACCAAAGAATTGGTGTGGCAAGGTCAAGGTCTTGGTTATTTAACGCAAAGTAGAAAGCATAAAAAAGAACGCATTAATGAATTCGTTCAAGAAATTTTAAAGGTGTATCCACCGGGAATTGAGCAATAAAATAAATTACAAATAAAACGAAAAGACAATCTGTAGGGTTGTCTTTTTTGTTTTTCTATAACACATTAGTAAATACTTAGCGTCTTATTTCTTATTTTTACGGGACTCCAAAAATAAAATATAATGTCAAATACCTCTTTTGAATCAAATCCAATTTTAGATCGCTTACCAAAGCACTTAAGACAGTTTATTAAGCCTCAAAGTTACGACGATTATTCTGCGATTAATCAAGCCGTTTGGCGTTATGCGATGCGAAAGAATATTAGTTATTTAAGTAAAGTGGCGCATAGTAGCTACTTAGAAGGTTTAAGACAAACAGGGATTTCGGTGGACAGCATACCAAATATGTATGGTATGAATCGTATTTTACAAGAAATAGGTTGGGCTGCAGTAGCGGTAGATGGTTTTATTCCGCCAAATGCATTTATGGAGTTTCAAGCTTATAATGTATTGGTAATTGCCAGTGATATTCGCCAAATTGAACATATAGAATACACACCAGCGCCAGACATTATTCACGAAGGTGCAGGACACGCACCAATTATTGCTAATCCGGAATATGCCGAGTATTTACGCCGTTTTGGAGAAATAGGTTGTAAAGCGATTTCTTCAGGTAAGGATTATGAGTTATATGAAGCAGTAAGACATCTATCTATAATAAAAGAAGCACCAAATACGCCTCAAAATGAAATTGATAAAGCGGAGAAGTTAGTTGAAGACTTACAGAAAAATATGGGTGAACCAAGTGAAATGGCGTTGATTCGTAATTTACATTGGTGGACTGTAGAGTATGGTTTAATTGGTACAGTTGAAGATCCAAAAATATACGGTGCAGGGCTTTTAAGTTCTATTGGAGAAAGCAAATGGTGTATGACCGATGAGGTGAAAAAACTGCCTTATAATATAGGGTCTACTTTTCAAAATTTCGACATTACTAAACCGCAACCACAATTATTTATAACACCAGATTTTGCTTTTTTAAGTAGTGTTTTGGAAGAATTTGCTAACACAATGGCATTGCGTAAAGGTGGTATTGAGGCTTTAAATAAATTAATTAATTCTAAAGCCATTGGCACAATAGAGTTAACGACAGGATTACAAGTTTCTGGTGTGTTTTCTAATTTAATTGAACACAACGGAAAAGTTGTTTATTTACAAACAAAAGGACAAACGGCTTTGTCTTATAGTAATAAAGAGTTAGTTGGGCATAGTGTTTTAAATCATCCGGAAGGCTTTGGTTCACCATTAGGGAAACTAAAAGGTATCAATTTAGCGATTGAAGATATGTCGCCACGTGATTTAATGGCTTACGATATTTATGAAAATGAACACGTTTGTTTAGAATTTGAAGGCGGTATTAAAGTTGAAGGAACTATTATTACTGGAACTCGAAATTTACAAGGGAAAGTGATATTAATCAGCTTTAAAGATTGTACGGTAACTCACGGTGATACGGTTTTATTTCAGCCTGAATGGGGACAATATGATATGGCTGTAGGTAAATATGTGGTTTCAGGATATTCTGGTCCAGCCGATTTAAATAGTTTTGATTTAATTACGCACGAAGTATCAAGTACAACGATTAAAAGAGAAAAAACGGCTGAACGTTTAGAGTTACAAAATCTTTACAAACAAGTAAGAGATTTTAGAAACGGCGAAGTAACAAGTATGGCATCTAAAAATATACTTGAAAGCTTACAACAAAAATTTCCTAAAGATTGGTTATTAAGTGTAGAGCTTTACGAGCAAGTTGCTAAAACAGATGATAGAGAGTTAAAAACTAAAGTTCTCAACTATTTACACGAAATTAAATTAAACCGTCCAGAGGTTAGTCATCTTATTGAAGATGGTATAGAAATCGTAGATAAAGAATAAGCTATCGTTACTATTGACTTTGTGCTTAAAACACGCTAATTCATCTTGATTTTTTCAAAATCAATTTAGAAATATTTTCAATTATCCTGCAAGGTCTTTTTTTTGACCTTGTAGGTATATATAAGCTGTTTTAAAACTTATCAACTATAAGTTTAAAGATGCGATTTCCTATTTAAAACTCGCTAACTTTTGTTTTGTAAAATCACTTAAAACTAAATGACCACTAATTTCTGCGCGTTCAATTAAAAGCGTGTCCCAATGTGTTTCGTTTTCCCATAACACGCGTTTCATTTCGGCTAAAGCCTCTGGGTTATAGCTTGCTAATTTTTGAGCTAATTCTAAAGCAGCGTCGTCAAGGTCTTCAATAGTTTCAAAAACGTTAGTGTACAGTTTATTGGTTTTTGCGTAAGTCGTGTCATAAAACTGTTCGGCATTAATAGTCATTTCAGACATTGCAGTTTGTCCCATTTTTCTTGAAACTGCTGGTTCTATCACAAATGGTCCAATACCAATACTTAGCTCACTTAATTTAATTGAAGCGTATTTGGTTGCTAAACAATAATCGGTTGCCGAAGCTAAGCCAACGCCACCACCAACAGCTTTTCCTTGTATACGTCCAATAATTAATTTGGTGCATTGGCGCATTGCATTTATAACATTAGCAAATCCAGAGAAAAATGTTTTTCCGGTCTCTAAATCATTTATAGAAATCAGTTCGTTAAAACTTGCACCTGCACAAAACGTGCGGTCGCCAGCACTTTTTAGAATCACAACTTTTATGTCGTCATTAGTACTAGTACTTGTAATAGTGTCAGCCAATTCTTTCAGTAAATGACTTGGTAAAGCATTATGCGACGGATTGCAAAATTCTACAGTTCCAATATGATTTTCTACGGTTAGTTTTACGTAAGCTGTTGCCATAAATACTTTTAGTTTGCTTAAATTAGAGTTGTAAATATAGCTAATTATGGGGTTTTTAGAACTGTTTTTTGGAGTGAAAGAAAAGACATTGCAACAATTTTTAGATAAAGAAGCATTGCTGTTAGATGTGTGTAGTAGTCGTGAATTTGAAGCGAATCATATTGCAGGTGCTATTCACGTACCATTAAAAATGTTGAGGTCTAAATTGCCAGAATTAAAAGCTATGCAAAAACCTTTTATAGTGTATTGTGAAAGTGGTGTTAGAAGTGCTACGGCAACAAAATTGTTGCAAAAAAATCATATTGAAGCTATAAATGGTGGCGGATGGAGACGTTTAACTAAACGCTTAAAATTTTAAGTTAGATTCTGAAAATGGTTGACTGATAACAGTTTCATTATAATTTAAAGTCCAACCTAATGAATTAGTTAGAATATAGAATTTACTCAACTCACTAATTAATCTGTTTTTTGCATTTTTCTGTAAATCGCTGGCTTCAATTTTTTTACTGATGGCTTTCTTTGCTTCAATCTTTAATTGGTTGTAGTCTTCGGCTATAAACGGATTTAAAAAATCGGATTGAATGTCATAGTATTCAAAATCTGGACTGATTTTAATAGTTTCTTTTGGGATTTTAGTCAATGTTAGAATTTTATTTTCCTGATCAACGTCATATTCAAGTTGACTTAAATCGTAAGACACACTTACATCTGCATTCACGACAACTAAAACTTTCTTTTCGCTATCAATTAAATTTCCAAAAACTGCTTTGGTATTTTTATAATTATAAACCTGACTAAAATGACCTTCGGTAACTGCTAATTTACCAACGTTTTTAAGCGATTGTTGTATAAGTGCAGACTGTTCGTTTAAAACCGTTTTTTCTTGTGGTTGGTTGTTGCAAGTGCGTAATGTGAGCACTACAACTAAAGTCAATAATATACCTAAAATAGCATTTTTCATAAGTCTAAATATTACGCTTATAAATCTTTAATTTCAAACTCGACACGACGGTTTAATTGTCGGCCTTCTTTGGTAGTGTTTGTGGCAATAAATTTAGTTTCCCCATAACCTTTTGCACTTAGTCTATTTTTATCGATGCCTTTTTCAACTAAAAAATTAACAACAGCATTGGTACGATTTTGAGATAGTATTAAGTTGTCTTTATCCTTACCAATCCAATCCGTATGACCAGCAATTTCAATTTTTAATTTTGAGTTTTTCTCAAGTAATTCTAATAATTTATTTAACTCGGCATAAGAGGTTGGTAGTAAATCATACTTGCCAGAATCGAAGAAAATATTATTAAGTCTAATTACTTGGCCTTTTTCAATAGGATCTAAATATAAATCGACTTCAATTTCTTCGTACGCTTTTAACTCGGTTAAATCTATGTTTTTGGTTTGCGAATAATAGCCTTCTTTTTCAGCCATAAAACTATATCTTTCGCCATAAGGTAATACAATTTTATACTCACCAGTATTAGGATTACTACGGGCAATTCCTAATTCTTTATTCGTGTTTAGATTGTAGTATTTTACTGGAGCAAATAATATTTCTTTGGTTTTACTATCGTAAACTTTTCCTTTCACTAAAATAACCGGATCTAAATTTACAGCGTTTTCGGTAAAGTAAATATCACTGTCTTTCCCTACGTAGGCTTTGGTTCCGTCGGCAGTTAAGTAAATACTCATGTCGCCACTTGTGCCGTTAATAGTCGGGCCTAAGTTTTTTGGTGTGCTCCAGTTGGTCCACGAATTATCTAAGCGTTTACTCACAAATAAATCGTGTGAGCCATAACCTTGGTGGCCTTTACTTGAGAAAAATAAAGTCCTTCCATCCGAAGCTAAAAACGGATATGCTTCACTTTCAAACGTATTAATTGTTTTTCCTAAACTTAAAGGTGTTGTCCAAGTGTTGTTTTCGGTTTTAAAGCTTACATATAAATCTTTATCGCCTTGACCGTTTGGACGCTCAATGGCTAATAATAGTTGCTTTTTTGTGCTACTTAAACTAAATTCCGAAAACTGATTGCTATTCGAATAACCTTCAATAATTAATGGTTTAGGAATTTTCCAACCGTCTTTTGTTCTATGTGTTATTGAAACGCCTGGACCGGTTAGTTTACGGCCATTTTCAGAATAATGATTTCCTACCAATAACGTATTGTTGTCCGGTGAAACCGATACCACAAAGTTATGCGCTTCGTTATTAATTGGTCGTCCAATATTTTTATATAAATTCCATTTATTGAATCGGTTTTTGGTACTGTACCAAACATCGTCGTTAGTGGTAACTGTGTTTAGTTTGCTGTCTTTTAAAACTAAATATAATGTTTCGCCATCGGCAGTAATTATTGGTAAAGCTTCTTCTACATTTGGATCAGATAACGCATCAATCTTTTCAATTTTATTTGAAGGATTAAAACTGCTAACAATAGTAATAGCTTGCTTTTTGTAAGTCGTTATTTTTAACTTGTGAACGGCAATTTTAGTTTCTGGAGATACTTTAAATCCTATTTTAGAGCCGTAATAAGCAGTTCCACCTAATTGATGAATCACTTTTTCGTTAATGTAAACTTTAGAATTACTACCGCGTTTTACAATTTTAATTTTGTTGATTTTTAAGATTTCAAAACCATCTTTTTGGTCCTTCCACGGTTTGTAAAAATCGACATCTTTACGATTATGATAACTTAATTGACTTTTCTGATTTGCAGACAATGTCACGCTTCGGTATGACGCTTCGTTATTGTAAGCCGACCAAATCACACTAAATTGACTGGTTGGCTTTTGGATGTCCAAGAAGGTAACTTCAGTTTCTATGGTGAAATCTGTTTTATCCGGATTAGGAATTAAATTTTGGAGTAACCATTGTGCATCAAATTTACTTTTATTTTCTATAGTAAGTTTGCCGTTTTTAGAACTTGCTTTTAGTCTATTTTCATTGTAGTTCCAAATAGTTTTTTTACTGTCAAACGTTTCGTTATAGGAAATTTTCTGTGCTAAAATAAGTTGTGAAAAACATAATGCAAAAAGGAAAATTAATTGACGTTTCATACAAGTTATAGGTTTAAAAGTAAATTTAAGGAACCTACAAATAACGCAATAATTCTTACTTATTAAAATGAAATGTGCGGGAACTTGTTAAGAAGTGCTGTTTTCTTGCTATTTAATTGCAAAAGAAACTTTTTATGGGCTTCAGAATTTGGATTAAAAGGCTTGTGGTTTAAGCCTCGTGTAATTTGTGCAATTTCTGTTGAAATATTTTGTGCTTCTTCACTAAACCAAACGGTTTTAAATTGTTCCCAAATAAAATTGATGGCTGTGGTGTTAGGGTGAAGCATATCTTCATTATAAAAACGGTAGTCACGAAGTTGGTCCATTATAATTTCATAAGACGGAAAATAATGCGCTTGACTATTAGTATTTACGATTGCGTGAACTGCCGAAATTAAATGGGCTTTACTTAAGGTGTTTTCGGTAAAACCATCTTTTATATGTCGCACTGGAGAAACCGTAAAAATAAATTGAGCTTCTGGATTTACGCTTAAAATTAAGTCCATACAATTTTGAAGTGAAGCGGTTATTTCTTCAATAGAAAGTAGTGTTTTGTTAAACTCCTTTTGCGGTACTTTATGGCAGTTAGCAACCGTTTTATCACTTGCTATATGTTTGTGAACCCAAGCTGTTCCTAAAGTCATACAAATATGTGATGCTTTTTTTAACTGTTGAAGTGTTTCGGTAGTTACTTCGTTTAAACGTTTAATTAATTCAGTTTTATGTATAGTATTTAATTTAGAATGTACTTCAAAACATTGAAACTGCTCGTTTAAGTCAAAAACATCATTTGTTGAATAACTGTAATCTGTTATCGATTTTTTAATTAAATTTTCAATCGCTTTTGGATGAAATAATATGCCAAACGGATTACTGAATGTTGGTAGTTTGTGAGCGATTAATCTCTCACTAATATGTTCAGAAAAACAAGACCCAAAGAAACACAGCGCACTTTTATAATCTATATGATGTTGCTGCACTGGTTTTAAAGGGATTTGAGTTTGTAATTTCATAGGATAAAAATATGGACATCTTGCTTAAAAAGAAAAAAGCGTAATCATTGTTTTAAATGAATTACGCTTTTTTGTACTCAAGGCGGGAATCGAACCCGCACTCCAAGGAATCGGATTTTGAATCCGACGCGTCTACCAATTCCGCCACTTGAGCATTTGTAGGACAGCAAAAATACAGATTATTCGTTGTAATGCTTAAATTTAAGCAAGTATTTATCGGCATAGAACAAAAAAAACCATAAATTTGCACGCAATTAAATAATACTAGTTTATTAATCGTTGTAAAACAAGCCATTAGACATGTCTATTCAAACCGTAGAAGCCAAAATATTCACTTGTACTCAAAGTAAAGCTTTAGCATTACAAATCGCTAAGAAATTTGGTGTTGCTTTAGGTAACGTCATTACATCAACGTATAGCGATGGTGAATTTCAACCATCTTACGAAGAGTCTATTCGTGGAGCACGTGTTTTTATTATTGGATCTACAAATCCAAGTAGCGAAAACTTAATGGAAATGTTGTTAATGATAGATGCAGCTAAGCGTGCGTCGGCAAGACACATTACAGCTGTTATGCCTTACTTTGGTTGGGCAAGACAAGATCGTAAAGACAAGCCAAGAGTTCCAATCGCAGCAAAATTAATTGCTAAAATGTTAGAAACTGCTGGTGCGACACGTATTATAACAATGGATTTACATGCCGATCAAATTCAAGGATTCTTTGAAAAGCCAGTAGATCATTTATTTGCATCAACTATTTTCTTACCATACTTAGAAAGCTTAAAGTTAGATAACCTAACTATTGCTTCTCCAGATATGGGAGGATCTAAACGTGCTTACGCTTACTCTAAAGCTTTAACTAGCGATGTAGTAATTTGTTACAAGCAACGTGCTAAAGCCAACGTAATTTCTCACATGGAATTAATTGGTGACGTAACTGGTAAAAATGTCGTTTTAGTAGATGATATGGTAGATACTGCCGGAACATTAACTAAAGCAGCCGATTTAATGATGGAACGTGGTGCACTTAGTGTAAGAGCTATTTGTACGCATCCAATTTTATCTGGTAGTGCTTACGAGCGTTTAGAGAATTCTAAATTAGAAGAATTAATCGTAACCGATTCAATTCCTTTAAAACAAGAAAGTAGCAAAATAAGAGTATTATCTTGTGCAAATTTATTTGCCGATGTGATGCAAAACGTACATTATAACAAGTCAATTAGTGACAAGTTTATTATGTAAGACCACTTCTTAGGAAGTTTAAAATATTAGAATAATAATTAAATAAATATAAAATGAAATCAATTACAATTAACGGATCTAAAAGAGAAAGCGTAGGTAAAAAGTCAACTCAAGCCTTACGTAATGCTGGTATGGTTCCTTGCGTTATATACGGAGGAGAACAAACTGTGCATTTCTCAGCAACTGAAATCGCATTCTCAAACTTGGTATATACTCCAAACGCACACACAGTTGTGATTGAGTTAGCCGATGGTTCTAAATTTGACGCTATCTTACAAGATATCCAATTTCACCCAGTAACAGACAAAATTTTACACGTAGATTTCTACCAAACTTTTGCTGACAAAGAAGTAACTATGGATATTCCTGTTGAATTTACAGGAAGTTCTAAAGGGGTTAAAAATGGTGGTGTTTTACGTAAAAACAAACGTAGTTTACGTGTTAAAGCAATTCCTGGAAACTTACCAGATACAATTACTGTAGACATTACACCACTTAAAATTGGTGGTAAATTATACATCACAACTTTAGATAGTAATGACTTTAAATTTATGCATCCAGACAATACAGTAGTATGTCAAGTTAGACGTTCTCGTAACTCTGTTGCAGATGATGAGGAAGAAGAAGAAGAAGGAGCTGAAGCAACTCCAGCTGCAGAATAATTTCTCAGAACATAAAATTTTAAAAAGCATTCTGTTTATTCAGGATGCTTTTTTATTTTTGAATCAATTGTAATCTATTCTAATTGGTATAATATATGATTGCTTGGTTAAAACAACGGTTTAAAATAAAGGAAACAGAAATCGATATGAAAAAATTCTTAATTGTTGGTTTAGGAAACATTGGCGATAAATACGAAAACACGCGCCACAACATAGGCTTTAAAGTCTTAGATTATTTGGTAAAAACCGAAAACGTGTCTTTTGCTACCGATAAGTTAGGCGATTTAGCGACCTATAAATTAAAAGGGCGCACCTTTATTTTACTTAAGCCAAGTACCTTTATGAATCTTAGCGGAAAAGCCATTAAGTACTGGATGGATAAAGAAAAAATTCCATTAGAAAACCTTTTAGTCATTACCGACGATTTAAATTTACCCTTTGGAAGTCTGCGTATAAAAGCCAAAGGAAGCGATGGCGGTCACAACGGTTTAAAAGATACCCAAGATAAATTGCAGACTACCAAATATAACCGTTTCAGGTTTGGTATTAGCGACGAGTTTACAAAAGGACGCCAAGTAGATTATGTTTTAGGCGAGTGGACCGACGAGGAAAATACAAAGCTTAAAGAACGCTTAAATGTGTGTGTAGAAGCCATTAAATCTTTCGGTTTAGCAGGTTTAAATAATACAATGAATACCTTTAACGGAAAATAGAATTAATTCTTTTTGGGCATTACCTGATCCTGAAATAAATTCAGGATACAGGTCGTGCTATCCGTTATATCTTTTTTTATGCTGAACTTGTTTCAGTATCTCTATGCTATTTTGTTGGTTTTACAAAAGAAGTTAGTCTTATTCATTTTACACAAAAAAGGATGCCACTACTATCACTAATGCGACTTGTTAAGTAAGGTTTGTAAATGCATAAAGTTTTTGGTTAGTCAATAAAGTAAGTGGGAAAAATAGGCTTGAAGTTTTAAGCTCGAAGACGTCAAGACTAAAAATGTAAAATTCAAAACTATGTTTGTATTTTGAGTAGCTTACTCATAACGGCACTAATTACAAATTAGCGGTAGTCTAATTGGGTAAACAATTGTTAGCTTAAAGATTTGTCTTGAGAACAGAAACACAAAGCCATAAAGACTGCCTACTGAAGACTAAAAAACTGCCCACTATATTTGCGAACTATCACTCAGGACTGAAGACTAAATCACTGTAAACTATAAAAAGAAACTGCTAACTAAAAGAAATTACCATCCACCAGAAGCGCCTCCGCCACCAAAGCTTCCGCCACCAAAGCCACCGGAAAAACCGCCACCTCCAAAGCTTCCGCCACTACTACCACCAAAACTACCGCCACCAAATCCGCCACGGCCAGAATTACTTAGTATAATAGCATCTAAAATGCTTCGTCCACGATCGTTTCTAAAGTGTCGTCCGTCGTGATTGTCGTTGCCTTTGTTTTTGCTTCTTATAATGATTATAAAAATGATAAATATAAAGAGTAGAAAGATGAAGAACCCAATTGGGAAATCATCAGAGTTAGTTTGGTTATTTTTGTAGCTACCATTTAAGACTTCAAAAATTGAACGAATCCCATTATTTAAACCGCCATAATAATTCCCTTGTTTAAAATAAGGGATAATATCACGTTCAATAATACGCTTAGACATCGCATCGGTTAAAGCAAATTCAACACCTTGTCCAGTACTAATCGCTATTTTACGGTCGTTTTGTGCTAATAAAACTAAGACACCATTGTCTTCTTTTTCTTGTCCAATGCCCCATTTTTCACCCCAATTAGCGCCTAAGTAATTAATGTTCTCGCCATTGGTAGACGGAATAATAACCACAACAATTTGCGTTGAGGTCGAATCCGAGTAACGAATAAGGTTTTGTTCTAAGGTGCGTTTTTGTGGTTCAGATAATAAGCCAATATTATCATAAATACTGGTTTCTAAATCTGGTTTTTCAGGGATATTAAACTGCGCAAAAAGACTATGTGTACACATTAAAAACAACAGCACTAAAGCCGATAAAACAGTTGTTTTTAGGCTTGAACGTGTTGTGCTTGTAAATGCGTTTGGCATATTATCCTTTGGATATCGTGTTTGGTAACTCGTTTGTGTCGTTGTCTTGGTAAGGGAAAAAGCTTTTAAGTTGTTGTCCGGCTTTAAGAATACCTTGTTTTAACCCTTCGGCAAACGCACCATTTTTAAAATGTTGTTGTATGGTGTCTTTGGTACTATCCCAAAAATCAACTGAAACAAGGTTATTAATACCTTCATCGCCATAAATAGAAAATTCACGATCTTCTACGGCTAAGTAAATGATAACACCATTGCGTTGTTGGGTTTTGTGCATATTAAGTAATCCGATAACTTCAATGGTTCTCGCATCAATATGGCCACCAGAGGTTGCTTCAATGTGTACACGAATTTCTCCTGAAGTTTCAGTTTCGGCTTCGCAAATCGCATCGACTAATAATTGCTCTTCACTGGGACTTAAAAATTGCTCTACGGCTTTTTTCATCTTAAAATTCAAACTTTACATCTGGTGCTTTTTCGCTTCCTGCTTCTGCTTCGTAATATGCTTTAGCATCGAAACCAAAAATTGAAGCCACTAAACTACCTGGGAATTTTCTAACAGTGGTGTTGTAATTTTTAGCCGACTCGTTAAAACGGTCTCTCGCTACATTAATGCGGTTTTCAGTACCTTCTAATTGACTCTGTAATTCTAAGAAATTCTGATTTGCTTTTAATTCTGGGTAACGTTCTACAGTCACTAATAAGCGCGATAAAGCACTACTTAAACCACTTTGCGCTTTGTTAAACTGCGCTAATTGTTCTGGCGTAATGTTACTTGGGTCTATGTTTATACTGGTTGCTTTACTACGTGCATTAATTACAGCTTCTAAAGTACTTTTCTCAAAATCGGCTGCGCCTTTTACGGTATTAACTAAGTTTCCAATTAGGTCAGAACGTCTTTGGTAAGAACTTTCTACTTTTGCCCAAGCTTCGTTTACGTTTTCTTCTTTTCCTATAATGCCATTGTATGAGTTCATAACCCATAGTCCAAGTAATACTATAACTACAATTGGTACTAAATACTTTTTCATTTTAAATTCTTTTAAAGGTTAGTTTATAAGTGATTTTTAATTTTAATTAGTTCGCTTTTAATGTGTTCTAATTTGTCCACAATATCAAAGGTTGTTAGCGCTTTTTGACGTTCTTCTTTTAAATGAGTTTTGGCACCTTCTAAAGTAAAACCGCGTTCTTTAACTAAGTGATATATAAATTTAAGGTTTTTTATATCATCTTGGGTGAATTTACGATTTCCTTTTGCGTTTTTTTTAGGCTTTAATTCATCGAATTCTTTTTCCCAAAAGCGTATTAAAGACGTGTTTACGCTAAAAGCCTTGGCAACTTCGCCAATAGAATAGTAACGTTTTTCAGGAAGTTCTAACTCCATTAGTCTAAAGATTCATTTTCCATACTTGCCTTTTTAAGTAAGGCACTAAATTCGTCCGCCGATAAACTTCCGTAGTAAAAGTTAATAGGATTTATACGTTCACCATCTTTAAATACTTCGTAATGTAAATGTGGTGCCTCACTTCGTCCTGTACTTCCTACAAAACCAATTAAATCGCCACGTTTTACGCGCTGATTTTTACGAACATTATATTTAAATAAGTGTGCATATAGCGAAATATAACCATAACCGTGGTCTATACGAATATGATTTCCGTAACCTGAAGATTTACTGTCGGCGCGTTTAACAACACCATCGCCACTGGCATAAATTGGTGTGCCTCTTGGTGCGGTAAAATCCATTCCGTAGTGGAATTTTCTCACTTTAGTAAAAGGATCACTTCTATACCCATAACCAGAAGCCATACGTGTTAATTCCTCATTACTCACAGGTTGAATCGCTGGAATCGCAGCTAAAAGTGCTTCTTTGTTTTCGGCTAAAACTTTTATTTCATCTAAAGATTTAGATTGTACAACAATACGTTTTTGTAATTGATCTAAACGTTGGTTGGTTGCCGTAATCATTTCAGAATTATGATAACCTTCTAACTTTTTATAACGATTTATACCACCAAAACCTGCTAAACGTTGTTCTTCAGGAATCGGGTTGGCTTCAAAATACACACGGTAAATGTTATTGTCGCGTTCTTCAACATTTGCTAAAACCGCTTCGGCACTTTCCATTTTAGTATTTAAAATGTCGTATTGCAGTTGCATATTGGCTAATTCACGACGCAACGCTTTTTCTTCTGGCGAATCGATATAACGACCAGCCACAAATAAAAACAATAAAGCAAATAAAGATGACGCCACTAAAAACAGCATAAATCGCCCAATTGTTCGTCCAGCTTTACGGTTTATCTTCTTATACGATAGCGTATCAGAATCATAATAATATTTTACCTTACTCATTCCTTAAATTATACTATTTTTGTGCAAGTTTTACTTTTAACTTTTGGTTTTAAAAGTAACGTACAATTTAGGGATTTTATTTTTAATAGAATTTGTCCTAATTCAAAATTTATAACATAAACACAACTTGGTTAATCCAAGTTATAGCCTAATAATTATGAACGCTCAAGACATTCGCGCTAAATATTTACAGTTTTTTGAATCTAAAAAACACAGTATCGTACCATCGGTACCAATGGTGTTAAAAAATGACCCGACGTTAATGTTCGTGAATTCTGGTATGGCGCCATTTAAGGAGTATTTTTTAGGGAATTCAGAGCCTAAAAATTCACGTTTAACCGATTCTCAAAAATGTTTACGTGTTTCTGGTAAGCACAATGATTTAGAAGAAGTAGGTTACGATACCTATCACCATACCTTATTTGAAATGTTAGGAAATTGGAGTTTTGGCGATTACTTTAAAAAAGAAGCTATTGCTTGGGCTTGGGAATTATTAACTGAGGTTTATAAAATTGATAAAGACATATTATATGTTACCGTTTTTGAAGGTAGCGATGATGACGATAACTTAGAATTAGATACGGAAGCTTACGATATTTGGAAAAATTACATTAGCGAAGACCGTATTTTAAAAGGAAATAAAAAAGATAACTTCTGGGAAATGGGCGAGCAAGGTCCGTGTGGTCCTTGTAGTGAAATTCACGTAGATATTCGTACACCAGAAGAAAAAGCCAAAGTTGATGGTAAGACTTTAGTGAATGAAGATCATCCGCAAGTCGTAGAGATTTGGAACTTGGTATTTATGCAATACAACCGTAAAGCTAACGGAAGTTTAGAGCCATTACCAAACAAGCATATTGATACAGGAATGGGATTTGAGCGTTTATGTATGGTATTACAAGATGTGAAATCTAACTACGATACCGATGTGTTTATTCCTATTATTCGTGAGATAGAAACGATTACAAATAAAAAATATACAGGTTCTACTGAAGATTTAACGCAAGCAAAAACTTTATCAGAAAATGATAAAACAGATATTGCAATTCGTGTGATTAGTGATCACGTTCGTGCGGTGTCATTTTCTATTGCCGATGGACAGTTACCAAGTAACACAGGAGCAGGTTATGTGATTCGTCGTATTTTACGTCGTGCGGTACGTTACGGATTTACGTTTTTAGATACTAAAGAGCCTTTTATTTACCGTTTAGTTGAAGTGCTTAGCGTTAAAATGGGTGATGCGTTTCCAGAAATTCGTTCGCAAAAACAATTAATAGAAAACGTTATTCGTGAAGAAGAAGCCTCTTTCTTACGTACCTTGGATCAAGGTTTATTATTGTTAGACCGAATTATTGCCAACACAAAAGGCGATACCGTTGAAGGTGAAAAAGCTTTCGAATTATACGATACATATGGTTTTCCAATTGATTTAACCGCTTTAATTTTAAGTGAGAAAAACTTAAAATTAGACGAAGCTGGTTTTAATGCCAAATTAGAAGAGCAAAAATCACGTTCACGTAAAGCAAGCGAGCAACAAACTGAAGACTGGATTACAGTTAAAGAAGATAGTGTACAAGAATTTATTGGTTACGATGCTTTAGAAGCGAATGTAACTTTAACAAAATATAGAAAAGTAACGTCTAAAAAAGATGGTGCTTTATTTCAATTGGTATTTAATTTAACACCATTCTATGCAGAAGGTGGAGGACAAGTTGGTGATAAAGGCTATTTAGAAGTGCCAAACGGAGATGTCGTTTATATTATAGACACTAAAAAGGAAAACAATGTGATTATTCATATTGCGAAGACTTTACCCAAAAACTTAAATAAAACGTTTAGAGCAGTTGTCGATGTAAAACAACGTTTTAGAACAGAATGTAATCACACTGCAACACACTTATTACACCAAGGTTTACGTGAAATTTTAGGAACACACGTCGAGCAAAAAGGAAGTAGCGTACATAGTAAGTATTTACGTTTTGACTTTTCGCATTTCTCTAAAGTGACTAACGAGCAATTACAAGATGTTGAAGATTTTGTAAACGCACGTATTGAAGGAAAGTTAGCTTTAGAAGAAAACAGAACAGCAACAATGGAGCAAGCCGTTAGCGAAGGTGCTATGGCATTGTTTGGTGAGAAATACGGTGATACGGTTAGAACGATTAAGTTTGGTCAATCTATAGAGCTTTGTGGAGGAACGCACGTAAAGAATACCAGCGATATCTGGCATTTTAAAATTACTAATGAAGGTGCTGTGGCATCTGGAATTCGTCGTATTGAAGCGATTACTAACGATGCTGTTAAGGATTATTACGATACTGTAGATGAGGAATACGTGTCTATTAAAGCTTTATTAAACAACACAAAAGAACCGGTTAAAGCGGTAACGACGTTACAAGAAGAAAATTCCGCTTTAAAAAAGGAGATAGAAAAATTATTAAAGGATAAGGCTAAAAACTTAAAAGGCGATTTAAAATCTGAAATTACAGAAATTAATGGCGTGCAATTTTTAGCTAAAAAGGTCGATTTAGATCCTGCTGGAATTAAAGATTTATGCTTTGAGTTAGGGCAGAATCAAGAGAATTTATTCTTGTTATTTGGAGCGGAAAATAAAGGAAAAGCTTTATTAACGTGTTACGTGTCTAAGGAATTAGTAGCCAGTAAAGATTTAAATGCTGGTAAAGTAGTACGCGAACTTGGTAAGTATATTCAAGGTGGCGGAGGCGGACAGCCGTTTTTTGCAACTGCTGGTGGACGCTTAGTAGAAGGTATTGAAAAAGCTTTAGAAGGTGCTAAAAAATACATTAACTAATTGATTTTTATAGTTTTATTTGTTTTGTATTCTCTTTTTTGTTATATTTACTAAACAGAATAATACATACGTTTTACACATTCTTTAATTTTTTTAATTTAGTTATTATTCTGAAGTTCTTTTAAGTGTTTCTTAAAACATTTAAACATAAGAACGTTATTTTAAGTTAATTGAATAAAAACTACGAGTAATTATTTTCAGTTAACTTTAAAGGTTAAATTTTATAAGCAAAATGCTTAAAAGTTTAACCTTTTTTTTGTGACCTGCTTTTATAAAAACTGTAATTTTGTTTAGCTATTTATTTAAATAGGTTAAACAATTATGAACGAAGATAAAAAGCCAGACCAAGTGGTCTTTAATAAAGAAACACAAACTTACGATGCGTCTTTAAAACCGTATGCGACTAACGTTGGTGCGCCAGCTATAACCGTAACGGATAATATCACTTGGAAAAACAAAAACATAAACATTGCTAATAAAACCATTAAAGCAAAATACTTAGAGCTTAAAGCCGAGTATGATAAAATGATGGACGAGTTAGATTATAATAACTTAATCTATAATGCAAAGTTTAATTTTCAGCCGTTAATTGGCGAAACCTATCATTTATATAACGATAAAAATGCCAATCCATTTTTATCAATCATTGCACCCAACGAATGTAATTTTGAGTTTATAGGCAGTTTTTATTTAAACTCCGAACAGCTTTGGATTAAAATTGAAGAAGCTTAAAGATTGAGGTTTTGTTATATTTGGAGTTGAAACCTGAAAGTAAACATCACAGATGCGCATAATTCAATTCATTTTATTATTTCTATTGATTTTTTCGTGTAATACGAAACCCGATATAAACAATCTAAACTATTGGACTTATGAAGTTAATTATGAAGTTGAAGAAAGAGATTCTGTAAATCCTATTGGAAGAATATTTTTTAGTAGAACAAAATCAATAAAAGACGAATAAAGAGAGGATATTTATGATGAATTTTGGTATCCATCAATGCCATTTGAAATTTATAATATTTCGGACTTAAATTACTGTGAGGAAGTTTCAAATAAAATGAGGACCTTTTCAAGTTGTATGAATGCTCATCTTGGTGGAGACTTAATTATAAATAAGAAATATGTCTGTTATAATAATTCAGGTTGTTTAAATTGTGTTGATAGTGAAAATGAAATTGATTTTTGTAGACCAGTTACTAACAAAATATTAATAGAATTAAATTTATCCGATAATAGTACCTTAGATGATCTTGAGCGAGAAATTCAAAAGAAAGTAAAGCGAGTAAAAGAAAGGAGAAGATGATTTTTATTTAATTGACCTTCAAATTATAAAGACCTCTTAAATAGCGTTGATTCATTTTTTCAATTTTATTATATTTGAGCTGAATTAAATCAACCCTATGTTAGATGCTTTTTTGGTTAACGTAAAATACGGAATTAACCACGTTTTAGATATTAATGCTTACGATCACGTTTTATTTTTAATCGTTTTAACCGTTCCTTATATGTTTAAGGATTGGAAACGAGTGTTAATGTTGGTGACTATGTTTACTTTAGGTCACACCATTTCTATGTTTTTAGCGGTTTACGGTCAAGTAAAAGTAAGCTCAAGTATTATAGAATTTTTAATTCCAGTAACTATTTTAATCGTTGCTATTTTTAATGTGTTTACCTCAGGAAAAGGTGCGCAAAAAGAGAAAATAGGCATAATGTTCTTTTCGACATTATTCTTTGGTTTGGTTCACGGTTTAGGGTTTGCCAGCGAGTTTAGAATGTATATTGGTAAAGCGTCTTCAAAGTTAGTACCTTTATTAGAATTTGCATTAGGAATAGAAATAGCACAAGTAATTATCGTCTTTTTAGTTCTGTTTTTAGGTTATGTATTCCAAACCGTATTCAGGTTTAATAAACGCGATTGGGTTATGGTTATTTCGGCAGTTGTTGTTGGATTGGTGATTCCTATGTTAATGAGTAATTATCCGTTTTAAACGCCTTCAATCATAAAGTTTTATTAAAAAGAAAAGTCTTTCACTCTTAAAATCTTCAACTTTAAAATAAATACTGTAATTTCAAGTTGTAGAGCCATATTTGCCTTATGCCAAAAAAACAATTAAAATACGATAAAGCTTATTTAAGAATGGCTTCCGAATGGGGAAAGCTTTCTTATTGCGAGCGTAAACAAGTTGGTGCAATTATTGTAAAGGATAAAATGATTATTTCCGACGGTTATAATGGTACACCTTCAGGCTTCGAGAATTTTTGCGAAGATGACGAAGGTTACACCAAATGGTATGTGTTACACGCTGAAGCCAATGCGATTTTAAAAGTCGCTTCAAGCACGCAATCTTGTAAAGGAGCAACTTTGTACATTACGCTGTCGCCTTGTAAAGAATGTAGTAAATTAATACATCAAGCAGGAATTGTAAGAGTCGTATATAATCAAGCTTATAAAGATAATTCTGGACTGAAATTTTTAGAAAAAGCAGGTATAGAAATTCATCATATTGAAGATTTAAAAAACTAAAACATAATTTATGAAAAACAACAGCAAATACATTCCTTTAGTGATTGGCGTCGCTTTGGCAATAGGTGTTTTTGTTGGTGGAAAATTAAATTTTAGTGACACTTCAGATCGTGTTTTTGCGAGTAACAGCAAAAAAGACAAACTCAATAGACTTATAGATTATATTGACTACGAATATGTAGAAGAAGTCAATACAGACAGCATTGTAGATATTACCGTAAACGGAATTCTAAGCAATCTCGATCCGCATTCTGTGTATATTCCAAAAAAGGAAATGCAAAAGGTGCAGGAAAGTATGCAAGGCGATTTTGTTGGCGTTGGTATTAGTTTCTATCCTTATAAAGACACCATTACCGTTATTAGAAGTATAAAAGGTGGCCCAAGTGAAAAAGCAGGCATAAAAGGTGGCGATAGAATTGTAAAAATTGATGGCGATACTGTTGTAAATAAAAACTTGCGTAGTAGTGAATTGGTAGACCGAATTAAAGGTCCAATTGACACGAAAGTTAAGCTTGGCATTTATAGGAAATCGACTAACGAATCTTTAGATTTTGAATTAACCCGAAGCCGAATCCCAATTAGAAGTATTGAAGCACAATATATGCTAACCGAAACTTTGGCTTATGTAAAGTTGAATCGTTTTGCGGAATCTTCATATAAAGAGTTCAAAACAGCACTTAATAGTTTAAAGCAGAAAGGTGCTAAGAATTTGGTTTTAGATTTAAGAGATAATCCGGGCGGTTTTGTCGCGATTGCTAATCAAATTATAGATGAATTTTTAGAAGATGATAAGTTGATTCTCTTCACAAAAAATAAAAGAGGTAAAGTTGAAAAAAGCTTTGCGACCAAAAATGGCGATTTCGAAAAAGGACACGTTTATGTATTAATGAATGAAAATTCGGCCTCTGCCAGCGAAATAGTTGCTGGTGCTTTACAAGATAATGATAAAGGAACTATTGTTGGTAGACGTTCTTACGGAAAAGGTTTAGTGCAACGCGAAATGCAATTAGGCGATGGAAGTGCGGTGCGATTAACCGTTTCTAAATATTACACGCCAACAGGTCGTTCTATACAACGTGCTTATGTAAAAGGAAGCGACGACTATTTTGATGATTATTACAAGCGTATTAATAGTGGCGAATTAACCGACGAAACTAAAATAGAAGTAGACGATTCATTGAAATTTACGACTCCAAAAGGTAAAGTCGTTTATGGTGGTGGCGGAATTATTCCAGACGTTTTTGTGCCTTTAGATAAAGGAATGAATAACCAGACTTTGGCATTTCTTGAAAAAGGTGGGTTAACCAGTCAGTTTGTGTTTGAGTTATTGGAAAAAGACCGTAATTATTATGGTGATTACGACGAGAATTCTTTTGTATTAGACTTAGAAATCACAGATGAGGTTGTAGAGCAATTTGAAGCATTTTTACAAGCAAAAACCCAATCTAACATTCGTTTTGTTGCTTATAAAGACGAGATTAAACATTTTATAAAAGCCAATATTGCCGAACAACTTTTTGGTACAAGCGCTTACAGTAAAGTATTAAGTTATTACGATAATATGGTAAATAAAGTCTTGACTTTAGATGCTGAAAAATTTGAAAACTAATAATTAGAATTTCCTTTAAACCTTATCGTGAACCTTAGTATGCTTTTCGTTATTCCAAAGCGTTAAAATATCGGTTGCGACTTGTGCGCCACTACCACAAGCAATGGCAAATTGACTACGTTCGCCAGCTAAAGTTCCGGCAACATAAAGGTTTTCTTCAATTAAATGATTGTCGTTTTTAAGCCAGATTCTGTTTTTCTCAGCATTAGCTTTTGGATGCGGTTCAATATAATCTTCTAAACCATCTATAGTCATTAAGTTGGTGTAGCCAACAGCAATAACAACACGTTGTGTTGTATAAGTGTTTTTGTTAGTTGTTACTGTAAAGTGATCATCGGTTTTTAAAACGGATTTTACTTTTTCCTTTTCAATTTGTTGGACTTCTGGGTAAAGACTTTTTAGCTGGGTTTTACCATTTTCTAATAAGTCACTACCCAAAGTTCCAGGTGTTAATCCTAATACATTATTAAATAACGCATTTTGTAAATGCGATGTTTTTTGGTGCGTAATAATCGCAACTTGTTTTCCTGTCGCAAATTCTTTTTTAAGTCCAGAGCCTAAAACTAATGCGCAAGATAAACCTGAAGCGCCACCACCAATTATTAATGTATCTAACATTTATTTGCCTTTAGTTTTATTTTCAATTTTTTTACTAATACGTAAAATTTGTAATAGTAAAATAGCACATAAAGAGGCTAAAATGGTAATTAAAGCAACCGTACTTTGTCCAGAAAACGGTACACTAAAATCTATTAAAGTCACGTTGTAACCAATTAATAAAATGGCGATAACTGAAAATATGATGATAAAGTATTTCATAATGTGTTCTATATCTTATGCTAATAGCATTTTAATATTTTGAGTAAATAATTTAACGGCAATCGCTAATAAGATGACTCCAAATATTTTACGAATAATTCTAATTCCGTTTTGTCCTATAAAGCTTTCAATACGTTTAGAAGTTTTAAGAACTAAGTAGATAAAACAAACGTTTAAAATTACCGCAATGATGATGTTTTCTATGCTGAATTCCGCTCTAAGCGATAAAAGTGTTGTTAAACTTCCTGGTCCAGCAATTAAAGGAAATGCTAATGGAAATACCGATGCGGTTAGCGGATTAGAATCGTCCTCTTTGTATAAGGTGATTCCAAGAATCATTTCTAAAGCAATAAAAAATAAGATGAATGAACCTGCTACTGCAAACGAATTCACATCGACACCAATAACACCTAATATACTTTGTCCTAAAAATAGGAACACAATAAGGATAACTAATGCAATTAAAGAGGCTTTTTCACTTTGTATGTGTCCAGCTTTTTTTCGTAAGTCAATAATAATAGGAATGTTTCCTATAATGTCTATTACAGCGAATAATACCATAAATGCTGTGAATATTTGCTTAATGTCAAAATTTAAACCCATTTCTTGTTTTGGTTTTTTAGTTTAGTTTTAAAATTTTCGGCAAAAATAATCTATTAAAGTTCTTACAATTGTTAAACTTGTGTAAACTTTACAATAAATTTGCAAGTACAAAATACGTAATTTATGTTTCAAATAGGCAAAACTATAGTTTCTGAAGATATTATTGAAAAAGATTTTATGTGCAACTTGTCTGCCTGTAAAGGTGCTTGTTGTATAGATGGCGATGCTGGCGCGCCATTAACGGTGGAAGAAGCCGATATTTTAGAAGAAATTTACCCTAAAGTAAAACCGTATTTAAGACCAGAAGGTATTGAAGCAATTGAAGCGCAAGGCACATCTGTTATAAATTTTGGTGAGTTAGAAACCCCATTAATTAATAATGCCGATTGTGCTTATGTTATTTTTGATGACAAGAAAACCGCACTTTGTGGTATTGAAGAAGCCTACAATCAAGGTGATGTGACTTGGAAAAAACCAGTGTCTTGTCATTTATATCCAATTCGTGTAAAAGACTACACGGAATTCTCTGCTGTGAATTATGATAAATGGGATATTTGTGATGATGCGTGTAGTTTAGGAAAAGAATTACAGGTGCCAATTTACAAGTTTGTTAAAGAAGCTTTAGTACGAAAATTTGGGCAAGAATGGTACACAGAACTGGAGACCATTGCCGATAAAATGAAAAGCTAAATAAACATAAAAGTTAAACAAAAAAATGCGTTTTATTAAAACGCATTTTTTATTTCTTCGATTTACGCAGAATTATAAAACTCCTTGTTTTATCGCTGGTTAGCGATTTTTTAAACTTTTAATCAGTTGATTTTTAACATTTTAAAGTAATCTGCTGAAATAACAAAAAGTAGGAAAAGTATTACGTCTTGTTAAGAACTCGCCTGCATTGTTTATAAAATAAGCTTTCACATATCGTCCCTTTTTTAAATCTTTGTTATCCCCTAATCGAAGTATATTTTGTTTACCTAAAAAAAGACAAATCTTGTTTTTATAGTATAGAAATTTTGGTAAATAAATATACGATATCAATTATTATTAAATAAAAAGTTAAGTATTCATTTACTTAAAATTCATAAAGATTAAAGAGTAGCGTGTGCTCTTTAAACTCATATAAAAGGCTGTAAAAATGAAAGTAACACAAATTATTAAACGAGATTATGAAACCAGTGCGTTTGTTTTAAACAAAATCACTAATGCTATTGAAAAAGCAATGTTGTCTGTTGGTAACGGATCAAGATCGGATGCTGAGATGATTTCTGATAATGTGTATGCACGTTTACTTCAGTTAAGTGAAGGGAAAGCAGATTATATTCCTACAGTAGAGCAGGTTCAAGATATTGTTGAAGAGAAATTAATGGAGAGTTCTTTTCCAAACGCAGCCAAAGCTTACATTTTATATAGAAATGAACAAGCAAGAAAGCGTAAGACCGATATTTTTGAAAAACGTATCAACTTTAAGCCTTTTGAGTATCCGCAATTATACGAATACGTAAACGCCATTAGACACTCATATTGGATTCATACTGAGTTTAACTACACCAGCGATATTCAGGATTTTAAAACTGGACTTAACGATGTAGAAAAGAGTGCTATTAAAAACGCAATGTTAGCAATTTCTCAAATTGAAGTTGCCGTTAAAACATTTTGGGGTGATGTGTTTCATAAGATGCCTAAACCAGAAATTGGTGCGGTAGGTTCTACATTTTCTGAAAGTGAAGTAAGACATCACGATGCTTATTCTCATTTATTAGAAGTTTTAGGTTTAAACAACGAGTTTAAAGAACTTAAGAAGAAACCTGTAATGATGGAGCGCGTTCACTATTTAGAAACCGCTTTAAGGAATTCTAAAAGTGAGGATAATAAAGATTATTCGGAGTCTATTGTATTGTTCTCATTATTTATAGAACACGTGTCTTTATTTTCTCAGTTTTTAATTATTATGGCTTTTAACAAGCATAAAAACGTATTAAAAGGGATTTCTAATGTTGTGGAAGCAACCTCTAAAGAAGAACAAATTCACGGAGATTTTGGTATTGATCTTATTAAGATTTTAAGAGATGAAAAACCAGAATGGTTTGGTGAAGAATATAAGAAAGTCACTACCGAAATGTCTATCACAGCATTTGAATCTGAAAGTAAGATTGTAGATTGGATTTTCGAAAAAGGAGAATTAGACTTTTTACCTAAAAATGTGGTAAAAGAATTCTTGAAAAATAGATTTAACAGATCTTTAGTTAGTATTGGATTAGACGAAGTTTTTCCTGTTGATGAAGATTTACTAAAAGAAACAGAATGGTTTGATGATGAAATTATTGGAACCAAACATGGTGATTTCTTTGTAAAAAGATCAATAGCATACACAAAAAGAAGTAAAAGTATAACGCACGCAGACCTATTTTAATTATGAGCCAAAAGACAATAATCAACACAGAAGTAGAAGGAAAGAAATTAGAAGCGAACGATTTAGTTGATGCAAGAAAAAAAACCTTGCAAGCTGGTAAAGCGTTAAATGACCAACCTGAAATAGAA
>DAISIZ010000001.1:32063-44950 GCA_036821745.1 Aurantibacter sp. | reverse complement strand
CTGGTATTTCTGAATCTTTAGGTGGTTCTGGAAATCCATCACCTATTACAGCTTACGGTGTTTTTATGGGAATGAAAGCCGCAGCTAAATATAAGTTTGGAAGTGACGATTTAGAAAACAAAAGCGTTATAGTTCAAGGTATTGGTCACGTAGGTGAAAGCTTAGTAGAGCATTTAACTAATGATGGTGCTAAAGTTATTATCTCTGATATTAACCAAGAGCGTTTAGAAGCAGTTAAAGCTAAGTATGGAGCAACAATTTATACAGGAAGCGATATCTATTCTGAAGATGTTGATATCTATGCACCTTGTGCTTTAGGAGCTACTGTAAACGATGAAACAGTAAATAAATTAAAAGCTAAGATTGTTGCAGGTGCTGCAAACAACCAGTTAGCTAACGAAACTGTTCACGGTAAGATCTTACAAGAAAGAGGTATTGTTTATGCACCAGATTTCTTAATCAACGCTGGTGGAATTATTAATGTTTACGCTGAGTTAGAAAAGTATGGTAAAACTGAAATCATGCGTAAAACAGAAAATATCTATAATACAACTTTAGAGATTTTAAATAATGCAGAAAAAAGTAATGTAACAACTTTAGATGCTTCTTTAGAAATCGCTAAAAATAGAATAGAAGAAAGAAAAAAAGAAAACGCTTAATTAGTAATTAAAGTGTATTTTTGCAAAGCGGTAGTGTAAACTATCGCTTTTTTTAATAAAAAAAGATCTTTGAAAGATGTTAAACAGAAGACACATTAGAATTAAAGTAATGCAAGGATTGTATGCTTTTAACGGTAGTGAAAGTGATGATTTTACTAAAGACCAAAAATTCTTGATGTATAGTGTAGATAATATGTACAAATTGTATGTACTTATGCTATCCTTATTAAATGAAGTACGATTAAAAGCGGAGCTTCAATTGGAAAAGGAACAAAAAAAACATCTTAAAACTTCCGAAGATAAAAACCCAAATCTGAAGTTTATTAGTAATGAAGTATTAGTAGGTTTAAACCGTAATGCAGCATTAAAAATAAAACAGGAAACGTTAAACGTTAATAACTGGGAATTAGATACTGAATACGTAGATATTATTTATAAAGATTTATTAGCAAGTGATTTATATAAGGAATATATGAGTACACGTGTGTCTACGTTTAAAGAAGATAAAGAGTTTGTTTTAGATTTCTTTAAAGATATTGTAGCACCAAACGAGAAGCTTTACGAATACATAGAAGACAAAAACTTAACATGGTTAGACGATTTACCTATTGTAAATACAGCCATTTTAAAGCTTTTAAAGAAAGTAAAGCAAGATTCGCCAGAAGTACATTTTACACCTAAGTTATATAAGGATTTAGATGATAAAGAGTTTGCAATTAGTTTATTTAAAAAGACTTTATTAAATCAAACCGCTTTAAAAGAGGAAATAGGTTCTAAGACCAAAAATTGGGATAGCGAACGTATTGCTTCTATAGATATTGTACTGTTAAGTATGGCATTATCAGAAATTACACGTTTCCCTTCTATACCAACAAAAGTGACCATAAATGAGTATTTAGAAATCTCTAAAGAATACTCTACACCTAAAAGTAGTATATTTATTAATGGTATTTTAGATAAAATTGTTAAAGAATATCAAGCTAACGGAACGTTAAATAAAGTGGGTAGAGGTTTGATGTAATCAAAAAAATGTTATTTTTACAACTCAAACAAATAAAAAACTCAATTCTAATGAAAAAAACTATTTTAATGTTAAGTGCTGTTTCTATGATAGCATTTACATCATGTAAAGAAGATGCAGCAGCAAAAATTAACTCTGAAAATGTTGCAGCAGCAGCAGAAAGAGATGCAAACTCTACAAAATATCCAGTAATCACTTTTGATAAAAGTGAGCACGACTTTGGAGAAATTATGAATGGAACACCAGTTGAAACGGTGTTTAGTTATACAAATACTGGTGATTCACCATTAGTTGTTACTAATATTAAAAGTACTTGTGGATGTACAGTACCTCAAGATTGGTCTAAAGAGCCATTAGCTCCTGGAGCTTCTGATAAATTTACAGTTAAATTTAATGGTAAAGGAAACGGAAATACTGGAAAAGCAATTACTGTAACTGCTAATACTGAAAAAGGTAGTGAAGTAGTTAGAATTAAAGCTTTCATTAAAGCAGATCCAAATAAAGTTGCTGCTAAAAAAGGAGCTTCACCAGTTTTAAACGCACCAGTTAAGTAATGGAGAGTATTCAAAGCTTTTTACCCATTTTAGCTATGTTTGCTGTTGTGTATTTTTTTATGATTGCACCACAAATGAAACGAGCTAAAAATGAAAAAAAATTCGCCTCAGATTTAAAAAAAGGCGATAGAGTAATTACTAAAAGTGGTATGCACGGTAAAATTGCCGAACTTAATAACAAGGATAATTCTTGTATTATAGAAACAATGGCGGGAAAATTAAAATTTGACCGTACAGCACTTTCTATGGAATTAAGCAAAGCTTTAAATAAACCAGCTAGCAAAAAGTAGTTGACATTAATATAATTTTTAAAAGCGCTTTAAACCTAGGTTTAAAGCGCTTTTTGTTTTTATAAACAGAAGTAATCTTAAATTTGTAATTTGAAGCGATAGATTAAATTAAACCAAAATTTTTCTATTACCTTTGTTATACTAATTTTGATTTAAAATGAACCTTAAATAATTTGAATTATATCTTGTTCAAATGAAATAGAAAATTCAATCACAGCCTTAGTTACGATTTAATTTTATTTTAAAATTTGGGCGAGAAAGAAGCGAATTATAAGGCTTATTTTAGATTTTAATTAGTATTATACAAAACCTTCAGTATTTCTATGAGTCAAAAAGTGCTACTAAACGCTACAGAAGTAAACATAATTCTCCATCGATTGGCTTGTCAGCTAATTGAAAATCATAACGATTTTTCCAATACCGTATTAATAGGTATTCAGCCAAGAGGTAAATTTTTAGCCAATAGATTGTCTTCTATATTAAAGGAAGATTATAATATTACCGATTTAAAATTAGGACACTTAGATATTACTTTTTTTAGAGACGATTTCCGTAGAAACGATAAACCTTTGGAAGCTAATAAAACGCAAATTGATTTTTTAGTTGAAGATAAAAATGTCGTTTTTGTTGATGATGTTTTATATACGGGAAGAAGTATTAATGCCGCTTTAACAGCGATTCAGTCTTTTGGAAGACCAAAAGAAGTAGAGTTACTAACCTTAATAGATAGACGTTTTAGTCGTCATTTACCAATACAGCCCGATTATCGTGGTAGACAAGTAGATGCTATTAATGATGAAAAAGTTAAAGTAAACTGGTTGGAGAACGAACAAGAAGATGCTGTTTACTTGGTTAAAAGTTAAGTACTAACTTTTAAAGACTACACGAATTAACCAAATACGAGGATTCGTGTATAAATAAAACAAAATAAATGATAACCACTGGTTGTTAATTGCCAGCTGAAGACGAATACTATGAGCGAGTTAAGTGTAAATCACTTATTAGGAATTAAGTACATTACTAAAAATGATATCGATTTAATTTTCGAAACTGCCGATCATTTTAAAGAAGTCATTAATCGTCCTATTAAAAAAGTACCCTCTTTAAGAGATGTTACTATAGCTAATCTGTTTTTTGAAAACTCAACACGTACAAAATTATCGTTTGAGTTAGCGGAAAAGCGTTTGTCTGCAGATGTGATTAACTTTTCGGCAGCACAATCGTCAGTTAAAAAAGGAGAGACCTTAATAGATACGGTAAATAATATCTTATCTATGAAAGTAGATATGGTAGTGATGCGTCACCCAAATCCTGGCGCAGGAATATTTTTATCAAAGCATATTAATGCAGCAATAGTTAATGCAGGCGATGGCGCACACGAGCATCCTACACAAGCATTATTAGATTCTTATTCTATTCGTGAACGTTTAGGAGAAGTTGCTGGTAAAAACGTAGTCATTGTAGGAGATATTCTACACAGTCGTGTAGCTTTATCTAATATTTATGCATTAAAATTACAAGGTGCTAACGTGATGGTTTGTGGACCAAATACCTTAATACCAAAACATATTGAGAAATTAGGCGTTAAAGTAGAAACAAACTTACGTAAAGCATTAGAATGGTGTGATGTGGCAAATATGTTACGTGTGCAAAACGAACGTATGGATATTAGCTATTTTCCATCAACAAGAGAATATACACAACAATATGGCGTAGATAAAGCCTTACTAAATTCTTTAGATAAGGAAATCACTATTATGCATCCAGGTCCAATAAACCGTGGTGTAGAAATTACAAGTGATGTTGCCGATTCTGATCAAGCTATTATTTTGGACCAAGTTCAAAATGGAGTAGCAGTTAGAATGGCGGTTATTTATTTATTAGCCTCTAAAATCAAGAACTAATTATGATTATAGACACTAACGAAAATATTTCGATAATAACACAAGAGAAAGCAACAGTTATAGAGTTGGTTAAAAAAATGGAAGCTTTATATCCAAAGTTTAAAAACCAACATATCATTGTAAAATTATCTGGCTTAGGTAATTTAACGGTTAAAGATGTCGTAGAATTTTTACGTCTATCAAACCAACATCGTGAAGCAAAAAAATCGTTTGTTATTGTTAACGAAACAATAGATTTAGATGAAACGCCAGACGAATTAGTTATCGTTCCTACAACTCAAGAAGCTAACGATATTATTGAAATGGAAGATATTGAACGCGATTTAGGGTTTTAATAAATTTCGAAATTATTACAATTTATAAGTTTAGTCTACTAAACCAATTACCTTTTTAACCACTAAACTTAATTAATGAAATTAAATATTTTAGGTTGCTATAGTGCAACGCCACGAGCTTTTACAAATCCTACAGCTCAAGTTTTAGAAATTAATAATCATATTTTTTTAATAGATTGTGGTGAAGGTACACAAGTACAATTACGCCGACATAAAATAAAGTTTAATCGTATTAAACATATTTTTATATCACATTTACATGGCGATCATTGCTTTGGTTTAGCTGGTTTAATTTCTACTTTACATTTATTAGGTCGTGAAGCCGACTTACATATTCACGCGCCAAAAGGTTTAAAAGAATCCGTATTACTTCAGCTTAAATTAGGCAAATCTTACACTAATTATAAGCTTATTTTTCACGAGTTAACCAATAAAGAGAGTGAAGTTGTTTTTGAAGATGAAAAAGTAACGGTTTCAACCATACCATTAGATCATAGAGTTTACACCAACGGATTCTTATTTCAAGAAAAAGAAGGTGAACGAAAGCTTGATATGAATGCTATTTTAAACGATGATATAGCTGTGGCATATTATCGCAAATTAAAACAAGGCTTTGATGTTACTAATGAAAGAGGTGAGTTAGTTAAAAACGAAACAATGACTAAACCTCCAAAACTGCCTAAAAGTTATGCGTTTTGTAGCGATACGGTTTATAAAGAAGCTATTGTACCAATTATAAAGAATGTTACAGTTTTGTATCATGAGTCTACGTTTTTAGATCAACATGAAAAGTTAGCGCAACCAACAAAACATTGTACAGCAAAACAAGCAGCAAGTATCGCTAAACAAGCAAACGCAGGTACTTTAGTATTGGGGCATTATTCTACTAGATATGGAGATTTAAATTTATTTAAGGAAGAAGCACAAACGGTTTTTGAAAATGTACTGTTAGGTGATGACGGTAAAGTGTTTGAGTTTTAAAGTTTGTACTTCTTGTTAGAATATACACTTCCTATTATAATTGTAACAAAAATTAAAATAGTGTTTACTTTAAAATTGGTATTGTCATTCACGTTTAAATAGTACAATATTACAGCTATTAATAAAGTGACTAAGCCTAATCCAATTAATAAATATTTTAAAAATTGAGATAGATTCTTGATGTCTATTTTACCTTTTTCTTCTTGAGGTAAGGTGTTGTATCCAGCTATTAAATCGGGATATTTTTTAACCAAAAAGCCACAACAAATTAATATTAAGCTTACAAATAAATGCACTAAAATCATATTTAAATGTAGTGATTTTTAATTAAATTTACGTTATGGAAAGAGATTTAGCAGATTACAGAAAGTCATACGATAAAGGCGAGTTACTTCTGGAGAATACACCAGATAATCCCTTACAATTATTTCAAAATTGGTTTGAAGAAGTCGATTCACATTTTAAAGACGAAGAAACAAATGCTATGACATTATCTACTATTGGTAAAGATGGGTTCCCAAAAAGTAGAGTAGTGTTATTAAAAAAATATAGTGCAGAAGGTTTTGTTTTTTATACCAATTATAAAAGTGAAAAAGGTCGTGCTATAAAAGAAAACCCTAATGTATGTTTATCCTTTTTCTGGCCTGGAGCAGAACGACAAATTATTATAAAAGGAACAGTGAATAAGATTTCTGAAGAAGAAAGCGATGCTTATTTTAACTCTAGACCTGTTGGTAGCCAATTAGGTGCTGTAGCTTCTCACCAGAGTGAAACTGTTTTGAATAGAGAAATTTTAGAAAAACACTTAACTGAGTTAAAAAAAGATCATAAGGATAGAATGATAAAACGACCTGATGTTTGGGGCGGATATATTGTTAATCCAGTTTCAGTTGAGTTTTGGCAAGGTCGCGCTAATCGCCTACATGATCGTGTTCTTTATAGCCAGGATTCAGGCGGTAATTGGTTAAGAGTTAGATTACAGCCATAAGATTTTAGGTGGTTTATAATAGATGTGTTTTTTCAAAATAAATTGTTTTATAGTAAAATAAGCGCACAAAAATGAAGCAATTAATATTAATTAGACATTCAAAATCATCTTGGGAAATGGACGTTTCTGATTTAGAGCGTTCTTTAAAAAAACGAGGTTATAATGATGCGAAATTAGTAACGGAAGCCTTATTAACGCCTGAACATAATTTTGACCCAGATTTAATTTTAGTGAGCCCAGCTTTAAGAGCTAAATTAACAGCGCAAATTTTTATAGAAAATTTGAATTGGTTGGAAGTTAAAAGCTTTATAGAACCTAAATTGTACGACTTTTCTGGAGAAAATACTTTTGATGTCATTAAGTCTTGTGATGATAGTGTCGAAATATTGGTTTTGTTTGGTCATAACCCCACTTTTTCTATCATTGCGAGTCAAATGGGGTCTGAATTTATAGATAATATACCAACTACAGGTTTTGTTAAGATTCACTTTGCTGTAAATTCTTGGAGTGATGTTACCTATGGAGATACAATTAAAACTATCTTTCCTAAAGATTTAAAAATCTAAGTTTTATCAAATATATTTGTTACACTAAGAAATAAATAATGACTAAATCAAATTACAGTTACATTAATAGAGAATTAAGTTGGTTACAATTTAATGGTCGGGTATTACAAGAAGCCGCAGACCAAACTGTGCCACTAATTGAGCGTTTACGCTTTTTAGGGATTTTTTCTAATAATTTAGATGAATTCTTTAAGGTAAGATATGCAACTGTAAAACGTATTAATTATGCAGGTAAACAAGGTAAAAGTCAGTTAGGAGGTATTTCGTCTGGAGAATTATTGGACTTAATTACCCAAACAGTAATTACCCAACAGTCTGAAAGTTTTAGAATATTAAGTCAAATTGAAGACGAATTAGAATGTGAGGACATCTTTATTATTAAAGAAGATGAGCTAAACCAAAACCAGAAAGCCTTTTTAAAAGATTATTTCTTAAAAAAAATAAGTCCAGCATTAGTAACCATTATTTTAAATGAAGATATAGAATTACCAAACTTAAAAGATAGTGCAGCTTACTTATCTATAAGAATGCAGTTAAATTCTGATTTAAATCAATATGCTTTAATAGAGATTTCAAAGTATATGGACCGTTTTATTGTCTTGCCTAGAGAAGATGGAAAAGACTATATTATTATGGTCGATGATGTGTTAAGACTTTGTTTAGACGATATTTTTAGCATTTTTGATTATAATTCTATTTCGGCTCATATGATTAAAATTACACGAGATGCTGAATTGGATTTAGAAAGTGATTTAAGTAAGAGTTTTATGGAGAAAATTAGTGACTCTGTAAAAGACCGTTTAATGGGAGAACCTGTCCGTTTTGTCTATGATAAAACCATTGATAAAGAAACACTAGATTTCTTTATCAATAAAATGGGCATTGCAACTACCGATAGTTTAATTCCAGGTGGACGTTATCATAACCGTCGTGATTATATGAAATTCCCTAGTTTGGGAAGAAACAATCTATTATATGATAAAATAGAGCCTTTACCGGTAAAAGATTTAAGTTTAGAAGGTAGTATATTTTCAGCTATAAAAGCGAAAGATTATTTACTATACACACCATATCAAACGTTTTCTTATGTCGTAAAATTTTTAAGAGAAGCAGCATTAGATCCACAAGTAAAATCTATAAAAATTACTATCTATAGATTGGCAGAAATTTCTCAAGTTGCTAGTTCCTTAATTAATGCTGCCAAAAACGGCAAGAAAGTAACGGTTTCTATGGAAATACAAGCTCGTTTTGATGAGCAAGCTAATATTGAATATGCCGAGCAAATGCAACGTGAAGGTATAGACTTAATATTTGGTGTTAAAGGTTTAAAAGTGCACAGTAAAATGTGTGTAATAGAACGTGAAGAAGGCGATAAAATAAAGCGTTATGGATTTATAAGTACAGGAAATTTTAACGAATCTACAGCAAAGGTTTATACCGATTTTACGCTATTTACTTCACATCAAAAAATATTAAAAGACTTAACAAAGGTGTTTAGTTTCTTTAAAGTGAATTATAAAATTTACCGCTATAAACATATTATAACATCGCCACATTACTCAAAAAATGCGTTTTACAAACTTATAGATCAAGAAATTGAAAATAAAAAACTAGGAAAGCCTGCATACATTCGTTTAAAAATGAATAGTATATCAAGCTATAAAATGATCGATAAATTATATGAAGCTAGTCAAGCTGGAGTGAAAATTCAAATGATTGTTCGTGGTATATGTTGTTTAGTTCCTGGAGTAGAAGGAATGAGCGAAAACATTGAAGTGCTAAGTATTATAGATAAATTTTTAGAACATACAAGAATGGCTATTTTTTGTAATGACAATAAGCCTAAGGTGTTTATTTCTTCGGCAGACTGGATGACTAGAAATATTGAAAACAGAGTAGAAGTCACTTGTCCTATTTATGACGAAAACATAAAGACTCAACTTATAGAATTATTTAATATTTGTTGGAGCGATAATGTAAAATCACGTATTCTAAATGCAGCAGGAGACAATTCATATAAAACAACAGGACAAGAACAAATACGCTCGCAATTTAAAACCTATAACTATTTAAAGGAATTATTAACCAACTAATTCATAGCTCATTTTATGTTAACACTTAAAAAATATGCCGCAATTGATATAGGTTCAAACGCAGTACGTTTGTTAATTTCAAATATTGTAGAGTTTGAAGATGAAGTAACTCAATTTAAAAAAAGCTCTTTAGTGCGGGTGCCAATTCGTTTAGGTGAAGATGTGTTTGTGTCCGGAGAAATTTCAGCATTTAATAGCCAAAGAATGGTTGACACTATGAAGGCGTTTAAGTTGTTAATGAAATCTCATAATGTAATAAAGTATAAAGCTTGTGCTACATCGGCAATGCGAGAAGCTAAAAACGGACAAGAATTAGCCAAAATTATTTTAGAAAAAGCTAATATTAATATTGATATTATTGATGGCGAAGAAGAAGCAACTATTATAGCGGCAACTGATTTACATTCGTTTATAGATTCTAATAAAACGTATTTATATGTAGATGTTGGTGGAGGAAGTACGGAGTTTTCTGTGATTCATAATGGCGTAAAGCGCGTTTCAAAATCGTTTAAAATTGGTACGGTTAGACTCCTTAATAATATGGTGAAAGATACTTATTGGAAAGAAGTGAAAAATTGGATTTATTCACATACAAATTCGTATAATTCTATAGAAGTCATAGGTTCAGGAGGAAATATTAATAAAATATTTAAGCTTTCCGGAAAGGCACAACACAAACCATTAACCTATTTCTATTTAAGTTCGTATTATAAAATGCTTCAGGAATATACCTATGAAGAAAGAATATACCATTTAAACTTAAATCAAGATCGTGCCGATGTTATAATTCCTGCTTGTCGCATCTATCTTTCCGCTATGAAATGGTGTGGAGCAAAAGGTATAAAAGTTCCTAAAATTGGATTGAGTGACGGCATCATAAAAAGTATGTATAACAATACTATTAGCAGTCATTCAAAGATAGAATAAGCATTTAGACTATTAATTAAAAACAGTGTATTAAAAACGCCTATATTTAAACCAAATTTAATAAACTTAAAATTTTTAAAATGCAAAAAGCCTTATTAATAGCAATATTATTAGTGACTACAAGTATTACTTTCGCACAAGATAATTTGTTTGGTGTCCGTGCCGGATTTAATATTACCAACTTAAACTTTGAACCTGAAGTTCCAGCCGGAGTTCTTAACGCACATAGAAATGGTTTGGCAATTGGTTTTTTAGCTCAAATAGTTATATCAGATAAATTTAGTGTAACACCAGAAATCCAATTTTCTGCCGAAGGTGCTAAAGATGAAGCATTCCGTTTAGATTATATACAACTACCTATATTCTTTAAATACAAAATTTGTGATAAGATATCCGTTGGTGTTGGGCCACAAGTAAGTTTAAAAGCGCACGATTATGAAGATGGTTTTAAAAATATTGTATATGCTGGTGGCGTAGGAGTCACTTATATGATTACTGATGAAATTTTTGTAGATGCTCGTTATACATTAGGATTAACTAATGTTTTTGATAGTAATACAGGTTTAGATGCTACAAATGAAAATGCCCAGTTTGGAGTAGGTATAAAACTTTAAGTTCAATTTCTAAAATACAAAAAAGCAGACTTCTAAAGTCTGCTTTTTTTGTGTCTTATTTTAGGTTAATGTTAATTAACCATGTATAGTTTCTCCCTTACTTAAATTGCTTATTATTTCAGCTTCAAAAGCTAAGAGGTCTTGCCATTTTTGGTCTACTTCTTTACGGTCACCATATTGTCTTGCAAAGCCTAAAAACATCGTGTAGTGATTAGCTTCACTTACCATAAGGTTTCGGTAGAATTCTGCTAATTCTTTATCTTTTAACTCTTCACTTAATAATCTAAAGCGTTCACAACTTCTGGCTTCAATTAATGCAGCGTACAATAATCGGTGAACTAATTGTGTCGTTCTGCTACCACCTTTTGGGAAGAATTTGACTAGTTGTAACACATAATCATCGCGTCTATCGCGCCCTAAAGTCCAACCGTTTTTTAAAATTCGGTCATGTACCATTTTAAAATGGCTGATTTCTTCTTTCACTAATGCAGTCATTTCAGTAACCAAATCACTATACTCCGGAAAGCTTACAATAAATGATATAGCTGTACTCGCTGCTTTTTGCTCACAAAACGCGTGGTCGGTTAAAATGTCTTCCACATTTTTCTCTACAATATTTACCCAACGTGGGTCAGTTGGTAATTTTAGTCCTAACATTTTTATGTCTTCTGCCATAAGTCTTGTTTAAATAGTAGTTGTAAGAATTTTACCTTTTAAAAAATCAAGTTTTAAATTTTTATAATCTAATGTATTTGGATTGTAAAGCTCTATAAGTACGTAAGGTGAATTGTGGTTGTATTTTTCAGAGCTATCTGTCCAAGCATTTCTAATAATATAATCGTGAACATCACTGTTAAAAAAGGATTCAAACATGATTTCAGAACTTGAAGTTAATGTCTTTTCATATAACAATTCATTTTTTAAAGTAACTTTTACATCAACCTTAAAATCTTTATATGTAGTTTTTAAAGGATTTTTTTTGTCTTTTGAGTTTACTGTGATTTCTTTTAAATCATTGATGTATTGCTTAATATATACATGATGACCGTTAGCAAAAATGGTGTCAGTTACTTTTTCGGCATAACCATCAGGAATATAAACCGTTTGTTCACTACATGAATCTAATAGTTTATTTTTCTTCAAAACAGTTTCAGCTGATTTGTGAACACGATCTCTACCATCACAACTTAAACAAAAGCTAATGATTATTAGTAAGCTAAAAATGGATACTAAATTCTTAATCATATAAATATATGTTTTTTAACGTCTATTGTTTGTAAGCTATCAATTACTAAACATCTAAATCAAACAAGTTTCTTAATAACTCTAAACTTGGATTTTTATCAATAAACTTCTCGTATTTTTCTCTTGGTGTGTAAGCGTATTTTTTTTGAAGGACTTCATTTATTTCAATATTGAAACCAATATTATAGTTTCTAAGTCGCTTTCTTAAATAATTTAAAACATCAAAAGATTCACGCTCCAACTCAATCTTATTGGTTTGATTAGGAAACGTTAAGTTTATTGTGGTATTATTTAAACGAGGCAGATCTAAACTTAGTATTGAGGCTAAGTTCATTTCTCTTTTGGCTTCTGTTATGGCAATAAAGTCATTCCAGGCACTCATAAAAGCCTCTTCGGTAAAGGATTCTGTTGGCAGATTTTCTTCATCTACAACAGCATCCTTTTGTTTTATTTGATGTTCTTTTTTAGCACGAATACTTTTTAAAGATAAACCTGAAGTTCGTTTAGTCGCAGCGTTTAAATCAATTTTTGGTGGTGCAGACGGACTAATTTTAGCCACAGGTTCTTGCACGCTATGAGAAGACGTTGCAACGCGTTTAGTTTCAATTTGGGTATCAGCTATTTTGTTAACATCAATATCTGGTTGTGTAGAAGCAACTGAAACTGGTTTAATACCATGTTTTCTAAAAAATGAAGGCGGAATTATGAAC
>DAISIZ010000001.1:29366-32053 GCA_036821745.1 Aurantibacter sp. | reverse complement strand
ATTTTTTTTTTTTTCTCCATCAAAAGTGATAGAGGCTAATTGCATTAAGGTTAATTCTACAAGTAAACGTTGATTTTTACTCGTTTTGTATTTTAAATCACAGTCGTTAGCCATCTCAATGCCTTTAATAAGCATTGCTCTTTGAGCTTTTTGCGATTGACTTTGGTATTTAACTTTGGTTTGTTCTCCAACTTCCAATAAAGCAATTGTTTCTGGCGATTGGCATACTAATAAATCTCTAAAGTGAGATGCTAAACCAGCAATGTAATGATGGCCATCAAATCCTTTGGCTAATATTTCATTAAACTGAACTAACAATTCTGGAATTTTATTCTCTAAAATATAGTCGGTAGAAGTGAAGTAGGTTTCGTAATCTAAAACGTTTAAGTTTTCGGTTACCGCTTGTCTGGTTAACTCTTTACCGGAAAAACTAACCACACGATCAAAAATAGATAAAGCATCACGCATTGCGCCATCGGCTTTTTGAGCTATAATGTGAAGTGCATCATCATCGGCAGTAATACCTTGTTCTTCGGCTATATATTTCAAGTAGTTTTTAGCATCTGCAACCGTAATACGTTTAAAATCGAAAATCTGACAACGCGATAAAATGGTTGGTATGATTTTATGTTTTTCTGTAGTTGCTAAAATAAAAATACAATGTTTTGGCGGCTCTTCTAAAGTCTTTAAAAACGCATTAAAAGCGGCTTGAGACAACATATGAACCTCATCAATAATATATACTTTGTACTTTCCTACTTGTGGCGGAATACGAACTTGATCGGTTAAACTTCTAATATCATCTACCGAGTTGTTAGAAGCGGCATCGAGTTCAAAAATGTTAAACGCAAAGTCTTCATCATCTTGTTCGTTGCCTTCGCTATTAATCATTTTAGCTAAAATACGGGCACAACTGGTTTTACCAACACCACGCGGACCAGTAAACAATAAAGCTTGCGCTAAATGGTTATTGTCTATGGCGTTTAGTAAGGTATTTGTAATGGCTTGCTGACCAACAACATCTTTAAATGTTTGTGGTCTGTATTTTCGTGCCGATACTACAAAATGTTCCAAAGGTGACTGTATTTTAATTCAGCATTTATAAAATGCTGTAATGATTATTGCAATTGAAACAAATTTAAAAAAACTTTGCCTTTGTTAGACTTTATTTTGACTTAAAAATAAACAAGAGTTATTAACAAACTAAAAGCGTTGTAATTTGGATTATGATTTTTGATAGTTGTACATTTGTTTGCTTAAAGCAGGTCGCCTTATCGAACCAAGTTTACTTGGTTAGGAAAGTCCGAACACCATAGTGTAAGCATAGTGGCTAACAGCCATCGGCCGTGAGGTTAGGAAAAGTGCAACAGAAAGAATGTACAGGTTATGCTGTAGTGAAACCAGGTAAACTCTATGCGGTGCAATCTCATGTATATTAACGTTTAAGCGTACACGCGCGATGTTAAAGGGTAGAGAGCTAAAGTGTATTGGTAACAATGCACGTAGATAAATGATAAGGGCTTTTTGAATGTGTCAGGAAGAGATTCTGAAACAAGTTTAGAATTTACAGAATTCGGCTTATAGACCTGCTTTTTATTTTAAGTCTATAATCATTAGAGCTTAGTCTTTAGATTGTATCAATCTAAAAGTCAAATTAGTAGGGATAATGTCACACTGAGCCTTTCGTCTGCGCTCAAGACAGGCTTTGTCGAAGTGCTATACTAATAATAATTTTAGTTGTAATTAAATAGAACCTTCATTTTTGGCTTGCTTAAAGCTAAGTTTAGCTTCTTCAAGCTTACTATCCAATTGTTTTCTAAATCAAATAAAATGACAGCCTACTGAAGGTTAAAAGAATAATTACTCAAAGAATTACCCGTGAATACTACCGTGTGTTCCGTATTTTTTAATCAGTTCTGCTTCAAAAGCGACTAAATCTTGCCAACGCTTTTCAACATCAATACCTTTTCCGTATTTTCTGGCTAACGTTATAAATGTTGTGTAATGTCCGGCTTCACTTACCATTAGTTCGTAGTAAAACTGACTTAACTCTTTGTCTTGTATGTGATTGTGTAGTAATTTAAAACGCTCACAGCTTCGGGCTTCAATCATTGCTGAAAACAATAAACGATCCACCATACTTTGTAATCTGTTTCCACCTTTGTTCATAAACTTATAAAGTTCGTTTACATAGTGGTCTTTGCGCTCGCGACCTAATTTGTAACCTCTGGCTTTAATTTGCTTACAAACACGCTGAAAATGCTCTAATTCCTCTTGTGCTAACTCGGTTAACTCTTCAACTAAATCTTCGTGCTCTGAGTTTAGCGTGATAATGGTAATAGCATTAGTCGCCGCTTTTTGCTCACACCAAGCGTGATCCGTTAGGATTTCTTCTAAATCTTGTTCGGCAATTTTTGCCCAACGTGGATCGGTATCTAATTTTAAGTGAAGCATTGTTTTGTAGTCTTTATGTTTTAGTCGTTAGACTGTAGTTGTTTTATGCTGTAAAAATAATTCTTTCTGTTTTAAAAAAGGGTATAAGTTTAGGAGTTTAAAAGTTTAGTTTGTTGTATTTGAGAGCCAAGAGCCAAGAGCCAAGCGATTGGTATTGATTTATGACTTAAGACGAAATGACTTGTGATGTAAGACTGATTTTGGTTTTGTGTAAAAGCACGAAGAATGAAGTG
>DAISIZ010000001.1:28782-29356 GCA_036821745.1 Aurantibacter sp. | reverse complement strand
CTATCTCTATTGGAATTTATTTATTGATATTTAGAGTTTGCTAAAGATTTTGAAGAACAAAGCTTCAATTATAAAAGGGATTTTGAATGTTTAAAGTTGTTTATTGAAATTTGGAATTCACTTTAGCTGATGTAATTCCAAATATTACGATACTTACTCATTTGATGATAAGTATGCAGTATTTCCTTATGTTCATCTTTTTTAAGACCTGGATCAGACTCTAATATTTTTTTAGCGTGAAAACGTGCGTGTTGTAAAATGTCACCATCTTTAACCACATCGGCAATTCTAAGATTTAAAATTCCACTTTGTTGTGTTCCCATAATATCACCTGGACCACGAAGTTTTAAATCCACTTCCGAAATTTCAAAACCATCGTTAGTTCTAACCATAGTTTCTAATCTGGTTTTGCTGTTTTCGCTTAGCTTGTGACTGGACATTAAAATGCAAAAACTTTGTTCGCTACCACGACCAACTCGACCTCGTAATTGGTGTAATTGAGACAAGCCAAAGCGCTCGCTACTTTCAATAATCATCACACTTGCATTTGGGACATTTACACCAACTTCAATTA
>DAISIZ010000001.1:7783-28772 GCA_036821745.1 Aurantibacter sp. | reverse complement strand
CATTTCAAATTCCTTATCGGCAGGTTTCATTTTTCCGTGAACTATGGAAATTTGATACTTCGGCATTGGGAAATCTCGAGCAATACTTTCGTAGCCATCCATCAAGTCTTTGTAGTCCATATTTTCGCTTTCCTGAATCAACGGATAAACCACATAAACTTGTCTGCCTTTTGCAATTTCTTCACGAATAAAACTGAATACTTTTAGACGATTATTATCATAACGATGTACGGTTTTTATCGCCTTTCTTCCGGCAGGTAATTCGTCTATCATAGAGATGTCTAAATCACCATAAACGGACATCGCTAAAGTACGCGGAATTGGTGTTGCAGTCATCACTAAAACGTGTGGCGGATTGGTGTTTTTTTTCCACAATTTACTGCGTTGTGCAACTCCAAAACGGTGTTGCTCATCGATGATGGCTAAGCCTAAGTTTTTGAATTTCACCTTATCTTCAAGCAATGCGTGTGTACCAATTAGAATGTGTAATTCTCCGCTTTCTAATGCTGAATGTATCTCTTTTCTTTTTGAAGTTTTAGTTGAGCCTGTTAATAGTTCTATTCTGATATTTAGTGGTTTACATAATTCAATTAAGCCTTGAAAATGCTGGACTGACAAAATTTCAGTAGGCGCCATAAGGCAGGCTTGAAAGCCATTGTCTAATGCCATTAGCATTGTCATTAAAGCGACTATGGTTTTACCCGAACCAACATCACCTTGAAGCAAACGATTCATTTGTGCATTGCTTCCTAAGTCGTTTCTAATTTCTTTTAAAACACGCTTTTGTGCATTGGTTAAATTGAAGGGTAAATGCTGTGTGAAAAAGGTGTTGAAATAGGTGCCAATTTCATTAAAAGGAAAGCCTTTTATTTTAGATTTATGAATTAAATTTTTAAGAATTAATTGCAATTGAATGTAAAATAATTCTTCAAATTTTAAACGAAATTGAGCCTTCGCTAACAGCTCCGATTTTGTCGGAAAATGGATGTTAAAAAGGGCTTCAGATTTTGTGATTATTTTTAATTCTGAACGTAATTTTTCGGGTAAAGTTTCTACAAATCTGCCTTTAGTTTCCAAAAATAATTGTTGCATTATTTTGGTTAAAACCCGATTAGAAATCCCTCGACTTGACAGTTTTTCTGTGGACGGATAAATGGCTTGCATAGCACTTCGTAATCCATTTTCGTGCTCACTTAAAAGCTCGACTTCTGGGTGAGGCATACTGTGTTTTCTGCCATACACATTCGTCTTTCCAAACACCACATAATCGGTGTTTAATTCCAAGCTATCTTTAATCCATTTTGCACCTCTAAACCAAACCAATTCCATCGTTCCTGTACCATCATTAAACGTGGCAACTAAACGTTTTCCGCGTCCAGTTCCAGCTTCTTTAAAGCGCGATATTTTACCAACGACTTGTATTTCGGCTTTAGAATTTACAAGTTCACTAATCTTAAAATACTTGGTGCGGTCTAAATAACGGTTAGGAAAAAGGTTTAATAAATCTTGGTAGGTGTGTATACCCAATTCCTTTTTAAGTAAGGTCGCTCGGTTTGGTCCAACGCCTTTTAAGTAGTCTATAGGAGTTTGCAGGTTTACACTCATAACAACGAATTTAAGCCATTTTAAACAATTCTAAAAGTGTTTTTCGTGTATTTCTTAACTGAAATTATTAACGCTGTAATTTGGCTTTATTCATTTAAAACCGCATTTAAGTGAAGTGAAACAGGCTAAAATTGTATTTTGGTCTAATCGTTGATTAATTTAACCTATGAAATTTATACTTACCTTTTTTAGTTGTGTGTGGTCTTGCACGTCTAACGCACAACAGATCAATACTGTAGACTTTAAATCGATTAGTGCAAAGCTATCTTTTAAACCCGATAGTAGTCAGGTTAATGGTTTGGCAACTGTTGCTTTTAAAATATTAAAACCAACAGATTCGATTGTTATTGATGCTAAGAAAATGAAGATTATTGGTCTTAGTGATTTAAAACGTAAAGTGAATTTTGATTATAACGGAAAGCAAATCGTCTATAAAAGCAAGTTTAAGGTTGGCGAAACCTATCATTTAGAGATTTATTACACGGCTCAACCCAAAAAAGCGCTCTACTTTATAGATTGGAATAAAGATATGAAGCATCCAGAATATAATCCGCAAATATGGACGCAAGGACAAGGGAAATACACCAGTAATTGGTTGCCAAGTATTGACGATATGAACGATAAAATTCTGTTTGATTTCTCTATTACTTTCGACGACGAATTTGAAGTGATTGCCAACGGAATGCTAACCAATCGCTTTATAAATACCGATAATATCGTTTGGAAATACCAAATGAAACAACCTATGTCCAGCTATTTGGTGGCATTGTCTATTGGGAAATATAGTGTGTATAAAGAAACGTCTAAAAGTGGCATTCCGTTAGAGATGTTTTATTATCCTAAAGACAGTTTAAAAGTCGAGTCTACCTATCGTTATTCCAAGCAAATGTTTGATTTTTTGGAAGCTGAAATTGGTGTACCATATCCTTGGAAAAACTACAAGCAAGTGCCAGTTAAAGACTTTTTGTATTCGGGAATGGAAAACACGAGTTGTACCATTTTTAGTGATGCTTTTGTGGTTGATGATATTCAGTTTAACGATAAAAACTATGTAAATGTTAATGCGCACGAATTGGCGCACCAATGGTTTGGCGATTTAGTTACCGAAACCGAAGGTAAACACCATTGGTTACAAGAAGGTTTTGCAACTTACTATGCTTTGTTAGCTGAAAAATCAGTGTTTGGTGAAGCATATTACTTCGAAACACTTTACGATTATGCCTTAGAGTTAAAGGCGCAAAATGATGCTGGACAAACGTCGGTAGTTATGAGTCCAAAGGCGAGTAGTGCTACATTTTATAAAAAAGGAGCGATTGTACTGCATTTATTGCGGGAAAAAGTAGGTGATAAAACTTTTAAATTAGCCGTTAAAAATTACTTAGAGGCTTTTCAGTTTAAAAATGTAGAGACTAAAAATTTTATAGCTGAAGTTGAAGCGACTTCAGAAGAAAACCTAACACAATTTGTGGACTTGTGGTTAAAAGACGGCACATTTCATTTTAATTTAGTTGAAGAAAGCCTGCTAAAAAGTGACTTTTATCAAGAATATAATGTATCAGATTGTGAAGCGATGACTTCTAAGTGTAAAGATTGGCTAAAAGCACCAATTAGTGATAGAGCAAAAGCAAAATTGATACAGCAACAACCTCAGCTAATCAATAAGAACACGTTTAAAAATCCATTAAAAGTAAGACAAGCCATTTCTGGAACGTTACAAACCATTCCAACAAACTTGCAACTGGAATTTGAATCACTTTTAGAAGACGATTCATACCAAACTCAAGAAGTTGCTTTATATAAATTATGGGCGAATTTCCCTGAAAAGCGTCCTATTTACTTAGATAAAATGGCTTTGGTAACAGGTGATAACACTAAAAATATAAAGCTATTATGGTTGGCGTTAGCTTTAAATACTGAGAATTATAAAGTAGAAGAGAAGCAAGCCATTTATGAGGAATTAGTTAATTATACCAATCCGGTTTATAATTTTAATATTAGGCAAGTTGCGTTTACGTATTTGCGTGATATGAATGCTTTTAATGCTATTGCACTAAAACATTTAGAAATAGCGAGTAAACACCATAACTGGCGATTTAGAAGTTTCTGTAGCAAATTATTAAAGCAACTTAAAAAAGTAGATTAAGTTTAGTGAATTATGTTTTTATTTGTAAAATAATTTAAAATTAAAGAGTCGTTTGAGAGCATTAGTAATTTCTGGTGGTGGAAGTAAAGGCGCATTTGCCGGTGGCGTTGCACAATATTTAATTGAGCAAAGAAACCATAAATACGATATGTATTTGGGAACTTCTACGGGAAGTTTGTTAGTGCCACACTTGGCGACTGAAGATATAGGGAAACTGTATGACATTTATACGAATGTGAATCAGAAATCTATATTTAGTATTAATCCGTTTCGTGTGCGTAAAAAAGGCGATAGAGAATATGTTTCTATTAACTTCTTTAACTCGTTAATACAATTTATAAAGAAGAAACGTACCTTCGGAGAAAGTAAAGCTTTAAGACGTCACATAAAACGTCATTTTTCTAAGGCAGATTATAATCACATTCGTGAAACTAAAGAAGACGTTGTGGTTACGGTGACGAATTTGTCTAAAAATTGCACAGAATACAAGTCTATTAACGATTATAGCTACGAAGAATTCTGCGAATGGATATGGATTTCTTGTAATTACATCCCATTTATGTCTTTAGTAGAAAAAAACGGTTTCGAGTACGCCGATGGTGGTTTAGGTTGTGTAATTCCTATTCGTGAAGCTATTATGCGTGGCGCTACCGAAGTGGATGCAATTGTTTTAGAAAGCGAAGATTTAGCTTGCAATAAAGTGTTAGGTAAAAACCCATTCTCACTAATGATTAGCTTATTTGGACATTTAACCGACCAAGTTGAAAAAGGAGATATTGCTATAGGAAAGTTGGCCGCTAAACATAGAAATGTTAAGCTTAACTTATATTATACACCAACAAAATTGACAGAAAATGCTTTAATTTTTAATAAGCATTTAATGGAGCAGTGGTGGCAACAAGGTTTTGATTATGCACAATCTAAACACGATTTAGGTCAGACTATGGATCAGAGTGAGGATTTAGATTAAATTACCAAAGTTTACTTACTTCATTTCTAACAAATGAAATAGCAGTTAATGTAGGTGATTGTTTTTCTAATAAACCTTTTAAAATAGCTTCTCTTAATTGGTTAGAATCAGAAATTTTATCGTCTAAATTAGCTTTTCTTATGGATTGTATAATACTGTTTTTACAAGTCATAATAACGCTCCAACATTCATCGGTAACATAAATTTGTTGTGCTACATTGTGCTCAAATTCTTGCTCAATATTCTGTATTAGCATATTCTCATAATCCTTAGAATTGTCAGATATTGGAGAAACACGTAATAATAAATTATTAGGTGCAATACGCTCTAAAAATAGTGATAGTCTTTCATAAGCTTGTAAACGTATAGGTAAGCTTTCTTTAGTGGTTTCTATGTTTTTTAAACTAAAGTTATCGTCTTCACGTCGGCTTTTTTCATTTTTAAAAAACTGTTGTAATAAAAAGTAAGCTAAAAGACCTGTTATAACAGTTGGAATCGTGAAATATAGTAAATTGGCTAAGATTTGAGTGTCCATTGTAGTTATTGTATTTTCTACGAATTAAAGAATAATTATCAGTATTATCAAAATAAGTTTAAAACTATTTAATATTAATTTTGTCCACCTAAATGCTCACAGCTAGATAAACTTTCCATCCCATTAAAAGGTACTTCAGTTTTAAAGTAGTTATAGGTTTTACTTAGTTCTTTAGATAAGTTGTGATCATCAACATTTACCTCTAAATCGTTCATAGTAAATTGACAAGGATGCTCATAACCAGCAGCGTGAGTAATTTCTAAGAACTCTTTTCTAAAGGTTTTAAAGTACTGTGCTAATCTGTCCGACTTTAAAGGGACATTAATACCACGTTGTAGCCATTTACTTTGTGTCGCAATACCAGTAGGGCAACGGTTAGTATGACAAATTTGTGCTTGTATACAACCAATACTCATCATAGCTTCACGTGCTACATTGATACAGTCGGCACCCATTGCAAATGCCATAGCGGCTTTTGCTGGAAAGCCTAATTTTCCACTTCCAATAAAAACAATACGTTCGCTAAGTCCTTTGTCTTTAAATATTTTGTAAATATCTCCAAAGGCATAAACCCAAGGTAAACTAACATGATCTGCAAAACTTGGTGGCGCAGCGCCAGTTCCACCTTCACCGCCATCTACAGTAATGAAATCTGGACCTTTTCCTGTAGCTTTCATAATATCTGCTAATTCTTCCCATTGGTCTAATTTACCAATAGCGGCTTTTATACCTACAGGTAAACCAGTTTCTTTGGCAATTTCTTCAATAAAATCTACCATTTCTGGTACTTTAGAAAAAGCTTTATGGTTTGGAGGAGATAAAACAGTTTTACCAATTCCAACACCACGAATATCAGCAATTTCTTTAGTGATTTTAGCGCCAGGTAAAACGCCTCCTTTTCCAGGTTTTGCTCCTTGAGAAAGTTTTACTTCAATAGCACGAATAAAAGGATTGTCGGCAACTAATTTCTTCATTTTTTCCATAGAAAAATTTCCGTCGTCAGCACGAACACCAAAATAACCTGTTCCAAAATGAAACACTACATCACCGCCATTACTGTGGTAGGGCGATAAGCCACCTTCACCAGTGTTATGGTAGGCATCGGCAATTTTAACGCCTTTGTTTAAAGATGCAATAGCATTAGCAGATAATGACCCAAAACTCATTGCAGACACGTTTATAACCGATTTTGGTCGGTAAGGACGCTTTCTGTTATTAAATTCACCCATTACCTTTGCACAAGGTAAAAGTGATTTGTCAGTTTTGTTGGGATGATTTTCTTCAACTTTATAAGGAAACATTGCGTTATTTATAAAGATGTGTTGATGTGCATAAATATCGCGGTCTGTTCCAAAACCTTCATAGTTGTTTTCGTTTTTTGCCGATGCATAAATCCAACCACGTTCAATACGGTTAAAAGGTAATTCTTCTCTATTGTTAGCTACAAAATATTGACGCATTTCTGGACCAATACTTTCAAGTAAATATCTAACGTGACCTACAATAGGAAAGTTTTTGGTGATAGTATGATGTTTTTGAAACATATCTCGTATAGCTAATGCCACAAGAGCTATAATAATCCATAGCCACCAAGATATTGAGCCAAGAAAAGTAAGAATGGTATCCATATTAATCTAATTAGTTTTAAATCAAAAATAAGGATTTAATACAATTCATTTCTAAAGCACACTATTAAAAATAGAAAAACGTGAAAACTAACAGTTTTCACGTTTTAATGTAACCTAATATTATTAGTATTTAATTATTTGCGCCTTCTGGTAATTGTTGTGTAAAGATATAAGTTGCCGTTGGTGGACCGCCAAATACAGAGTTTGAAGGATTATTGAATATATTGTTTCTTATATTAAGAACATCACTATTTGCTCCGGAGTATATGGTGCTTCCATTCATATTAGAATCAGTTAAATTATACCCCAAAGATGGAAAATTGGCTACTGGTGGTGCTCCAAATACTGAATTGTTTGGATCGTTTAAAACCTGATCTCTTATAATAGGTGTTTCAGATAGCGCTCCTAAATAATTTAAACGTCCATCACCATTAGCATCACCAGCCCATAAACCTAAAGTATTTGTTGGCATACCAAATGAAGTTTGTGCGTTTGTTCCAAATGTTATTTGATTATTAGCATCTGTAAAGTCTATTTGAGTATTAGTTTCAGATAGCGAGAAGGTATTTGAACTTACAATTGCTAGATGATTTCTATGATTAATAGAAACATAATAATCATCATTTGATGCTTGAAAACTTAATTCTGATACACCATCTGAATCGACTATATCTCCATCTCTTTGTAATAAAGCAGATTTACTAAACAAGATGTTAGTATTGTCATTTTTATCTCTTAAACTTACTAATATCCAATCAACAATTGCATCGTTACCAACAGTGTTAAAGACATTAGGGTCACAAGTTAAATTATCTACATATGGACTTGTTGTTGGAATGTAATTAGCGATACGCAGATCATCTCTCATTAGATTTTCTTCTCCAGAATTTGGGTTAATAGCAGCACCTTGTAGTAAAACTTTAGCGGATAAAACTATACTCGACATATTCATAGGAGAGGATACTTTAAAATCATCTATCAATAATAAATTCCCAAAAGTTCCACCAATATTATTATAGTGACGAATTATTATACCTACATTTTTTCCCGCAAAACTTGAAGGAATTGATGCTGTAATAATTTCTGAAGATGAAGTTTGATTTGCCGTTGTATTAATGATTTCAGTAGCTGATGTGTATATACCGGTTGGATTAAGATTAGTATCGTAAATATAAACTGCATACCTTTCTAAAGTAAAAGGTGCTCCTATGGCGTTACCTATTCTCATTTCGAAATTCAAAACAGTTAAAGAAGGACTAATATTAAAAGTTGGAGATTTTAATAGGTTGTTAGGTGTTTTGTTGTTAGCATCAGAAAAGAATACCGTACCATTAAACCCAAAGCCGTCATTATTTCCATCAACGTCTACTTGCCAATCGTTTCCGTCATTATCTACATCTTCAAAAATCCAGTTTGCGTAATCTTCACTATTTGATGTCCAAACATCTGTTTGAGAAATACTTAAATTTGTAATTAAAATCACAAACAAAAAAGTCATTTTTTTCATATTAAATCTTAGAGTTAATTAATTTGAGACAATGTACAACTAAATGAATTTTTGAATAATTAATTTATGTGCAGATTTACGGAATGTTGTCGATAAAGAGTGAATTAGTTCATTAAACAGGCTCTGTTGTTACTAAAATGAAATTCATTTTAATTTTCTGGAAGTTGTTCTTGAATTGAAAACGTACTAAAATTTAAGAAATTCCCAGGATGCGCTAATACGTTTTGTAATATAAATGGTGTGTCTGGTGTTGTTCCACTAAATTGAGTACCTCCATTCATATTAATATCTTTATCATTATAACCTAAAACTGTATAGGTTGGGAAGTTTAAAAAGTTCCCAGAATCGTTTAATACGTTTGATAAGGTGCTTGGCGCATCAGGACTCGTTCCTGAATATTGCACTACAGTATCTCCATTTGCATTTCCTGCCCAAAGTGCTAAAACATTTGGCGTTCCAGAAAATACATTTTGTGTATTAGTACCAAAAGTAATAGGCGTAGAAGCATCTGTGAAATTAATAACTGTAGCTGTTCCGTTTAAAGGGATTGTATTTGCTGTCATAACGCCTAAATGATTTCGATGTTTTAAAGTCACATAATGGTTTTTATACGGAATTAAAAAGTCAAGATTAGAAACACCATCTACAGCAACCACATCACCATCACGTTGTAATAGGGCAGAAGTAGCTGTTATAATTTGTGTATTATCGTTCTCGTCTCGTAATTCTAACCATATCCAATCTACAATATCGTCTTCTGGTAAACCTGTTGTAGCTGTTCCACCAGTATTAAATACTGAGGCATCACAAGTTAAACCATCTGCGTAAGGTGAAGTTGTAGGTAAGTAGTTATTAGTGCGTAAATCGTCTCGCATTACATTAGTTGAAGTCCCTAATAAAGCACCTTGTAAAAATACTTTTGGAGCGACCATCAATTTAGATTGAAACTCGTAAGCGCCAACATCTATGTTAGCACCAAGGTTTCTTATGTGTCCTGTAATATCTGTTGTAATGGTATTTAAAGATGTATTACCGGCATCGACTAAAACGCCAGTTTCTAGAGGCATTAAACCATCGTCTGGCGTACCTAAAATATTGTCTGCGCCATCAGCATCTGTACTATTAACAAAAGGATCTATTGTTAAATTAAAGAAATTATTACTACCTGAAATGCTACCTAAAATACCTGCTAAATTATTAAATAAAACAGAATTATTAATCTCCAAGCTTACACCTGTATTTTCTATACCATATGCATCTGGATTATTAGTGATGGTCGCATTACTAACAATAACTGTTCCTGAAGATGTATTCTTAAATATACCTCCAGTAAAAAGACCTATGTTAGCCTCTAAAAGTATATTGGTAAATGTAGCATTAGATGTACCTTGTATACTTATTCCTGCTCCATTAGCATTTGTGTTTTCATTATTGGATATAATACAGTTTCTCGTAGTAAGATTAGAATTTATAAGCACTAAGCCACAACCATTTATATAACTTAGTGTTGTGTCTTCAATAACAACATCGCTAAATGTTTCTGGATCAATTGGAGCACCGTTAAAAGTTATTAATGTTCTACCATCTCTTATATGAAAACCATCTAAAATGGTATTTGCATTGTCGTTTAAAGACATCACAACAATATTAGTGTTATCTTGAGTGTTATTAAGGTCTCCTATCTCACCACTTAAAATGGTTTTATTTACTTCTAAATTTCTTTCAGAAACGGATGTTTCATTACCCGAAAATCCACCATAAAACGCCACGCCATTTACTAAATGAAAGGTGTTTAATTAAATTTTGTGCCATTACTCCGTAATCTGAAACCTCACGCGGATGTACACTAGGCTTATAAGTTCCAGATGCTACCCAAATTTCTTGAATATCTGTACAATTTGAAGCAAATGTGATGGCGCTTTGTAAATCGTTATACGCATTTGCTCAATCTGTACCATTATTGTTTCCTACAGCAGTTGCATTAACATATAATCGGGTAGGATTATAATCTACAACAGTGACTTGTGCAGTTTGTGAGGCTACGTTACCATAAAAATCTGTTGCACTCAATGTTACTGTGTTTACACCTAAAATTGTAATATCAAATGTATCTATATCTAAAGATAGTGATTCAATACCACAACTATCACCCGAAAAATTATCTACATCTTCAGGTGCTATTGTTACAGGTTCGCTACACGTTAAGCTTATGGTAATGTCTTGTGTAAATACTATAGGTAAGTCAGTATCAAAAATGATATTGTCTGTGTTTACCCAGTTACTTGTTGTACCTGTTAATGCCACATTGGTTAATTGTAAATTGTTGGCGTTACTTGTACTATCTAAAATAGTGTTAACAATACTATTATCTGCACCAGCTAGACCTTGATTAAAATTATAATAAGCCAATAAATCTACTCCAGATGCAGAAGGCTTACAACTAGCTGTGCCTTCTTCTTTAACGGTGTTCCAGATACGTATATCTCCAATATCGCCTTTAAAGTATTCGTTTAATGGAAAATCTACACCTATATATAAGTTTAAGCTGGAGCCGGTTGCAGTACCAAATTCTGAAGCAAATGTACCCGTAAATTCGCCATCTATATAGAGTCTTGTAAAACCAGAGTCATCATCGGTCACGGCTATGTTATACCATTGGTTTTCGTTAAAGGAAAAGGGAATTGTTAAGTAGCTACTTCCGTTCCAGAAACCAATACCAGATAAGTTTTCTAATAAATTGAATAGATATTTTGTAACTACCTCCATTACTACTGCGATAGCCTAAAATGGTTTGTTTTGTGGTTTTTGTTTGGGGTTTAGTACGCATTTCTATGGTACCTGTAGTAATATCTAAAACAGAAGGATTTATTGCCACCGCATAATCGTCTATGCCATCAAAGTTAAAAGCTGTTCCAGTACAGTCTGTACTAAAAACGTTTGCATTATCAACATTATTCCAAGTCGTATTTGCATACGTAACATCGTCTACTTGAATGCAAGATAGATTTGGTGTTGCGGTGCTATTAAATTGATTAAGCATTGTATTTACACCATTCTGTAAATTTAATTCTGTTAAATTACTATTATTAAATACTAATAAACTTGTAAGGTTTATATGCGTGCTTAAGTCTAAGCTTGTTATAGCTGTTCCCCTTAAATTTAATATTGATATACTTATTGGAATTTTTACCGTATCTAAACTTGACACATTACTTGTTTTTAAAAATGTAAGATTTGTATTAGCACTTAAATCAAGCGAAGCAAGGTTAGTATTACTTACATCAAGCGTTGAAAGATTTGAGTTAGAACTTACATCAAGCGAAGCAAGGTTAGTATTTCTTACATTAAGCGTTGAAAGATTTGAGTTATTACTTACATCAAGAGTTGAAATACTTGTATTGCTTACATCAAGAGATGAAAGGTTTGAGCTACTGCTTACATCAAGAGATGAAAGGTTTGTATTACTCACATCTAGCGTTGAAAGACTTAAGTTACCACTTACATTAAGCGTTGAAAGGTTAAGACTATTTGAAAAGTCTAAAGTAGAATTTAAATTAAAATTAGCAGTCAAATCAACATTAATAAGATTTGTATTGTTAGATAAATCTACAGTTGTTAATGCAGGTCTTCCTATAACAATTAAGTTTTCTAAAGCAGTAAAGTCTTCAATTCCTGTTAAATTTGATGGATTATACGAACCAGAATTTATTGTAAAAGTAGTTACTGTATTAATATTACTTGTTAAAACTTGTCCGTCTAAAGTCGTGTCTAAGCCTAAGTCAATTAAACGTTGTTCAAAATGGTTATCTGGTATTGCTGTGGTTTGGGCATTTAAGCTAAATGCTGTAATAAAAAGGGTTGCGATTAGTAGTAGTTTTTTCATAGCTGTTATTGTTTAACTCTTTTTTTAAGTACATAGATAAAAATAAAAGCCATTATAAAAAATACAATGGCTTCTTAGGGTATATTATAAGTTGGTTAAACTTATATGCAAGTTAATAGAGTTACAAGACTTAAACAATACGTATAGTTGTCTAAAAATACGTAGGGCTACGTAGTGTGCTTATATACTTATGCTTTTATAATGAGAGAATTAGGTCTTTATGGTCATTTACCCAAAGCGAAAGTGCATCAGTATTAGAGGATAATCCCAATTTAGTTAGAATGTTTGCTCGGTGTTTTTGTAAGGTTCGTATAGAAATTAATAGTGATTCCGAAATATCTCTTGACGTATTTCCTTTGGCAATTAAACGCACAATAGTTCTTTCCGAAGGCGATAAAAAATTTATTTTTTCTAACTCAGGAGAAACTTCATTGTCAAAAACGGCATTAAATGTAGAGCTAAAATAGGTGTCTCCGTTTTTTATGGCATTAAGGCAATTTTGTAGTTCTGTAAATGGTTCATCTTTTAATAAATAACCTGAAATATTTAAGTTTTTGGCCTTGTAAACAAATCGACTTTCTTTGTGAGAGGTTAAGACTATAAATTTTGTTTTTAGGGCTTTGTCTTCACATTTAATAATGACTTCAAAACCTGTAAGCAAAGGCATTTCAATATCTAAAATAGCAATATCTGGATTTAGTGTTGTAATGTGTTCTAAAGCAATTGCACCATTTTGGGCAGTAGCAATAACGTTGTAGCCGTTAGTGGTTAACTCTTCGGTTAAACCTTTTAACAGCATAGGATGATCGTCTGCAACAATAATATTTAAGTGTTTAGCCATTGTTTAGTGGTAGTTTTGCTGTAATTGTGGTGCCTTTATAAGGTTTGCTGTCTATGGTTAATTCACCATTTAATATACGAATTCGTTCGTAAATGGTTTTTAAACCTAAGCTATTTTGTTTTTTTGCGTTTGAAGCATCAAAACCTTTACCATTATCTTGAATTGAAATAGTAATACTATGATTAAACTTTAAAACACTTACCGAAAGCGCTTTGGCATTGGCGTGTTTTAAGGTGTTATTTATACATTCTTGAATAAAACGGTAGCAGTTTAGTGTTTGGGCTTCGTTAAAATAAGCATCAATTGGGTCAACATCGCCTGAAACAAATAAATTAGTTTGCTCGTCGACATCTAAAATAAGTTGCTCTATACTTTCAGTTAAGCCTAATTGTTTTAATAATGGCGGATATAAGCCACGAGAAATGGCGCGGACTTCTTCTAAAGTATTGTGCGTAAGTGTGGTAATTTCCTCCTGATTGGTGTTTTGTGCTTTCTTTTTAATAAGCGTTAATTGCTGACTAATACTATCGTGCAATTCCCTGGCAATACGTTTGCGTTCATCTTCTTGAGATTGAATTAAACCTTGCGAAAATTGCATTTGCAAACGACGCCTTATGTTGGTTTGGTTAAGCATCCATAATAGTATGGAAATAATTACTGTAGATATTAATACATAAAACCACCATTTATTATAGAAAAACGCATTACTGTTAATGTTTATAGTTAACGATGTTCCAATTTTATGTCCCGAAAAATCATTGGCTTCAATTTCTAAAACATAATCTCCAGAAGCTAAATTAGGAATCTGAATACTGTTTTTAGCTTTTAGGTCTATCCAGTCTTTTTGGTTTAAGCGGTATTTGTAGGTGTAGCCTTTATTGACTGCATCTATATGTTTTAGTCCAAAATCTATTTCTAATGCACGGTTTTCACTTGGTAAATTTATGGTGTAATTAGCGTTAAAATGATTTCGATTATAGTCATTTACAAAACGTTTTTTAGTGGTGTTAAAATGCTTCACTTTTAATAAAGCTAATGTTGCCGAATCGTTTTGTCGTTTTAGCGCTTTTGGATTAAAGTAATTTAAACCTTTTACGGTTCCAATAAATAAACCATTATTTGTTTTTAAAGCACTATATCTATTGGCTTCAAAATGACTAAAACCATCTTTTTCCGAAAAACGTGTGTTTGTTTGGTCTTTTGGGTTAAAAGCCACCACACCATTAAAAGTGCTAATCCACCACAAGTTATCATCAAATAAAATAGTTGCTATTCCAGCTTGGTATTCGTCTTTGTAAATGGTATTAAAAGTTTCGGTTTCTGGATTAAAAGCCACAATGTTTCCAGAACGTGTGCCTAATAAATAACCATAGTTTTTATGATGCGTTAACATTAAAATAAAAGGGTCTTTTAAGTCCGTTTTAGAGTTATAAAATTTCGATTTTTGCGTGCTTAAATTATAAGTCATTAAACCTTTATTTGTTCCTGCAATAACAAGATTGTTCGCTTTAATTTCAAGATCGTAAATAAATAATGAATCTGTTTTTATTAAAGGTGAATGCGTATGTGTTTTGGTATTAAATTGCATTAAGTGATAACCATTAGTTGTCATAAACAAGCGTGGAGTCGTTGGCTTTTTTAAAATCGATAATAGGGTAATGTCTAAAGCTTTCAGTAAAACGTGTTTTTGGGTTCACTTTAATAATCCCAGCATTTCCGTTTGCCCAAATGATACTGTCTGTTATAATAAAATTACGCGATGGCATTTTAGCCTTTTTATGATTTAGGAAAATGTCATAAGGTTCAATAGCTTCCGTTTCGAGGTTTATTTTATACCAGCCATCATTTTCGGTAGCGACTAAATAGTTTATAGAATCCAGAGGTTTTATTGCTCTAAACTGATGATTTGGCAAAAAGTTTTTGACAATAGTACTCGGGAATTTAAAATAATGTAACGCACTATTTGTAGCTAACCAAACTTCTTTTTTTAAGTTTTTAGAAGCTACTTTTATACCGTTTTGAGCTTTTAGGTCTAAGTTGTAGGTTTGTTTTAGTTGCGAATTTTCAAAGGAATTAAAACTTAAGCTTTCATTTTCTAAAGCAAAATTAAGTTATTCTCTAATTCATCATTAAAGGTATTTAAATGTATATTTGGTAGCGCATTATTTTCAACTAAAACAAGGTCTTTAGAAGCAACATCAATTTTATAAAGGTTAGGATTGTTACGTAAAAACACATAATGCGTTTGGTTATTTATAAAGACTTCATCTATAACCACGCGTTTAGCTTCAAGCGTTTTATTGCTATGTACTTGGTCTATAGTTTTTAATAGCTTACCATTCTAGTCTAAAACTTTTACAGGGAAATTATCATCGGTTAACAACACGAAATCTTTAAAAGGAATGATTTTGCTGGAATTTTCTATTTGGAATTTTTTCTCAGTAAATTCAAATTTGAATATTTCAGTAGGCAATAAGTCTGCTTTTAGTTTTTGTAATGCTATGGTTGCGCCTTTTTGGGTTAAAACATAATCTTCGTTATTGTAAGTGAAAATATCTGATAAACCATCTACAGGTGAATCAAAGTCAACTGCTTTAAATTGACTTGTATAAGGATTAAATAGAAACAATTTGTAACCTTTGTCTAATTTGGTCACCAAATAGAATTGTCCATCGTTTCGTTTGTAAATATGTTCAACAGATTTTATTGGGGTTTCTAATTCTGGTAAGAAAATACTATGAAACGTATGGCCATTAAAGCGTTGTAAGGCTAATTTTTTATCACTTATAATGATGGTTCTGCTTCCTAAGTTACTTCCGCCTAACCATAAAAAACCATCATTGTCATAACATAAGCTATTTATGTTGTCTACTTCTAAACCATCTTGAGTTGTAAATGTTTTCTGATAGAGTTTCTTAGATTGCCCAAAAGTGTTCGCAGTTAAGCAAAGTAGAAGTAAGAGTACACTTTTACAAAATAAAGACTTCAAATAGGTTGGCTTTTAAGTAATAGTTTTGGTAAAAATATATCTAAAAAAAAAGAAAACGGATTTCAAACGGTTTTATTCAACGTTATAACTAAATTAGGTGTTTATAGACTATTATATTTTAAATGAAAATATCATAATATTGATTGTTTTTACTTTTCAACTAAAAAGATTATGTACTAAACAGAACACTTATTACACGTTTCTATACACTTATTACAAAACAATTAATTAATGTTTAAGACTGTTATATTTTTGTACCGAAGATGAAAACAACAATAAATGCCTCAAATCGCATCCCTAGAAAGTAAGATCTTCATTTCATATAGTTAGTTAGTTTAAAGAGCATCAGTTTTCCCAAAGCTGGTGCTTTTTTTGTGTGTTAGATATTGCTGAATAGATAATCACATCATTTATTACAAGTTTACTTACGCTTATTACAATCGTCTGAATAAAAGTGCAAAGGCATAGTATCTTTGTATGGAAGATGATTGATAACATCTTCATTTCATATTGGTTAGTTAGTTTAAAGAGCATCAATTCTCACAAAGGTTGATGCTTTTTTTGTGCTTTAAATTCTATTGAAAATGTAATACTATCATTTATTACAAGTTCGTTACCACTTATTACAAATGTCTGATTCAAGGTCTATTGTAGTTGTATCTTTGAGTAGAAGATGAAACATAAAGTAAATGTCTTAGTGCATCCCTAAAAAGAAACATCTATTATTTCATATTTGATTAGTTAGTTAAAAAAAGCATCAGTTTACCCAAAGACTGATGCTTTTTTTATGGGCTTAATAATTTCTTTACGAGTATTACATTGTTCATTACACTTATAACATTTGAATTAAAAAACACTGAGATGTTGAATATCTTAGAAGGTGTAAATGAAACATAAAGTAAATGCCTCAAGTCGCATCCCTAAAAAGAAACATTTATATATTTTAACTTAAAAGCATCAAACTGTAAGGCGTTGTGATGCTTTTTTGATGTGTATTAAAGTTTAATGCTATAAAGCACATAAAAAAGTCTATTACTTTTATAATTATTTTTGAATCTATAAGAGGTAAACGAGAGACAATTCTTATTTTTGTTAGACTCAGAAAAAACATAACAATTTGGAACAATATTTAAGTCAATTAAACGAAGCACAATACGCACCAACAGTTCAAATTAATGGTCCAATGATTATTATTGCAGGTGCTGGTTCTGGAAAAACCCGTGTTTTAACCTATCGTATGGCATATTTAATGCACAAAGGTATAGACTCGTTTAATATTTTAGCTTTAACCTTTACAAACAAGGCCGCTCGCGAAATGAAAGCGCGTATTGGTCAGATTGTTGGTGAAAGCGAAGCTAAAAACTTATGGATGGGAACGTTTCACTCGGTTTTTGCACGTATTTTACGTGTTGAAGGTTACCATTTAGGATTTCCAAGTAACTTTACCATTTACGATACACAAGATTCTCAAAAATTAATGGGTTCTATCATTAAGGAAATGGGATTAGACAAAGATATCTATAAGACCAAACAAGTATATTCTCGTATATCATCTTATAAAAACAATTTAGTTACCGTTAAATCATATTTTAAAAATCCCGATTTATTGGAAGCCGATGCTATGGCAAGACGTCCAAAAATGGGAGAGATTTATCAAGAATACGTAGACCGTTGTTTTAAAGCTGGTGCTATGGATTTTGACGATTTACTATTGCGTACCAACGAGTTATTAACCCGTTTTCCGCAGGTATTAGCAAAATATCAAGACAAGTTCCGTTATATTTTGGTTGATGAGTACCAAGATACCAACCATTCACAATATTTAATTGTTCGTGCACTGGCAGACAAGTTTCAGAATATATGTGTGGTAGGTGATGATGCGCAGAGTATTTATGCCTTCCGTGGTGCAAATATTAGTAACATCTTAAACTTCCAAAAGGATTACGACGATGTTAAAGAGTATCGTTTAGAGCAGAATTACCGTTCAACAAAGAATATTGTAAACGCTGCCAATTCTGTAATAGAACACAATAAAACCAAGTTAGATAAAATTGTTTGGACAGCTAATGACGATGGTGGAAAAGTAAAAGTACACCGCAGTTTAACCGATGGTGATGAAGGTCGTTTTGTAGCCAGCACCATTTGGGAAGCTAAAATGAATGAGCAACTTAAAAATAACGAGTTTGCCATTTTATACCGTACAAATGCACAATCGCGTGCTATGGAAGACGCGTTACGTAAGCGCGATATTCCGTACAGAATTTATGGTGGTTTATCATTTTACCAACGTAAAGAAATTAAAGACGTATTGTCTTATTTAAGATTAATTATAAACCCAAAGGATGAGGAAGCACTAAAACGTGTGATTAATTATCCAGCAAGAGGAATTGGTCAAACAACTGTAGACCGATTAGTGGTTGCTGCTAATGGTTATAAACGTTCTATTTTTGAAGTGATTCAAAATATAGATAAAGTTGAAATTGGCATAAATGCAGGAGCAAAGCGTAAATTAGTCGAGTTTTCTAATTTAATTGAAACGTTTCAGGTAATGAATGAAACGGCGAATGCTTTTGAATTAGCAGAGCACGTTGTTAAAGTGACCGGTTTAGTAAAAGAAATTAATAAAGATGGAACGCCAGAAGGTGTTGCCAAACTTGAAAATGTCGAAGAATTACTTAACGGTATAAAAGATTTTGTTGAAGGACAAGAAGAAGTTGCAGACTCAAGAGGTTCATTACCAGAGTTTTTAGAAGATGTCGCTTTAGCTACCGATTTAGATAACGAAAAAGGTAATGATGATCACGTTGCTTTAATGACTATTCACTTATCAAAAGGATTAGAATTTAACCATCTTTTTGTGGTTGGATTAGAAGAAGATTTGTTTCCAAGTGCTATGAGTATGAATACTCGCAGTGAATTAGAGGAAGAAAGACGATTATTTTACGTAGCTTTGACCCGTGCTGAGAAACAAGCTTATTTAACCTATGCGTTATCAAGATATCGTTGGGGAAAATTAGTTGACTCGGAGCCTAGCCGATTTATAGAAGAAATAGACGACCAATATTTAGAATATATTACACCAAAAGAAGAAATGCGTATTAACCCTATGCTTTCTGTCGATATTTTTGGTGATGTTACACCTAATAAAGTTAGATTTAAAAAAGCTGTTATGCCAGAAGTTAAAAAGAAAGTTAGTCGAAAAGCTCCAGAAAAATTCGTACCATCTACGCCTAAAAACTTAACAAAGTTAAGTGTTGCAGATGCGCCAAATCCAGAAGAAGTAACTACAGAGTTAATTCCAGGTCAAACGGTAAGTCACGATCGTTTTGGTAGAGGTCAAGTAATGAATATTGAAGGAAAAGGAACTGATCTGAAAGCAGAGATTAAATTTGATGTTGGTGGAACTAAAAAATTATTATTACGTTTTGCTAAATTGACAGTATTAAGAACAAAACCTAGACCTTAATATTATTTACAATGAAAGTTATTTATAGTTTATTTTTAATGTTATTTATGGTTGGATTTAGTTTTGCACAGCAAGCTAAGACACCAAAAATACCAGATTTTGACGCTAAGAAATTTTTAGGTGTAATTACTTATTTTAATGATGAGGTTGTTGAAGCCACAAAACTGAAAGATAAGGCTAACATTGCTACTGTTAAAGACATTATAACATCTTATAATTTAAAAGTAGAAGAAGTGACACTTTTAAAGAAAGATTTAATGGACATTTCTGAAATTAATTTGAATCAACAAATTAAGTCTTATGAGTTAAATAAAGACGAAAGAGCTTTTAGATCGTCTATTCAAAAAACATCGGAAGCATTAGCACCACTTAGAACTGAAATAGAGACAATTAAAAAGTCTTTAGATACTAGCTTAAAGCAAGCCTTAAAGAAAAAGCAATTTAAAAAGTGGCTTAAGTTTAAAAAGAAAAAATGGAAAGAGTTATATCCAATTCCTGATAATGCTCATAGAGATAATAGTCCTATTCAACGTTCACAAAGTCCGTTTAATAGAAATAACAGAAATAGCCGTTTAAGAGGTTATTAATGGTGTGTTATTATATACCCCTTTAACTTAGTCCAAGTGTCAAACAAATTTGGGCCAATCAATCCGTGACCTTCATTTGGATATAGTGTAAATTCGTGTGTTACACCTAATTCAGTAAGTCTAGCATCTAAATTAACACCTTGACTTGTTGGGATTAATGTGTCATTTCCTCCATAGAATAAAATAGTTGGAGGACTTGTAGTTGTAACATTATGATATGGACTATAAGTTTCTAAAAACTCTTGTGTTGGTGTAGCACCAAAAAAAGTTAAGATATCATTTACTGGAAAATCAGGGTTGTTTTGATAATTAGAATCGTTTAGATCAGTTGGACCGACAATGCTACCAACCATATTAACTTGATTGTTAGTATCGTAATTATAACTCCATAACATCGCTAAATGTGCACCAGCACTAACGCCAACAAAAGCTATTTGGTCTGAAATGTTGTAGTTACTTTGTTCGTTTTTTAAATGGTTAACCAATAAGCTAATATCTTCTAATTGCATAGGAAATGGTGATACACCTTGAGAAGCTAGTCTGTAATTCATATTAGCAACAGCATAACCAGGTAAGTCTTGTTTTGCAATTGTTTTATAAGCGTTCATACTCGATTTATCTCCAATAGACCAGCCACCGCCGTGAATTAATATAATCACTTTAGTATTTTCAGTTCTATTTTCAGGCAAGTATAAATCAAAAACCTGTTCATTATCATTCCCATAAACAACATCCACTAAATTCATTTCTGCAGTTTCTGTTGCTACTGAACTACTATTTGGGTTAATTAATGGCGGATTTTCATTTTTAGATTCAGAGCAATTAAAGCATATGG
>DAISIZ010000001.1:0-7773 GCA_036821745.1 Aurantibacter sp. | reverse complement strand
TCTCTTATTGAAGAGGCAAAATTTTTCTTAACATTTTTTTCATATCTATTTTGTATCTAACTTAGTATTAAAATTAGAATTTACGCAAAATGGCTGAATTGATAAGAATTTATGAAGAAAATCCAAATCCAAAAGACATTAAGCGTGTTGTTGATGTACTTAAAAAAGGCGGAATAGTTATTTATCCTACAGATACTGTTTATGGTTTAGGTTGTGATATAACTAATACTAAAGCTTTAGAGAAATTGGCAAGAATTAAAGGCGTAAAGCTTGAGAAAGCCAATTGGTCTTTTATTTGTCACGATTTAAGTAATTTAAGTGATTATACAAAACAAATAGAATCGACAACTTTTAAGATTCTAAAGAAGGCATTGCCTGGTCCATATACTTTCATTTTGTCTGGTTCTAAAAGTTTACCAAATGTCTTTAAAAAGAAAAAAACGGTAGGTATTCGTGTACCAGATAATAATATCATTTTAGATTTAGTAAGAGCTTTAGGAAACCCAATTGTATCTACTTCAATAAAAGATGACGATACTATTTTAGAATACACCACTGACCCAGAGTTAATTTATGAAAAATGGAATAAATTAGTGGATATTGTAATTGATGGCGGCTATGGAGATAACGAAGCTTCTACAATCTTAGACTTTACTAATGGTGAGGTAGAGGTCATTCGTGAAGGTAAAGGTAGTTTAGACATTATATAGAATAGTAATTAAACCAAAATCTTTACATAAATGTTATAAGTCAAATTTAATCGTTTTGTATTTTTACAGTATCTATGACATATCCTAAAATTCCTTTAGCACAAACTGTAATTCAGTTATGCAGAGCCAAAAATATTAAACACATTGTATTATCTCCTGGAAGCCGTAATGCGCCTTTAACAATAGGTTTTACTCACGACGATTTTTTTACCTGTTATAGTATTGTCGATGAACGATCGGCAGCATTCTTTGCTATGGGAATTGCACAACAAATTAAAGCTCCTGTAGTTGTTGTTTGTACTTCTGGTAGTGCTGTTTTAAACTATTTTCCAGCAGTTGCCGAAGCTTTTTATAGTCATATTCCGTTAGTCGTAATTAGTGCCGATAGACCAAATTATTTGGTTGGTATTGGAGACGGACAAACCATACATCAAAAAGACGTTTTTGGTTCACATATTTCTTATGCAGCAAATTTAAAGGAAGATATTAATGAAGAGAGTCCTTACACTAAAGAAGAACAAGAATTATCAATTATACAAAGCATTGAAAATAAGTTAGAACACACCTTGGGTTTAAAGCAAAATGTTCAAGAGTTTAATGAATCTGAAATAAATAACGCTTTAAACACGTCTATCTCAAAACAATTGCCAGTTCATATTAATTGTCCTTTTAACGAGCCTTTGTATGATAGAGTAAATGAACTTTCTGTAGTTGTAAAACCGACTGATTTCCCAGAAGAATCTTCTAGTTTTTCGGAATTGGAGACATTTAAAAACTTGTGGCAAAATTCAACTAAAAAAATAGTATTGGTTGGTGTTTTAAACCCTAATAGTTTAGAGCAACAGTATGTAAATGCTTTAGCTAAAGATGAAAGCGTTCTTATTTTAAGTGAAACTACTTCTAATTTACATCACGATAAAAGTATACCAAGTATAGATAAGTTAATTGCTGCTTTAACTGATGTAGAATTTAAGGAATTACAACCGGATGTTTTATTAACCATTGGGGGTTTAGTGGTGTCTAAAAAAATCAAACAGTTTTTACGTAAATACAAACCAAAAGCACATTATCACGTTGGTATAAGAAAAGCTAATGATACTTTTTTTATTCTAAATCATTGGTTTAAAATGCCATTAAATACGTTTTTTAAATCCTTTACTTTTTCGCCTGTAAAAAGTAGTTTTCAAGATTTTTGGACACATAAGTTAGATGCTATGCGAGAAAAGCATAAGGCTTATATGACATTAATTCCTTATTCAGATTTTAAAGTGTTCCATCATATTACGCAAGTTATTCCAAGTAATTATATGTTGCAATCGGCTAATAGTTCTATCATTAGATATTTACAATTATTCGATTTAAATTCAACGTTAAAAGTCTTTTGTAATAGAGGTACAAGTGGTATAGATGGTAGTACAAGTACAGCAATTGGAGCTTCAACAATGCATAAACAACCTACATTATGTATTACTGGTGATTTAAGTTTCTTTTATGACAGTAATGCGCTATGGAATAATTATATCCCTAATAATTTCAAAATTATTGTAATGAATAATAGTGGCGGCGGTATTTTTAGAATCTTACCTGGACACAAAAACACAGAAAATTTCGATACTTATTTTGAAACCAAGCATCAATTAACGGCTGAGCATTTATGTAAAATGTATGGTTTTGAATATAACAAAGCAGAAAACAGTTTAGAAGTTGAAACCGAATTAACTTCTTTTTTTGCTAAAGATGATAAACCGCAATTGTTAGAAATTTTTACGCCAAGTGAAGTTAATGATACCGTATTGTTAGATTATTTTAAATACATTAAGTAGTTTTTCTTTGTTTATCGCTAGAGCGGAAAGAAATAATTTGTATATTTAAGTTCAAATTAATAACAACTTAAACTAATATTATGAGTAAACGTGACGAATTAATCACAAAATACACTGCAGATTTAAAAGATAAATGTGGTGTAACTCCAGACGTGGATTTTTTAACTAAAGTGACTATTGGTTGTGGACCATCTATTTATAACAAAGATGCGTCAACAGTATCAGGATCTGATCAAAAAGAATTGGATACAGTAAAGAACAACTTCTTAATTAAAAAATTAGGATTAAGTGATGGAGCAGATTTAGACAAAGCGATTGATTCTGTAATGGATACTTATGGTCGTTCTAACAAAAACAAATACAGAGCTGTAGTTTATTATTTATTAGCTAAGCACTTTAAAAAAGAAGCAGTTTACAAATAGTAGACTCTTTATTTAAGATATTTAAAAGCGTTACTTTTTGTAACGCTTTTTTTAGTTCTCTAGCTTAATATGATTACTTTTGCACTATGATACATATAGGAGAATTCCAAACATTAGAAATTTTAAGAGATACTGAACCTGGTTTATTTTTAGGTGATGCCGATGGTAATGAGGTTTTATTACCAAATCGTTATGTGCCTGAAGCCTTTGAAATTGGTGACGACTTAGAAGTTTTTATTTATTTGGATAACGACGAACGTATCATTGCAACTACGGATGATCCTTATATTATTAAAGGAGAATTTGCGATGCTACGTTGTAATGCCGTAACTAATCACGGAGCCTTTTTAGACTTCGGTTTAGTAAAAGAATTATTTTGTCCGTTTAAAGAGCAAGCCTTTCCTATGAAAAAAGGTGGTTGGTACTTAGTACATTGCTATTTAGATGAAATTAGCGAGCGTTTAGTTGCAACGAGTAAAACCAAACGTTTTTTGGATAACAAAGAATTAACGGTTCAAGAATTTGACGAAGTAGATATTATTGTATCTCATCCTAGTGACTTAGGAATGAATGTTATTGTTAATGACAAGCACTTTGGCTTAATTTATAAAGACAATATTTTTCAAGACATCCATGTTGGTGACCGTTTAAAAGGAATTGTTAAAAAAGTAAGACCTGGTAATAAGTTAGATATTAGTTTAGGACAAATAGGTTATAGAAATATAGAACCTAATGCACAAAAGCTTTTAGAATATTTAGATGATAACTCTGGGTTTATTCCATTAACAGATAAATCTTCACCAGAAGACATTAAAGATGCATTAGAAATGAGTAAGAAAACCTTTAAAAAGGCGATAGGATCTCTATATAAAGCTAAACAGATTACTTTAGAGACAGACGGAATTAAAATGGTTTAAGCTAAATGCTTAAAAGCATTTTTATTTAGCATAGCGAGTGTATAATCTAACGCTTCATCAATTGTATTATAGTTTTGAAGTGGAATAGGGCTAAAGCGTTTTTCTATTTGATAGCTATAAAAATGTTGTTTGTTATAATGTACTATTCCGTATAACTTAATATTTGGGATGTAATTAAAAAACTTTTGGTAGTCTAAAACTTGTATCGAATAATTATTTATTCTGTTTGATATAATACCAATCCTTTTTTTGTTCCCAAAAAAGTCTTTTATTTTTAAAAAGATTTGTTCCGCATTTATGTAATTTAAATGTACACCTTCATTTATTTCAATAATAACCACACGTTTCAGAAAAAATAATTTTCCAACTTCTGAAGGGAAAACTTCAATAACTTCTTTTAAGATATGTGAATCTTGAATTTTCAAAAGCAATAAATTATGACTATTAATTTGTATTAAAGATATGGTTTAATATCTCTCAAATTGTTTTTTTTCGTTGAAAAACAAGTATATTCGTTTAGGTATAACCTTATATAAAACACTGTTTATCAATTATTTATAAAAAGCAAATCATTATTTGTAGATTAATGATGGAAGAAAATACTCCACATAACAATTTCATTTATTCCCTAATAAACAAAAGTTCCAAATTATTGAGTTAAATAATTTGGAGCTTAAATAAAATTTATATTTTTTAATTTAATTGAATCTTAACGTTTTCAAAAACATACTTAAGGTCATTATTACAAAATAATGGAACACCAATATATTTTTTTTCTAGTTCTACATTAAAACTAGTTTTTGTATTGTAATAAGTAATACCGTGCGCTACAAGATTTGGTAAATAATTGTAGAAACGCTCATAATCTAATATTTCTACAGAATAATCGTTAATTCTGTTAGAAATTAGCCCAAATTTCCTAGAGCCAAAAAAATCTTTAATCTTTATGGCCAAGTCTTTTGTGTTTTCATAACATACATGCATCCCTTGTTTTGCTTCTACTATAGCCAGATCTTTGCAAAAAAATACTTTACCTATGTTGCAAGGAAACACTTCAATAACATCTTTTAAATAATTACTATTTTGTATTTTCATTATGCTGGTTTTTTAATGATAGCGCAAATTTAAAGCCAAAAAAGAACCCTATTTTAAATATTTAATAAAATAGAGCTCTTTTTTCGATAAAAATCATAAAATAAACGATATAATGGTATTTGCATCGTTTTATTAACTCAAATTTAACTAGAAATTTGATGTAACTATTTTAGGTACAGCATCTTTGTGTAGTAGGATAGATACTGTTTTTAGCTTAAAAAAAGCTTCACTCATATAAATAAAACCATCGTTTCCAATTCGTTTAGATCCTTTTCCCCAAGAGTTTTTAACTTTATAATATGTTGTACCGTTTTGATCTTTTACCAAACCAATAATATGCATTAAGTGATCATCAGTTGTATTATAGTTTTCAAATTCTTGTTGTCTATAGTTTGCTGTAATTTGTTTTTCTTTTAACAGTTTAGTCACATCTTTCTCTTTTTCATTTTCTAAAACCACTGCAATACCGTGTTTAGACGAAAACGTTGCTTCACTAACATCGCAATCTAATGCAATAGTATAACCATTTTTAAGTGCGTGGTTTGTAGTTTTGACTAATTGATCCAATGGAATATTATAATATGATCCATTAGAAAAATTATCAGGAATATTTAACACAAAATTACTGTTGTAAGGTTGATGTGTAAAAGACGTTAAACTAATATAATCTTTAGGATTAATCTTTAAAGAAGACATAAACTCTTTTGGAGTATACGGTTTACCATCATACATAAAAGTAGTGATGTCTTTACCTAATTTAGTGTCTAATATAGAATCTACTGGTGTTTTCCAATCGCTTATTTTTTCCTTAATCTTTTGTTCTAAAATAGGTTTAATAGTTTGTACTAAGTTAGAGTGATTGTGACCCGTTTCATTGCTTTGTAACCCAGTGTAAACACTGTTTGGTACAAAACCGTGTTCGCTAATACTATTTATAACATCGTGTGCTAATCCACCTTGACTAAACTGTGCTTTTCCTTGACGCATCACATAAATCCAAGATTTTTTAGGATAGGTATGTCTTACGTTATACATTTCAGAAATATCTATAGATTTTCCGGTAATACGTTTTATTTCACTTTCTAAAAATGAAGATGTTGAAAAACTCCAACATGTTCCTGTATTTCCTTGACTAATAACTTCTGTAGCTTCTAAGTCAATTTCTGTGGTAAATGTGCGATTTTGTGCGGTAGTTATTCCTACGCAAGCAATAAAACAAAGTCCTGCAATATAATTTTTCATACTAAGCCTATATTTATTTTAAAATGAATTATTTTTGAGATATCGATAAAAATACTAAAAAATGGAACAACCTAATTGGATTACAGCCAAAGAATACGAAGATATTACCTATAAAAAATCTAATGGTGTCGCAAGAGTTGCCTTTAATAGACCAGAAGTGCGAAATGCATTTAGACCACAAACCACTTCCGAAATTATTGATGCACTTCACGATGCAACTATAGACACTAGTATTGGTTGTGTTTTAATTTCTGCCGAAGGACCAAGTCCTAAAGATGGTGTATACAGTTTCTGTTCTGGTGGAGATCAAAATGCGCGTGGACATCAAGGTTATGTAGGTAACGATGGGTATCACCGTTTAAATATATTAGAAGCACAGCGTTTAATTAGGTTTATGCCTAAAGCGGTTATTGCGGTTGTACCAGGTTGGGCAGTTGGTGGCGGACACAGTTTACACGTGACTTGCGATTTAACTTTAGCCAGTAAAGAACATGCTATTTTTAAGCAAACCGATGCCGATGTAACAAGTTTTGATGGTGGATACGGTTCTGCATACTTAGCTAAAATGGTAGGGCAAAAGAAAGCACGTGAAATCTTTTTCTTAGGAAGAAATTACTCGGCTCAAGAAGCGTTCGAAATGGGTATGGTAAATGCCGTAATTCCTCACGATGAGTTAGAGCAAACGGCTTACGAATGGGCGCAAGAAATTTTAGCAAAATCGCCTATGAGTATTAAAATGCTTAAATACGCGATGAATTTAACCGATGATGGTATGGTAGGACAACAAGTATTTGCCGGTGAAGCCACACGTTTAGCTTATATGACTGAAGAAGCCAAAGAAGGACGAAATGCCTTTTTAGAAAAGCGTAAGCCTAACTTCGATAAAAAGTGGATACCGAATTAGAATTTTAGTGATTAGTTGGTAGTCTTCAGGCGGTAGTATCAAGTCCTGAATATTATAGTACTTATAAGTTAAACTATTAATACTTAATGTCAGTCTGAGCCTTTCGACTATCGCTCAAGACAGGCTAAAGTCGAAGACCTAATGAAAACTAAGTTAAACGACTGTTTGGGTGGTTTTTATAAATCAAAAATTGTATCGAGAACCAAACTGATTATTGATTAAATTAAAATTGATGAATAAATTATCATTCATTGTAATGCTATTCTTTTCATTGTTTATAATAGCGCAAAATGAAAATTCAGAGCCATCTTTTTATTCAGAAATTGGAGAACGAGTAACTAAAAAACATTTTGTTTTGGATACAGGAATCCCTCAAAAGATTATGGTTAATGATACTGTTTTTTTAGGCGATTATGAAAAATGAATTCGAAAAAGTGTTTATAAATTTAAATCTAAAAACATTATTTCATCTAAGAGATATGACGGGAATGAATTAGTTGCGAAAGAAAAAATAAAATTTGACTCAAGTAAAAGAATTTTAGAGTACAAAGGGGATTTAAGATTTGAAAATGGAGATTGGTTTGATACTAACATCAAATATCAATATTTTCAATTTAAAAAAATTAAAGAAAAAATAAATGAATCAGGCCAGGCTTATTT